>DAPKRQ010000070.1:0-19829 GCA_031800475.1 Myxococcales bacterium LLY-WYZ-16_1
GTCCCCACCGTCGGGTCCGCCCCGCGGCCGGAACTTCTCGCGCAGAAAGGACACGCAGCCGGGCCCGCCCTTGCCGGAGCGGACCTGGATGCGGACTTCGTCGACGAACTTCATCCGGCCTCAGCGGCCGATGCGGCGCGAAAGCGCCGGCAGGCTCACCCTTCGGAGGTCTCGGCGGGGACGACGCTCGCCCGCTTTTTGCCGTCGCGGTGCGGCTCGAAGCGAACGACCCCGTCGGTCAAGGCGAACAGGGTGTAGTCGCGCCCCAATCCCACGTTGCGTCCGGGGTGAATGCTGGTGCCCCGCTGCCGGACGATGATGCCTCCGGCCCGGATCTGTTGGCCGGCGTACACCTTGACGCCCAGGTACTGGGGGTTCGAGTCGCGGCCGTTTCGGGTCGAGCCCTGTCCCTTTTTGTGTGCCATGGTTTCAGCTCACCTTGATGTCCTTGACCCGCAGGTGGGTGAAGGGCTGCCGGTGTCCGTACAGGCGCCGGTAGTTCTTTCGGCGCTTCTTCTTGAACACCAATATCTTGCGGTCCCGACCCTGGCGGACGATCTCGGTTTCGACCTGGGCCCCCTCGACCCGGGGCTGGCCCACGCGCGGGTCGCCGTTGCCGGCCACCATCAAGACCTGATCCAGGAGCACGGTCTGCCCCACGTCGCCTTCGACCTTCTCGACCTTGATCAGGTCGCCGGGCTGCACCCGGTGTTGTTTTCCACCCGCAAGTACGATCGCGTACATCCTGTCCTCGTCCCGGGAATCGGGAGCTGGCTCCCTTAAGCTGCCGGAGCGGCCCTGTCAAGCCGACAAGCGGAGGTTCACAGCCGTCGCGGGAAGCCGAGCTCGTCCAAGCTCTTGGCCCCCTTCGGTTTGCCCTCGGACCCCGTGGGGGCCTTCTTGACCTGGTCGGTGTGCGAAAACTGGGCGAACTCTCGGGCGGTCTGCTGCACCTTTTCCGGGTCCTGCTCCAGGCGCAGGTCGGTCCAGGCCTTCTTGATGTGGGGTTGCTCCAAGATCTGCTGAATGCTCGCCGCCAGCTGCGGGGACTGGAGCTTGGTTTTGAACGCGTCGACCACGGCATTCATGGTCCGCATGACCGACTCGAAGTCCTCGTCACCGATGTACTGCTCGATCCCGGGGCCCAGGAGAGCCAAGACTTCGGGGTCCATGGTGTACGGCTCTTTCGTCGGGTCCGAATCGTCGTGGTTCAGTTGGCTCACGATCTGCGCCGCGATCGGGTGAAGTTGCTCGAGGGCGGCCTCCAGCTCCGAAGAGATCGGCGGGTCGGCCGGCGGATTCGAAGTCGGGGTATGATCGTCGGACATGGCTCCCTCAAATCTTGATGTTCAGGCCCCGCAGCATCGAAAACTGCTGGGCGTTCTGACCGTCTCCGGTGTCTCGGGGGTCTTTTTGAATCTGGGACCGGCTGCCGGTCCAGCGCTCGAAACTCTGCTTCACGTCCAAGGTGCTCCGTTCCTGCGCCCGTTCCGAAAACAGCCTCTGCAGCCGCTCCGCCATGGCGGGCGGGATCGGGTGAGCTTCGAAATGCCGTCGAACCCGCGCATCCACCTGGTCTGGAGGCGTGTGCTCGTCGAATCCGATGACGTCCAACAGCTGAGCCAGCTCGAGCTTGTTGGCGTCGTTCAGGTTCATGGCCTCGCCCCGCCGGGCGAGATCCAGGAGCAAAAAGTTTCGAACCGCCTGGATGTCTTCCGGTCGCCAGCGCGGACGGCCGTGCTCATCCCGCTCCCGGAAGACGGCGTTGATCGCCTCGGCGAGGTTCGGCTGGCCCATGCGGCCCCGACCCTAAAAGAGCCCGATAGCCAGGGCAACGTCTACCAATGGGGGACCCCCGAAACCGGTGCCTCCTGGGCCTGCCGCTCTTCGAATCGACGGATCTTCTCCTCGATGGCCCGCCGCTTTTCGGGCGATATCTCTTCTCCGTCGATGGGTTTCAGGCGCCCCCGCAGGTCGCCGGGAGAGGACTCGACGGGTGGAATCTCGCCGCCACCCCCGGCCGTTGCCCCGGGGGATTGGGCCACCACGCCCTCGTACCCGTCTGTCTCGGCCTGTTCGGCGGCTTTGGCCGCGGCCTCGGAGGGCAGGTCCAGCATCCCCATCTGGTCGGCGCCGAACAGGGCCACTTCCGCCGCGACCACCGTGGCCCCGCCCGTGGCCACGCCGGCCGCCACCGAGAGGGCGATGTCCTCTTGGTAGGCCTTGGCCAGGACCTTTCCGGCGCCCACCAGCCCCTCTTCCCGGATGCCTTGGCCCAGGTTGTTGATGGTGTGGCTGACGAAGTTGACGCCAGGAATGAAGTCGCCGAGCGAGACCATGTTTCGTCCGATCTGGCCTGAGGGTCCCTCCGGACCTCAGGAGGTCTTTCGGCCGATTTGGTGGGCGGCGGCGACGCCACCGGTGGCGAGCAGGGCCTTTTGCTGGGCGGGATCCATCTGCCGCGCAGCCTTGGCAGCCCCCCAAGCGCCGCCCTTCACCTTTTGGAAGATGTTGGCGTTGCCTTTCTTCGCCCGGCCCATCACCTCGACGCCGTGGGCGGCGCCCTTCGCCAGGGACTTTCCGCCCTTCAACGCGTCGTCGGCGAAGGCCTTGCCCACGTTCAAAACCCCTTTGAGTGCAGCTCCGATTGCCATGGTATCTCTCCTCCCTTGACTTATCGGGGCTGCCGCCCGGGTGTTGCGCCAGAATGGCCTTTCGGGTGGCTTCGACCCCGGCCCCTTCTGCGCGAGGTTATTTTCGACGGGCTCTTCCGTATCCAGCGGCATGAGTCTGGAACGGGTGTGGCACCGAGCCGACGGCACCGAACGCGAGGTGTTTTCCCGGATCCCTCGGGAAAGCGCCCACCTGCACCGCCGATTCGAGCTCGGCCAGCCTCTGAGGGGGTCGTTGCGCCTCCACGCCGGCGGCCAGGTCCGGACCGTGCAGCCGGGCGAAGCGTACCTGGTGGGGGCCGGCGTGGTGCACCGCGTGGAGCCGGCCTTCGAGGGGCCGTCCGGCCTCGGGGACCCGTTTCGACGGATGTTCCTGGGGCCCGCCGGACTGTCTTTGCTGCCGGCGGCCATGGTGGAAGCCGCCGGGTCCCAGGCGCTCCAGATCGAGGCCCCTTGGGCCGAGCGCCTTTGGCGGTCCGAGGCCCGCCCACATTCCGGGACCGAAGCCGACTGGCGACCGTCCACGCCCCATCCGGCGATCCGAAGGGCCATCGCCCACCTGGAAACCGAACTCCACCGGGGCGTCAGTTTGGACGAGCTCGCCCGGGTCTGCCGCCTGTCCAAGTTCCACTTGTGTCGCGTGTTCCACCGATTCGTCGGGGTCACCCCGAGGACTTTCCACCGTCACGTCCGGGTGGAGCACGGCCGGGCTCTGCTTCGGACCGGTCGGCCCTCATCGCGGGTGGCCTCGGACTTGAACTTTTCGGACCAAAGCCACTTCATTCGCTCCTTTCGCCGGCAATTCGGAGCAACCCCGGGCCAGTTCTTGCAGGCCCTCCGGTGCCGCTCCGATTGACAGCCTGGGCGCCACCCGCCACCGGTCGGCCATGATCGCGTCCGCGTCCGAGCGCAACCTGACGCTCTTGGAGCCCCTGGAGCTGGACGACATTCCGGAAGCCGGTCTGCGGTTCGAGGAGCCCTTGCCGCAGTCGTGGCTCGCCCAGACCCTGGAAAGCCCAAATGGACTGCGATATGCGCCCCGAGGACCGGGCCGGGCCGAAGTCGAGGTGCACCTGCTCGGGCCGGTGGACCAGCGGCCGCCAGTGCGGCTTCTGGGTCGACTGACGGCGACCGTGTCCACGGACTGTGTGCGCTGCCTCGAAGAGGTGCCCGAAGACTTGATCGCCCAGCTCGACCTCACGTTCTTCCCAGAAGAACAAGGCCCGAAGGAGGATGCAGGGATGGACGGTACGTACGCCGGCACCACGCTGCCGATTCCCCCGGTGCTGCAGGAGATGCTGCTGCTCGAGCTCGACATGAATCCCACATGCGCCGACGAAGCGGCGTGCGACACCCGAACCGAGGGTTTGCTCGAGCGGGTCAATCGGCCGGGCGAAGCCGCCATGGCCGAAGCGGCCGAAGAGCCGGACCCCCGATGGGATGTCTTGCGCAAGCTCCGGGACTCACAGCGGGACCCGTCCTGACCGGCACCGCGGCCCTCCTCGGGTTCGTTTCACCAGCGCAGCAGAGTGCTCGCCCACGACATGCCAGCGCCGATGGCCATCATCGCGACCACGTCGCCGTCCCCGACGCGCCCCGCCCGAATCGCTTCGTCGAGCGTGACCGGCACCGACGCGCTCGACGTGTTTCCGTATCGGTCGATGTTCAATGCACAGCGCTCCTTGGAAATGCCGAGCTTGGCCATCACCGCGTCGACGATGCGCAGGTTTGCCTGGTGCGGCACCACCAGATCCACGTCTTCCGTCGACAACCCGACTGCCTCGAGGGCCTCTCGGGTGACGTCGGTCAGGGACCGAACCGCCACCTTGTAGACCTCTCGGCCGGTCATGTGCACGAATTGAAGCCGCTGTTCCACCAGGTCGTGAGTCACCGGGTGAATCGATCCGCCACCGGGTATTTTCAATATATCCGTCAGCGTGCCGTCCGTGTGCAGGTGGCTGGTCAAGATGCCCCGGTCGTCCCGGTCTTCGGGTCCCAAGATCATCGCGCCGGCCGCGTCCCCAAAAAGAACGCAGGTGGTGCGGTCGTCCCAGTTGAGCAACCGGGACAGCAGTTCCACGCCCACGACCAGAACGTGTTCGGCCGAACCGGTGCGAATGAATTTTTCCGCCACATTCATGGCGTACAGAGAGCCGGCGCACGCGGCGGACAGGTCGAACGCCGGCGCCTTCGCCCCGAGCTTGGCCTGCAAGAACGCGGCGCACGCCGGCATCGGCATGTCCCCAGAGATGGTTCCGACGATGATCAGGTCCAGGTCGTCCGGTCGAAGACCCGCCATCTCGAGCGCCCGTTCGCTGGCGACCCGGGCCATGTCCGAAGTCTGCTCGTCCTCACCGGCGATGTGGCGCTGGGCGATGCCCGTGCGGGTGCGGATCCATTCGTCCGAAGTGTCGACCACCCGAGCCAGGTCATCGTTCGTCATGACCTTTTCGGGGGCGTAGGCTCCGGTCCCGACCACCCTCGCGCGCCGCATCCACACCGGGCTACAACATCCGCCATCGGTTGGTAAGGGCAGGCGTGCACTTTGTGCCACCGGCCGCTGGACGCGGACGCGCAACTCCGTCAGCCTGGTCGGCATGGTCGCATGCCTGTTTCCTGGCCAGGGAAGCCAAAGCCCCGGCATGGGCCGGGACATCGCCGATGCCTTCCCGGTCGCGAAGCGCACCTTCGAAGAAGCGGACGACGCCCTGGGAAAGCTGCTTTCCCGCCTGATCTTCGACGGCTCGGAGGACGACCTGAAGCGGACGGAGATCACCCAACCGGCGCTGCTGACCACCAGTGTGGCGGCTTGGCGCGTCCTCCGGGAAGAAGGCGGCATCGAGCCCCGCTTCGCTGCCGGGCACAGCCTGGGCGAGTGGTCGGCTCTGGTTGCGGTCGGAGCCCTCGAGTTCGCCGACGCCGTCCGCTTGGTGCACCTGCGCGGCCGCCTGATGCAGGAGGCGGTCCCCGAAGGCGAGGGCGGCATGGCCGCGGTCATCGGGCTCGAGGCGCCCCAGGTCGGGTCGGCGTGCAGCCGCGCCGCCGAAGATACCGGCCAGATCGTGGCCCCCGCGAACCTCAACTCCCCCGAGCAGACCGTGGTGTCGGGGGCCAAAAACGGGGTCGACCGGGCAGGTGCCTTGTGTCGGGAGGCCGGAGCGAAGAAGGTCGTGCCCCTGGCGGTGTCCGCCCCTTTTCACTGCGCACTGATGGAGCCCGCTGCCCGGGGTCTCGACGAGGCACTGCAGGGCGTGACCGTCCGATCCTTCGCCTGTCCGGTGGTGAGCAACGTGGAAGCCACACCGTACGACGACCCAGCCCGGACCCGCAATCTGCTGGTCGAGCAAGTGACGTCGCCGGTCCGGTGGACCGAGTCGATTCAACAACTGCGAGCGCAAGAGACGGAGCGGGCCATCGAGATCGGACCTGGCAAGGTTCTTGCCGGCCTGTGCCGGCGCATCGACCGAAAGCTGCCGGTGTCGGCCACCGCCACCGTCGCCGACCTGAAGAGCGTGCTCGCCTCCTTGGGCGCCTGAGCGGACCCGGTCGGGGCCGACCGCGAGGCCACGGTTGCGCCCGGACGGTCGGCTGGGCTAGCCGCTCGGGAATGGACACCGGACTGAAGGACAAAGTGGCGGTGGTGACCGGAGGGTCCCGCGGCATCGGGCGGGCCTGCGTCGAAGCGCTGGCCCGAGAGGGCGCGAAGGTCGTCTTGACCTACGCCGGCAACCAGACGGCCGCGGAGGAGACCGTGGCTGCGGTGCGGGCAGCCGGAGGCGAGGCGGTGGCGGTGCGCTCCGACGCCGCCGACCCTGCCGCCGCCAAGGCCCTGGTGGACCGGATCCAAAAGGACTTCGGCGCCCTCCACGTCCTGGTGGCCAATGCGGGGATCTCGGTCGACGGACTCCTCATGCGCTACAAGGACGAGGACCTGCAGCGGATCTTCGCGACCAACGTGTACGGACCCTTCTTCTTGTGCCGGGCGGCGGCCCGGCTGATGATGAAGTCGAAGTACGGCCGGATCATCCTGATGGGCTCGGTGGTGGGAAGCATGGGCAACACCGGTCAAACCGCCTACGCCGGAACCAAGGCGGCCCTGGTCGGCATGGCCCGGAGCATGGCCAAGGAGCTCGCATCTCGCCACATCACCGCGAACGTGGTCGCCCCGGGGTTCATCGAAACCGACATGACCTCCGAGTTGACCGAAGACATGAAAGCCCAGCTCACGTCCCAAATTCCCTCGGGGGAACTGGGGCGCGGACACGACGTGGCCGCGGCGGCCGTCTTTTTGGCCGGCGAGGGAGCCCGATACATCACCGGGCACGTGCTGCACGTGAACGGCGGCCTGGCCATGGGCTGAGGTGTCGCCATGGACCCGGGACTGGCGGTTTTCGCCGGAGGCATCTGCGCGGCCGCCGTGGCTCGCCTGCGGGCGGGGCGCCAGACCGCGGCGACATGGCAACGAGCCTTGCGAAACGCGGCGCCGCCCGAAGGTTGGCGCTGGGAGCTTCCCGGCCGCCGGCAGCTCCGAGCCGACCTGGTCGCGGCCAAGCGTCTGCCATCGGGGGCGCCCCGCCTGGCGGTGGCTTGGAACGGGGAGCTTCCGCGGGAGATGGACCCGTGGCCCCCGGTGTCCGTTGCCGCGGTCGTCCGGCCCGAGGTCACCGTGCGCTCGGACGCGGCCGACCGGGCCGCCGCCTGGCTGGCGGCGCACGGGTGGGCCTTGATCGACGCCCGCCGGGGCACGGACTGCGCCGGGCTCACCCTGTGGGTGCGGGGAGACCACGGCGAAGTCCGGCTGTCGGACGCCACCCCGCGGGTCGAGGGACTGCGCCGGGTCGCCGCCCTGCTGGCCGCGATCGATCGGTGGGCGGCTGGGTCCTGAACGGGTCGCCGGTCAGGCCACTTGGGCTGCCGCCGGGTCCTTCGCTGGCTCCAGCGCTCGAAGGGCCCGGAGCAGCACCTCGGGCCCCGCATCGGGGCGGATCGCTTCGGTCGTCAAAATCCGCCGGTAGGCCCGCGCCCCCCGGACCCCGTTGAACCAGCCCAGCAGGTGCCGGGTGATGGACGACATCTTGTGTCCCTCGGCCCGCCGAGCTTCCAGGTAGGGCAGAAGCCCGTGCAGCGCCTCGACCCGTCCCTGGGTCGGCCCTGCCCGGCCAAATACCCGTCGATCCGCCTCCGCCAGCAGGCTGTAGGGGTCTTCGTAGGCAGCCCGCCCGATCATGACCGCATCCACCGCTTTCCAGTGGGCCTCGGCCTCTTTCAAAGAGCGGATACCGCCGTTCGTTTCGATCCGCAGGTGGGGCCGTTCTCGCTTCAAACGATGGATCTCGCCGTGCCGCAACGGCGGTACCGTGCGGTTTTGCTTGGGCGACAGCCCCTGCAGCCAAGCCTTTCGGGCATGAACGGTAAATCGGACCGGCCGGGCCTCCGCCACCACGTCCACGAACCGGAGCATGTCTTCGTAGCCGTCCCGTTCATCGATGCCGATCCGATGCTTGACGCTGGCCGCAAGCCCCCCGTCGGCCAGGGCGAGCACGCAGTCCCGCACCCGTTCGGGCTCGGCCATCAGGCAGGCCCCGAAGCGACCTCGCTGCACCCGATCACTCGGGCAGCCCACATTCAGATTCACCTCGTCGTACCCCCAAGCCTTCGCCAAGTGGGCACACACCCGGAGTTCCTCCGGGTCGTCTCCTCCGAGCTGGAGCACCAGCGGGCGCTCGACCGGGTCGAAGTCCAGGTGCCGCCTTCGGTCCCCGTGCAAGATGGCCTTCGCCGTCACCATCTCGGTGTACAGCAGCGTGTGGCGGGTGAGCAGGCGCAGAATGCGGCGAAAGTGCCGGTCGGTTCGCTCCATCATCGGGGCGACACTGAGGGGCGCCGCCGGATCGTAGACCGGTGTCGAGACGGGGCCGTCCATGTCACGCACTCCGAGCCAGAACCGGAAGGGTCTTTCGGGCATGTCGCTTGGTGGGCGGAGGCACCAACTCCGCGAAGTTGTCCGGCCTCTCCCGCTCTGGAAGGTCCCGCAGCGCCTGGCGCCATGCGCCCAGCGTACCCCCGCTGTCGGCCGCCCGGACCGCAGCCGCCGCGTGCGAAAACCCGCCCTGGCTGAGCCGATACTCGACCTCCGCCTCCCGCGCCCCCGGGCCTCGCACCTTCACCTTGCCGGACAGGTCGCGCTCGAGCTGCTTGAGGACGCGGTCCGTCTGTTTTGCCCCGAGAAAGGGCGCGTCCGCCAGGGGCGTGTGATATTTTGGAACGAACGGAGAAACGCCCAATACCACGGGCAAGGTCCGCCGCAGCTCGAGCGCGAAGTCCACGAGCTCCCGTCGATCCGCATCGGTTTCGCCCGGGAG
The DNA here is from genome assembly GCA_031800475.1 of Myxococcales bacterium LLY-WYZ-16_1. GTDB lineage: Bacteria > Myxococcota > Kuafuiibacteriia > Kuafuiibacteriales > Kuafuiibacteriaceae > Kuafuiihalomonas > Kuafuiihalomonas phototrophica. Next base: position 9,035 of record DAPKRQ010000070.1, read on the forward strand.
CCCCACCACGACGTACAGCTTCAGGTGGTGCATGCCATGGGCTCGTCCGAGCTGGGTGGCCCGCCGGATGTGGTCATTCTTGATGTTCTTTTCGATCTCCCAGCGAAGTCGCTCGGATGGAGCATCCAGAGCAACGGTCATCGAGCGGTATCCGCCCCGCCGCAAAAGGCCCACGAACTCGTCGTCGAGCCGATCCGCCCGCAGACTCGAGATGCCGATGCCCTTGCCGTGCTCATCGACCAGCACCCGAAGAAGCTCTTTGATCCGGGGATGATCGGTGACCGCGGCCCCGACCAGCCCGACCTTGGGCGCATCCTCCGGCACCAGGTCCATGACCCGGTCCGGGTCCACGAGGCGCATCCCGCCGTTGGTCGAGCGGCGCATGACGCAGAAGGTACAGCCCCGGTGGCACCCCCGCTCCGGTTCGATCAGCGCCATGTTCGACAGCTCGGTGTCGGCGGTGCGGAGGGTCGAGTAGGCAGGCAGCATGGCGTCCGGGGCCTGGGCGATCGGCGGGAGGAAGCGGCCGTGTTCACAGGGGACGAAAAAGCCCGGTCGGGCGGCCAGGTCTTCCAGAAGCCGGCGGCGTTTGCCCCCGTCCCCCCGGGCCGCCTCGGGCTCGGCTTCGAGCCGTTCGAGCAGTTCGTTCAGGCAGCCCTCCGCCTCGCCCAGGACCACCACGTCGGCGAACGGCGCACTGGGCAGGGGATTGCTGTGGGTGATCGGTCCCCCCAAAACGACCAGAGGGTCCCGGGCGGTCCGGTCCACGGACAGGGGGGCCAAGCCGGACAGCCGCAAGAGCTCGACGATGCCGGTCATCTCCAGCTCGTAGGACTGGCTGATGCCGATCACGTGAAAATCCGCCAAGGGACGGCGGGATTCCAGGGTGAGCAGGGGAGTCCGGGTGTCCCGATGCCGCTTCAGCCACGTGGGCTCGGGCAAGGTGGCTCGCTCGCAGCGGGTTCCCGGGCGCTCGTTGGCCAGCCGATAGATCTGCAAGAACCCCAGACTGGACATGGCCACGTGGTAGGGGCTCGGATAGGTCAGCGCGAAACGCAGGGGGCCGTCGGCGATGCGCAGACCCGGTCCGCGCTCGTTGTCCCGCCGTTCCTGCAGGGCTCGCTGGATCCGGACGTCCATTCGGAGCCGTTGAAAAGGATTCGACCGACCGGTGCAAGCCCCAGGCCCCCTTCGGAGGCACATGGCTGCGCGATTTGAGCTATCCTGGCCACCCGTGAGCCGGGTGCCGCACATCTTCCGGTGGGACTTGGACAAGACCTACCTGAAGAGCGACTTCGAGACCCTGCGGGATCTCGTGAAGACCGCTCGGCTCACCGCCGAGCAACGGGAGAACGTGCCCGGCTCGGCCGCCCTGCTGCGGGCCATTCGCGAAGACCCCCGAATCGACGGCAAGGTCTACTTCATTTCGGGCTCGCCCTCCCACATGCGAGCGGTGCTGGAGCGGAAGTTCGAGCTCGACGGGGTCGAACCCGACGGCTTCGTGCTGAAGCCGACCCTGAGCCACATGCTCCGGGGGCGCTTTCGGGCCGTCCGGGGCCAGGTGGCGTACAAGATCGGCCAGCTCTTGCAGGGCCGTTCTCACACGCCGATCGGAACGGTGGAGACCCTGTTCGGCGACGACGCGGAAAACGACGCGTTCATCTATTCGTTGTATGCCGATGTCTTGGCGGGGCGGGTGCCGCGGGAGGTGCTCCACGAGGTCCTGCGGCGCTCGGGCGCCTATCCGTTCCAGATCGACGAGATCGACGGGGCCCTGGAGACCGTGGTTCGCGAAGACCCGGTACAGCGCATCGTCATCCACCTGGACCAGCGGACCCCTCCCGAGACCTTCTTGCCGTTCTTTCCGCGCCTGGTCCCGATCCACAGCCACCTGCAAACCGCCATGATCCTGTACCTGGACGGCACCCTGGAACGGAGCTGCATTCAGCGCGTGGCCTGGGAGCTGATCGGTCGCTACGGTGGGCAGGTCGAATCTCTCGCGGACATGGCCGAAGACCTCCTTCGACGCCGGCGACAGCACCTGCGATTGGACTTCGTGGCCCAGCTCGCCACCGACCTTCGAGCCATGGTGGGTGCCCCCGATCCCGACGGGCGCGGCCCAAACGGCGACGGGCGCGGCCCAAACGGCGCCGACCGGATCCAGCCCCGCGTCGACGCGCTCCTCGAGGCCATCGCCCAACGGGCCGAATCGGTGCGACAGGCCGATGCAGAGCCTCCACCGGCCGAGGGCGACCGGGACTACGTCGCATTGTGGGAAAACGAGATGAGCCTGATGGCCCAGCGCCGGCGCCGGCGCAAAGCCGGGGAGCTTTCGGAAGCCGCGCCGAAGGACGAACCGTGAACTACTCCAAGCTCCGTCCAAAAAAGAACGAGCAGAGCGCTGCCTGCGGGCGCCGGGAGCGGACGGAGGAACCGGACCGGTGCCAGGCTTGCGTCGAAGAGGCCTAGCCCCGCATGTCGCGGAGCACGTCCACGTAGATCGAGCGACGCTCTCGAAAAACCACGATCATGATCGCCAAGCCCACCGCCACTTCGGCCGCGGCCACCGCCATGACCAGTAAAACCAAGACGTGTCCCAGAAGATCACCGTGGTACCGGGCGAAGGTCACGAGCGACAGATTCACGGAGTTGAGCATCAGCTCGATGCACATGAACACGACGATGGCGTTCCGCCGAACCAGGACGCCGAATGCGCCGATCGAGAACAGCGCGATCGACAGGTAGATGTAGGCCTGAACGGGGACACCGCCGCTCATGATCCTTCCGGCTCCTCTTGTCGGCGGCCGCGCCGAGCCACGATGACCGCTCCGACGATCCCGATCAGCAGCAACAGACTGGTGAGCTCGAAGTGCAGCAGATGGTCCCTCAAAAAGGTCCGACCCACCGAAGCCACCCCGCCAAAGCCCTCGGGCAACGCGGCCCTTTCCCCGAACTGCGCCCCTCGTACGGCCCGGCCCAACGCGAACGCCACCAAGCCCACGCCGGCCAGCTTCACGGGCAGGGTCCACTTGGACCCCAGCACCGTCCGCGCCGACTCCTCGTCCTTGTTCTCCACCAGCATGATGACGAACACGAACAGGACCATGACGGCGCCGGCGTAGACCAAGACCTCGAGCACAGCCAAAAGCTCCGCGCTCTGCAAAACGAACAAGGCCGCCAGGCCGAAAAAACACACGATCAGCGACATGGCGCACTTCACCGCATTTTGGATGGTGACCACCCCGATGGCGCTCAGGAGGCTCACCCCTCCAAACAGCCCGAACAAGAGCCAGTCGGCTTGCACGCTGCCGGCCCTAGCCGGTCAGGCCGCCGCTGACAAGGCGGAGACGTGGCCCGAAAGCCCGGTCGGCCGCACGGCGATCGGCCCGAAGGGACAACGCTGAAGCTTCACGTGCTCTTCGAATTCGTCGAAAAAGCGCTTCAGATAGCTGCGGGCGGGCCAGGCCAGGGCCTCGCCGAAGGCGCAGATCGTGTGCCCCTCGATCTTGGATGCCACCGACTCGATCAGGTCCAGGTCCTTGCGGGTGCCCTGCCCCGCTTCAATCCGGGTCAACACCTTGTACAGCCAGTCGCCGCCCTCTCGGCAGGGGGTGCACTGGCCGCAGCTTTCGTGGGCATAAAACCGCTCCACGCGCTTCAACAGCCGCACCATGCAGGTTCCCTCCTCGATGACGGTCGGGCACCCGGTGCCCATGAGCGTCCCCACGCCCTTCATGGCGTCGAAGTCGAAGGGCACGTCGATGCTCTCCGGTCCCAGGATGGGACAGGACGAACCGCCCGGGATGATCGCCTTGAGCGGCCGATCCGGGTTCCGCATGCCACCGGCCACGTCGTAGATGATCTCCTTCAGGGTCAGGCCCCCGGGCAGCTCCCAGACGCCCGGCCGGGCCACGTGACCAGACACGCCCACCAGCTTCGTGCCCCCTTCGGCCTCGGTCCGGGACAAGCTCTTCCACCAGTCCGCGCCCCGGAGCACGATAGGCCCCACCGCCGCCAAGGTCTCCACGTTGTTGACGATGGTCGGGGAAGCGAACACGCCCTCCACCGCCGGAAAGGGCGGCTTGAGGCGGGGCTGGCCTTTTTTGCCTTCGAGACTCTCGAGCAGCGCGGTCTCCTCGCCGCAGATGTACGCGCCCGCACCGCGGTGGATGTGGATGTCGATGCGGTAGCCGCTTCCCATGCTGCTTTCGCCCAAGATGCCGGCCTCGTAGGCTTGCCGGATGGCCGCTTCGACCCGCTGGGTGGCGAGCCCGAACTCTCCGCGCACGTAGACGTAGGCCGTGTGGGCGCCGATGGCACGACACGCGATGGCCGTACCCTCGAGCAGCATGTGGGGATCGGCTTCCATGATGTACCGGTCTTTGAAGGTGCCGGGCTCCGATTCGTCGGCGTTCACCGCCACATACTTGGGCTTGTCCGTGTCCTTGGGCACGAACCCCCACTTGCGTCCCGTCGGAAACCCGGCGCCGCCGCGGCCCCGGAGCTTGGCGTCCAGCACCGCCTGGGTGATGTCGGCAGGCTCCATGTTCAAGGCCTTTTCGAGGGCTTCGTAGCCCCCGGTTTTTCGAAACGTGTCCAGGGTCCAGCTTCCGGGCATGCCCCAGCGCTTCGTGAACACCGCTTCGGTCAGGTACTTGGAATCGAGTTCGATCTGCATCAGGTGCCCTCTTCGACTTGGGTGGGGGCAAGGCTGGGGCGGGCCGGCGGCCCGATCCGGGGCTCGAAGCCCGGAACCGGACCCACGTGGGGCCCCTCGGGCCCGTGTCGATAGCGTCGGCCCTCCAAGCTGGGTGCCACGCCCCGAAGTCGGTCGATCAGCGCGTCGACCGCGTCCAGGGTCAAGGACTCGTAGTAGTCCCAGCCCACCCGGAGCATGGGGGCCGAACCGCAGGAGGCCAGGCATTCGGCCTCCATCAGGCTGAACAAGCCGTCCTCGGTCACCTGCCCCGGCCCGATGCCGAGGCGAGTCTGCAAGTGCTCGAGAACCGCATCGCCCCCGCACAGATGGCAGGAGATGTTGGTGCACACCTCCAGATGAAACTGACCCTCCGGATGCTCGTGGTACATCTCGTAGAAGGTCACCACTTCGTGGACCCGGGCGGGCGGCACGTCGAGGATCCGCCCGACCAACAGCTGAACCTCGTGGCTCAGGTGGCCCCACTTGTCCTGGGCCAGGTGCAGGACCGGCAACAGGGCCGCGGCCTGACGGCCCTCCGGGTACCGGGCCACCAACCGGTCGATTTCGGCCCGCTCCTCCGGCGAAAAATCCAGCGCCATCAACCGGGCCTGTAGGGTGGTTCGGATTCAGTGGTCAACCGAGACCGAGGCCCCGTGGGCGACAGGGCAGACCCGATACTTCTTCGGCGGTTCGTCCGCTGACCGGACGCTCGGTTTGGGCGGCACGAAAAGCCCCGAGGAGCCCGGCGGTCCACCCGGCGCCTCCGAGGACCACCAAAGCCGCGGCCAGCAGCCGTCCCCGGGCATCCGCGGCGCTCCGCCGGCATGCAGCGTCGGCGCTGTGCAGGAGGGCCCACCATCCCACGGCCACCAGCCCGGTTCCGATGGCCGCGCGCAGGGACCCGGCGGCGGCCATTGCGATGCCGGCTGTCCCCGCAGCCACCGCCGGCCACAGCACGCGGCTCGGCCGCAGCAGTTCCCGGGCTCCCCCGAGACACAACACGCCGAACGCCACCGCGAAGGACAGCTCCGCATAGATCAACCACCACGGGGGGTTCGCCGCGTCCATGGAGCGCTGGGGGCCCAACTTGGCCTCGTCCGGTTCCGTTGATACCACAAAGACCCGTGGCCTTGTCCCACAACGACAAGAAGAAGCTCTTTGGGGGAGGCGGGCGCACCACCGAGGATCTCGGCGGCGCGCCGGTGGCCAAAGAGGCCGAGATCCGCCAACAGGTCGAAGACCTGGAAAAAGGCCTGAACGAGCTTCGCTCCACCTACGAGCTCTACTTCATGGGAGTCGAGCGCTCCGAACCCACCGTGCAGCGCGACAAGATCAAAGCCACGCTGCGCCGGCTCCGTGAAGCGAAGCCCCGGAACACCGCTCTTCGCTTCAAAATACAGCAGCTTCGAGCCCGGATGGTCTCCCTCGAAAACCACTGGAACCGGATCAACCGAGAGCGCGAAGCCGGAACGTACCGCCGCGACGTGGCCAAGGCCGAACGGCGCGAGATGGAGATTCGCCGCAAGCAGGAACTCGCCCGGGCGGCGGCCCGAGACGAGCCGCCCACGGCACCGAATCAGCCTGCGCCCCCCGAAGGCCGGGCGATCACCGGAACCGACCTCCGGTCGGGCAAGTCGGCCGCGGACACCAACGACCCGGCCAGAAAGCCCGCACGTCCTGCGGCACCCGCAGACCTGGCCCGCCCCCGGGCGAGCCGGCCGGAAGATTTGGACGACGGCAAGCTGCAGCGTTTGTACAATACCTACGTCGGCGCGCGGCGTCGCTGCGGCGAGAACGTGGACCTGCGCTACGAAGACATGGCGGCTTCCCTGCGCAAGCAGGTTCCCCGCTTGATGCAGCAGACCGGTGCTCGATCGGTGGAGTTCAAGGTCGTGATCCGAAATGGGCGAGCCATCATGAAGGCCCTCCCCCGCCACGAAGACTGAAGCTTTCGACGGCGGCCGATCCGGCGTGGGCGCGACGATCCACTGCAGCCGCTCAGAATTTGAATTCGGGGATCTCGGGTTCGGCGCCGAAGACCCACTCCACCGGGCCCAAGGTCAAGACCGGAACATAGGTCACGATCAGGACCGCCACCAGCAGGATCAGCAGGAACGGAACCGCGAGCCGGTAGACCTGGGTGAGTGGTCGCTCGAAACGAAAAGAAGCCAGGAACAGGTTCATCCCCACCGGCGGCGTCAAAAAGCCCAGCTCCAGGTTCGCCAAAAAGATGATGCCCAAGTGAATCGGGTCGACGCCGAAGTGCTCACCGATGGGCAGGATCAATGGCACGACCACCACGATGGCGCTGTAGATGTCCATCAAGGTCCCCACCACGAGCAGGAACACGTTGAGGGCGATCAGAAACGCCCACTTCGAATCGATGCCCTGCTTCACCCACTCGAGAGCCAGCGAGGGGATCTCTGCGTCCACCAGGTAATTCGTGAACCCGAGAGCGACGCCCAAGATGATCAGGACCCCGCCCACCAAAGTTGCGCACTCCCGGCCCACCCGCGGCAGATCCGAGATGCGCAGGTCCTTGTGGATCACCACCTCGACGAACAGAGCGTAAGCGGCCACCAAGGCAGCGGCTTCGATCAAGATCGCCCAGCCCGAGAAGAGGGCGCCCAACAGGATCACGGGGAGCGCCAGCTCCCACTTGGCTTGCCACACCCCAGCTCGAAACTCGGCAAAGTCGAAGGGCTGTCGCGGAATGCGCGAGGTGACGGCGGTTCGGACCCCCAAGGCGGACACCGCGGCCACCAGCACGAGCCCCGGCAAGATGCCGGCCACGAACATGCGGTCGATCGGCACCTTGGCCACGACCCCGTACAAGATGATCGGCAAAGACGGCGGAAAGAGCAGCCCGATGCTCCCCGAGGCGGTCAGAAGCCCGACGCTGAAGTCTTCCGAATAGCGCTCGGCCCGAAGGACCGGGTACAATAGGCCCCCCAAGGCCAGGATCGTGACGCCACTCGCCCCGGTGAAGGTGGTAAAGAAGGCGCAGACCAGGGTCGTCATCACCGCCATACCGCCGGGCATCCACCCGAACATGGCCCGGAATGCCCGCACCAGTCGCTCGCTCGCCTTCGATTCGGCCAGGACGTAGCCGGTGAAGGTGAATAGCGGAATGGTCGGGACCGTATCGCTCTTCATCATCCGCATCGTTTCGGTGGAAACGGCGGCGATCGGCTCGAACTGCACCCAAAACAGAAGGAGCGCCGCCCCCCCGAGGGCCACGTAGATCGGAGAGCCCAGCACGGTCACGGCCAGCAAAACCAAAAGCCCCGGCCACGTCATGACCTCGACCACGTCGTCGGGCAGGTACGCCAGCGCGGTCATGGCTGCGGCGACCGCCACGAAAATCCCCAGCCGAGACGCCCAGTCTTCGTTCCGCTGCAGGACCAGGCGGAGCGCCACCAGGCCGTAGCCGATCGGCATGATCACCAGGGGCACCCACCCCGGAATCCCCGGCGGCACTTCGGTCGCGAACTCGGCCTCGACCTGCACCACCTTCACGGCGCCGACGGTCAGGAACGCGGTCACCAACGCAGCCACCACCGAGACGATCCGGTTGGTCCACCACTGGGCCGAGGGCGGAAGCACGTCGGGTCCTGCCGCCAGGGACAGATGCTTTCCGTCTCGAGAGGCGAGCATGGCCCCGGTGAATGCGATCCAGAGGGTCAGGATCGAGACCCACCGAAACGCTCCAGGCAGGTTGGTCGACAGCGGACGCAGGATCACGTCCGCCAACGGGAGCGCCGTCATGAGCACGAGGAGGCCGACGTTGACGGCATCCTCGATCCGATGCACTCGGCCCAGCCGCGTCACGGATTCTTCTTGCGATACTCTTCGGCGAGGGCCTTCACCTGGTCGAAGACCTCGGTGGGCACCACCTTGCCCCGCACGATCGGATAGGCGTTCTCGGCGGCCGTCTCCCAGGCCTTTTGTTGTTCGGCGCTGAGCGAATGGACCGTCAGACCCCGCTTTTTCATCTCTTCGACGGCCTTGTCCCCGAGGGCCCGGATCTGTTTTTTGCTCCGCTCACCCTCTTCCTCGGCGATCTCGAGCAGCTCCGCCCGAAGCTCTTCCGGAACGCGGTTCCAGCGCTCGACCGAAACCACCGTCGCACCGTTCAGAGGCGTCCACTTCACCGGCACCATGTGCGTGGCGAGCCCGAACCACTGAGAACTCAGGGCGAAGATCGGAGGCGCAGCGAAGGCGTCGAGCAGGCCCGTCTGAAGACCCTGGAGCACGTCGGTGGCAGATACCGGAACCGGCTGGAAATTGGCCGCCTTCCAAGCGGCTTCGGTGTCCGGATCCTTCGCTCCCACCATGATTCGCATGTCCCGAAAGTCTTCCGGCACCACGGCCTTTTCGGTGCTGAAAAAGTGGACCCAGCCCGCGTCACCCCAGTTCAAGACGACGAAGCCCGCTTCCCGCAACTCCTTTTCGAGCACGGGCTTCATCCGCTCCCGGACGTAGTCGAGCTCGGCGTACGAGCGCATCAGCATCGGCACCTGAAGGGCCAAGGTCGCCCTCGACATCTGGCTCAGGCCGACCCCGGTGATGGTGGCGGCGTGAAGCTGCCCGACCTTGATCTTGCGCAGGACCTCTTCTTCGTCGCCGGCAACCCCCCCGCCGTAGACCTTCATGCGAACCTGACCGTCCGAGGCTTTTTTCCAACGCTCGCGGATCCGCGCCACGGTGTCGAACCAAGGCGAGCCCTCGGGCGCCACGGTGCCCAGCTTGATGCGGATCGGCCGAGCCGCTCGTGCAGGCAGGGCCGATGCGAGGAACGAGAGGGCCAGGCCCCCGGTGACAAGGCGGATGAGGGTTCGTCGGATCATGGTGCGTTCCAGGAGACGGTCGGGGGCAGTGAAACATTCACGCCGCGCCCGAACATCGGGGATTCACGGTCCTCGAGGGGATCGTCGATGAAGAGGTCGCCGGATCGATCGAGCAGAGCCCGGGCCCGACGCTGGCTGATGATGTTGGACAGCCGCTCGGAGGGATGGGCGTCCACGTCCACCTCGAGGGCCTTTTCGAGGGCGTTCACGAACGCTTCCCCGTCTTGGCGGACCACCGCGATGTTCTCGGCGTAGGACACGAAAGTCCCGGCTCGACGACCGCCGCTCAGTTCGAGCGCTCGCCGGTAGTGCTGCTCGGCCGCCTCCAAGTCCCGCTCGGCGGTCACGGTTTCGAGCACGACCATGAACTCGTGAAGGGCTCCCGCTTCCCAGTCTTCGTCGAGCTCGAGCGCGCGGCGCACCATCACCTCCACTGCGGGCAGGTCGGCCACGGCCTCGGGCTCCATGCCCGATGCGGCGATGCCGAGGCCCCATGCCGCGGCGGTCCAGTACAATAAAGGCACGTCCTGCCCGTCCAGTTCGGTCATCAAGCCCTCGGGGGCCGTGCGAAGCCGCTCGACAAAGCGCGGGTGGTCCAACCGAAACGACCGAAGCCCGTAGTCGCGCGCCCGAAAATACAGGTTCATGGCGCGGCGCTCGATCCGTCGGGCCTCGTCCAAGTCCTCGAGCTCCAAAGCAAACGCGTGCTGCTCCACAAAGGCGTAGGCGTAGCTCGTGAAGCCGGAGCACAGGGCCAACAGCAGCCCCCGGTGCTCCGGCTGGGCGTCCAGCACCCCCTCCATGGTCTTTAGGCCGAAAGGGATGGCCGCTTCCGCCAGCTCCGGATCGGACTCGGCGGCGTACAGATCCGATTGCTCGGAAAGGGCGTCGGCCATGGCCCCGGTGGCCAGCTGTCGGATGCACGCGGGCTGCGCAGCCAACAGGGCCCCCAGCAGCACGAAAGACGGCTTCGCCAAGACGGCTGGAAGCTACGGCCGGCCGTTCAGGGCGTCAACCGGAGGTCCCCGAAGCCCACCGGTCGAAGAAGGGATGAAAGTGGTGCATGGGCCCCTGCCCCCGGCCGATACCCTCCGGCGCGCAGGCGATGGCGGCCCGGACGTAGGCGTGGGCGGCGGCGAAAGCCTCGCTCGGGGACTCTCCTCGGGCGATCCGGGCCGCCAAGGCCGAAGCGTAGGTGCAGCCGCTGCCGTGGGTGGTTCCGCCCAGGCGGGCCCCGGAGCGCTCT
>DAPKRQ010000071.1:0-29493 GCA_031800475.1 Myxococcales bacterium LLY-WYZ-16_1
CGCCGCTGTACGGAGCGATGGGTGGGGTGGCCGGGGTCTTGGCCGTGCGGCTGTTCGGATTGTTCAAGGCGATTCTTTCCGACTTCCTCTCGAAGGACTGAACAGCCGGCCGATTTTTTGACCGTCTCCTCGAGCCTGGGCATCGTTTCGCGCATGAAGAGCGCCGAGGCGTGCCGAGAAGCCACCGACGATCGACGGATCTGTCAGCGAATTCAGCTGGACCTGGCCACGGCTTTTCCGGTGCGCCTCGAAACCGAGGTCGGTCCCATGCGGGGCATGGCTCGAAACGTCTCCCAAGGCGGCATGCTGGTCGAAGCTCGCGATCTTCCCCCCATCGGGACACGCGTCACCGTGATCTTCGAGATTCCGGGAAAGGGTCCCACCCATCGAATGGAACTCGAAGGCGACGTCCGCCACCACGTCAAATGGTCGGTCGGCCGTCCCGACCGCGGCAGTTTCAGTGGATTCGGCGTCCGCTTCAGGGCCGAACGGATGACGCCCGAGGATGTGCCGCCCGGAACGCTCCACTGACCACAACCCAGCAGAACGAAGTTCGCCGGCAGGTCAGGCTGCAATCATCAGGGGACGGTTGGCCAGTGTGTACAGCGGAACCCGGTCCTCGTTCATTCGCTTGTACCGGGCCTCGGTCATGCGGGCGTAGATCTGGTCCCGCATCTCTTTCGGAGTGCTGGTCCGCTTCATGTTGTCCGACGGAGAGAAGGCCGCGGACACGCCGTGGTCGCCCTCCTCGAAGGTGATGACCGCACCGTGCTCGGCGGTGTAGTAGCCCCCTTGGGGATTTCCTCCGACCTGGGCCGGAATGAAGCCAAAGCCTCGCTCCCGCTCTCGCTCGAACTTGGTTTTCACCGCGAAGGTCCCGGGGGGCGAGTTCCGGGCCCAGAGCATGCTGGCTTCGTTTCGAGCTGGGCGCCGCCGGATTCGGGCCGCCGCAGCCTTGGCGATGTTTCGCCGCTCCTCCTTGGAGGACTTGAGGATCTGCTGAACCAATTCGTTGTTGTTGGCCTGGGTCGGCCGATCCCCATAGATCCCTGCGAGTTTGGGCTCCGCCGATTTGGCCTGGCTGTTTTGGTAAGCCTGGACCTGGCGCGAAGCTTCGCCGACGTCTTCGTAGGCCTTGGCGAATTGGGTGGCCATCTCGTCAAAGCTTATCGGTCCGATTCCGGAGGGGTTGCGTCGAATGCGGCGGAAAAAATGGATAAGGGTTTAACCGAGCCATTCTGGAAGCCACCGTGCCGATTGACAGCCCTCAGCCACCGCATCAAGGTCCCGCGACGAGAGCCCGTCACGGGTTCCAGACGACAGGAGAACGATGCCGAAGGACGACCAGATCGAGTGTGAAGGCGTGATCAAAGAGGTGCTCCCGAACGGAATGTTTCGGGTGGAGATCGCGCCGGGCCAAAACATCTTGGCGTACGTGTCCGGCAAGATGCGGAAGTTCTTCATCCGCATCGTGCTCGGCGACAAGGTGACCGTGGCCCTCTCGCCCTACGACCTGACCAAGGGCCGCATTGTCTACCGGGCTCGGTAGGCCCGCCCTCCTCCAACGCCGTTCCGTGCAAGGCTGGCTTCGGCTCGGCACCGTCGTGCTGTGGGCCCACGTCGCTCCCGCCCGGGGGCAAGAACTGCAGCAGGTGCGCCGAGCCACCGACCGTCCGGGGGCTTCCGCCCGGGCCTGGCTGCAGCGGGGTTTCGCAGAGCTGCGGGCCGGAAACCCCGAACTGGCGCGGGATGCCTGTCGGACCGCCCGAGGCCAGGCGCCCGATGCGTGGCGCGCCGAGCTGTGCATCGGTCGGGCCGAGCACGCACTCGGTCGGTGGGACGCCGGTGATCGGGCCCTGCGCCGGGCCGCCCAGCAGGCCCCGAACTCGCCTCGGCCCTGGCGGGCTCTCGGGGACGGAGCCCTCCGCCGAAGAGCCCCTCGAGTCGCCGAACAAGCCTTTCGTCAGGCTCTGAAGCTCGCTCCGGAATCGGCGCGGCTTCAGCTGCGCTTGGGGCTCGCGCTGTCGCGACAGCAGCGCTGGAGCGAAGCGGAAGCGGCCTTGCGCGAGGCGCTTCGCCGAAAACCGACCCTGCACCATGCCCACCTGAATCTGGGTGTGGTCCTGGTCGCCACCGGCCGCCACGACGAGGCCCGGGCGTCCTATCTCGAAGCGACCCGGATCGATCCGGACGCTCCGGAGGCTTGGCACAACCTCGGCAATCTGGCCCGGCGGCAAGGAGACCTGATGGGGGCGGCCCGGTATCACGGAAGGGCGTTCGAAGCTGCGCCCGAACGGCCCAGCCTGGGCTTGGCGGCGCTCGCGAGTGCGGTGGCGTCCGGCAAGCGCGAGCTGGCCCTCCGGATCACGAAGCGCCTGGAGGCTCTTCGGCTGTCCGAAGATCAGTCCCAGACGCTGGAGCGTCTTCGTCGTGCGCTTGGACCAAAGCCCGAAACGCCTGCCAAGAAAGGCTCTCCGGCCGCTGACTGAGATCCACCTCGGATCGACATGCGGCGCGCTTCAACCGGGTCGGATCGGTCACTGCGGCGAGCGCATTCCGAAGGGTCTTGCGCCGCTGGCGAAACGCGGTCCGGACCCAATTTCGGAACCGATCCCAGTGCGGTGGCCCCACGGCGTTCGGGTGCTCCAGCCGGACCTCGATCACGGCGCTCCATACCTTCGGTGGGGGCCAAAACGCCCCGGGTGGGACCCGCCGCAGCTTCTTCACGGGACCGCAGGCCTGCAGCAGCACCGACAGGGGACCGTAGATTCGGCTCCCGGCCGGCGCGGCCAGTCGGTCGGCCACTTCCTCTTGGAGCATGAAAAACAGGTGGGACCATCGGCTGCGGTCTTCGACGAAGCGAGCGATCAGGGGACCGCTGATGTTGTAAGGAAGGTTGCCGACGGCGGTGGCCGGGCCCGTGGGGACGAGCTCGTCCCATGACTGCTGAAGCACATCACCCTCCACGATCCGCACCCGTGGATTCGCTGCAAACCACTGGGTCAACCAGCCCGCCAGACGCCGGTCCTTTTCGACCGCCACGACCGATCGGTCCCCCGCGATCAGACGCTCGGTCAGGGTTCCGGGCCCTGGCCCCACTTCCAGCAGGGGCTCACCGGTCTGGAGCGCCTCGGCGGCGATCGCATCCAAGATCGGGGCCTCGATGAGAAAGTGTTGTCCGTAAGCTTTGGCCGGCGACGCGCCCGCGGCCTCCAGCCGGGACCGGACGTCCGACTTCACGCTCATGGACAGAGATCGGCCAGGCTCCACCGGGCGGTGGCCGACAGCCGAAGGTCCGAGCGCTGACCCCGACCCAGCCGAAGCTGACCGGCCCGGGCGATCATGGCGGCGTTGTCGGTGCAAAAGCGCACAGAGGGCAAAAACACGTCGAGTCCGTGGGCCCGACCGCGCTGCACCGCGCCCGCCCGCAGCGCCGAGTTGGCCGCCACCCCGCCCACCAGCACCAGCCGACCGGTCTGCCGGGCGGCGGGAACGGCCCGGTCCAGCAGGGCGTCCACCAGACAACGCTGAAACGAAGCGCAGAAATCGGCCAGCTCCTGCTCCGCCAAAACCCCGTGGGCGGTGACGTGCCGCCGCACGTGGGTCTTCAGGCCCGAAAACGAAAAGTCGTATCCGTCCCGGCCATCCATCAGCCGCGGAAACGGGACCGCGTCTTCCCGGCCTTTTCGGGCCCACCGGTCGATCCGTGCTCCACCGGGATAGCCAAGGCCGAGCATCTTGGCGGTCTTGTCGAACGCTTCCCCCGCGGCGTCGTCCCGGGATCGACCCAGGATGCGGTACGGACCCGTCGGACCCCGGACCTCGACGAGCAGGGTGTGGCCGCCGCTGACCAACAAGGCGGTGAAGGGAGGCGCGGGCGCCGCGTCTTCCAGGGCGACCGAGGCCAGATGGCCTTCGAGATGATGAACCCCGAGCAGAGGACGTTCGAGGGCGAGAGCCAGACCCTTCGCGAACTCGAGCCCGCACATCAACGAACCGATGAGTCCCGGACCTCGGGTCACCGCGATCCCGTCCACGTCCGAGACGGCCAGGCCCGCGTGCTCCAGGGTTTCTGCCAAGACGGCATCGAGTCGACGCACGTGATCCCTCGAAGCGACTTCGGGAACGATGCCGCCGTACTTGGCATGCAGATCTTCTTGCGAGTGGATCACCTGAGCGCGAAGGGTGCGACCGTCCGGCTCCAGGACGGCCGCGGCCAGTTCGTCGCAGGAGCTTTCGATTCCGAGGACCCGCATGGACCTACTGCAGGTTCTCGAGAGCGGCCCGGACGTCGGGCGCGTGGCGACCGTTGGGTGCCAGGGCCAGATACGAGCGGTAAGCGCGCCGAGCCTCTTCTCGATCATTGCGATTGAACGCGATCAGTCCCAGCACCAGGTGGGCGCGGGCCTGCCGGCGGTCCAGGCGCAGGGCACTGCGCGCCAGCGAACGCGCCTCGTCGTCCTCGGCTCGCTCCATGTGGACGAAAGCGAGACCCGACTGGGCGTCGGCGTTTCGGGGATCGAGCTCGAGGGCCTGGCGGTAGTTCGATTCCGCTTGGTCCAGCTGGCCGTTGCGGAGGGCGCGGTCGCCACTGCGGGCCAGGCGGCGGGACCGGCCTCGCCGGGCCGCTTGGGGGTCTGGCGCGGGCTCTTGCGGTGGTTCGGGCTCGGTCCGGGCTGGACGGGGCTTTGCCGTCTGGGCCACCTCGGGCTCCGGTTCGGGCTCGGGCTCGGGCGGCTCCGAAGTTTCGGCCTCCGCCCCGGCGGTGGGCGAGCCTTCCTTCATGGCCGAGATCTCCGGATCGGTCCGGCCGTCGGCCTCCTCGGCGCCGTCCTGCGACCCGCCGGAAGCATCCGCTTCCATGGCAGCCCGGGCCCGCTCCTCCGGGGTCATCGGGGCCTTTTCGGTGACCGCGTCCGACGGCGGCGAGGCTTCATCCCCGTCGCTCCCGTTTTCCATGGTGGACGCGACGAAGATGATCGCCGCCACCACCAATACGCCCAGCCCCGCGATCACCCAGACGGGGGGCCCGTACGCGGGCGGGGGCGCCGCCTCCTCGTCCTTGAAGAAATCATCCCGGAAGGTCGACGCCTCGGTGGGCGTGTACGCCGCAGGCGCGCTGGCGAGGGCGGCGGTCTGGTCGTCCAGACTTTCGGATGTCCGGGGCAGCTCTCGGGTGTCGACGTAACGCGGGTCCTCGTCCACCGGGGTCGGGTGCACCGTGCCTCCGGCCCGAGCGGGCGTGAACGGGTCCTCTCCGTTGCGACTCTCGAGGTCGGCCCGGCGATCGGGCCAGCGCTCGGGGCGTCGCGAGGTCGGCTCCGGCTCCGTGGACCGGCCGAACGGTCCCCGGGAAGCCAGCGCCTCGGGCCCGGCTCGCCGTTCCGCCCCATCGACGAATCCCGGCGACGGGCCGGTCCCGTCTTCCATGGCGCTCAAGGCCGGCAGGGACTCGATGGTGGAGCCGACCCGCTGAACGCGCAGCGACGGTCGTCGAGGCGACGGCGCCGACTCGGGAAGCCGGCTCGGAAGGGGGCCCACCTGGCTGGCCGACATGGTCTGCCGCAGCAAGGGGGTGCCTTTGGGCGTGCTCGGGGGCAGATCGGTCGAGCCGGTGTCCAAGCTCGACAGAATCTGACTGGCCGAGGCCGGCGACGGGATCACCGCCTGGCCCAAGGCGCTCGGTAGATCGGTGGACTCGGGCGAGGGGGTCTCGGGCACCGGTTCGGACAGCCAGGTGGCCAAAGCCTGGTCATCGCCCCCGTCGTCTTCCGCCGGAATCAAGGCGCCCTGTTCGTGCAAGGTCGCCACGATCTTGAGGGTGGTCTCGAGCGGGAGCTCGGACCGCGCCACCACCTCGAAGAGCGTGCGCCGGCCATCGAAGGCCGACAGCACCTGCTGCACCTCGCGAGGCAAGGCGCCCCGCGCGCTCGCAACCTGCATGTCGGCGCGCAGGCGAGACTGAAGGGCGGGAAGACGGTCGGTGTAGCGGGCCCACAGGTCGACATGCCGCAGTCCTTCGAGAAGCAAGTCGCTGGCGCTCTCTTCGATTGTTTCTTCTCGGAAGACAGGAGCAAATTCGATGTCGAAGATGCCGTCTTCCCAGAGCATCATGCGGAACACCGCTTCGCGGCCTCGCAGCCGGCCCAGCTCCGCGTCGATTACCCGTCCTCGATCGAAGTACAAAGTCCCTCGCTCTCGACGGCTTTCGACGAAGCCTCCGCTTCGGACCGGGTCCGAAGCGATCTGGGCCGTGCCGCTCTTGTCTCCGGCTTCGACCACCTGAAGGATATCGACCAGGCCCATGCTGGCCAAGGTGCCGCTCAACCGGTCGCCCTGCTCGGACTGCATCCCGTCCGTGTCGCGCCGTTCGAGCAACGAACGGATTCGGGAGATGATCTCTTTGACCAGCACCGGCTTCGCCAGGAATTCGTCGGCCCCCACGTCGATGCCGCGCACCTTGAGTTCCGGCGTGGCCCCTTCGGTCAAAAATACCACCAAGGAATGGGCGGTTCGCGGGTCTTCGCGCAGGCGACGAACCAGTTCGAAGCCGTCGTAGTCGGGAAGCTGCGTCTCGGTGACCACCAGGTCGGGCGGAGTCGTCAATGCGGTCTGCAGGGCGGTTGCGGCAGTGTCGGCCGTACCGACGGCGTAACCCAGCTTTCGGAGGCTCACCTCCAAGACCCGAACGCTCTTTTGGTCCGGATCCACCAACAGGAGAGTTTTTCGAGCGCTCACCGGGGCGGATGGTTCCACGGTGGAAAAAATGCGGTCAAGAAACGTGCCCAGCTCCATCGGTAAGGATCGACTGGACCGAACGGCCGCTGCAAGCGGTCCACAGCGGTCCGGTGTGTTAAAAGCCCGCCGTGGGCGCGGCGCGCGAGGAGACCGAGGCTCTACCGGCCAGTGGATCGGTGGTGCGAAGCACCCCGGGGCAACTCCGCCTGACGGTCACGGAGGGGCCCGACCGAGGAAGTTCGGTGCAGGTCGACGCCGAGCCGGTTCGCATCGGAACCGGGGACGACATGGACTGGATCCTGTCCGACCGGAGCGTGTCCCGCCGGCATGCCGAGGCCTGGGTCGATGGGGACGGGCTTGCGATCAAGGATGTGGGCTCGACCAACGGTACGTTCTACGAGGGGGCCCGGGTCACGGAGATCCGAGTCGGGCTCGGAAGCGGTCTGCGCGTCGGCAACACCCGGCTCCAGGTGACGCCGAATCAGGTGCCGGTGGAAGCCCGCGCGGAAACCACCGATCGCTGTGGACCCTTGGTGGGCGCGGATCAGCGCATGCGCGAGGTCTACACGCTGATCGAAGACCTGGCCCCGTCCGACGCCACCGTCCTGATCGAAGGGGAGACGGGTACCGGAAAGGAGTTGGTGGCCCGGGCGATCCATGCCGGAAGCCGCCGGTGCGCCGGACCTTTCGTGGTGGTGGACTGCACCAGCCAGCCCCGGGATCTGGTCGAAAGCCACCTCTTCGGCCACGTTCGCGGCGCTTTCACGGGGGCTTCGGAGTCGCGCCGGGGCGCCTTCGTGGGTGCGGACGGGGGCACCCTGTTCCTGGACGAGCTCGCGGAGCTGCCCGAGACCCTGCAACCGAAATTTCTGCGGGCCTTGGAGCAACGCGAGGTGCAGCCCGTCGGCGGCGACGAAGTGCGGGCGGTCGACGTCCGGGTGGTTGCGGCCACCCACCGGCACCTCAGACAGGAAGTCCGAGCGGGTCGGTTCCGAGAGGACCTCTACTACCGCCTGTCCGTGGTGCGGATCGCGCTGCCTCCGCTCCGGGATCGGCTCGACGACCTCGCCCTGCTGGTGGAGCACTTCTTGGCGGCGCGGGGGCATCCGATCCGCATCGACCCGAATTCGCTCGAATCGCTTCGCGGCCACCGCTGGCCCGGCAACGTTCGCGAGCTGAAGAACGTGGTGGATCGGGCCTGCGTGCTGGGCGACAAGTCCGCTCCGGTCGACCTGTCCCGGTTCCTCGAGCCCGAAGAAGAGGCGCATTCGACGCCTCCCCAGGTGGGTGCCGCCACTTTCAAGGAGGCGAAAGGCGCCATCGTGGCCCGGTTCGAGCGGGAGTACCTCGAGCGGCTGCTGGAAATCCACGAGGGGAACCTGTCCCGCGCATCCAGGTCTGCCGGGCTGGACCGAAAACACCTGCGGGATCTACTCCGCAAGCACGGCCTGTTGCCCGACCGGGACGCGGACGGCTGAGGGGCCGGCTCACAAGGCTTCGAATCCGCCGGCGTTGACCTCGACGTGGACCACCTCGTCCCGGCCCTCGAACGCCTGTTTGCACTCCTCCAAGCTGCCTTCTTCCACCTTGACCAACAGCTGGACCTGTTCGGGGTCGTCGGTTCGCATGCGCCGGCGGACCGAGCAACCCAGGGCCGCCGCCACGACCCGAGCGGCCGACTCGTCGGTGTCGTCTTCGAATCGAATGATCAGTTCGGCGTCAGCGGTCATCGTGGCGTCTCCTCGGCCGGATCGCTTTCCGTAGGGTCGGGCAACGGGTCGAAGTCCGGCAGCTCCACACCCTCGCTCCCATTTTCCTCGATGGCTTTGCGGGTGTCTTCAAGGGCTTCGCGGGAGGGTCGAAGGCCCGATTTCGTGCGGCGAGCCATCCACGTGGTGGCCCGCATCGCGGTCTCCTCGGGACCGAGCACCTCCACCTCGGCTTGCTGGTAGCCGCCAAAGAACCCATCCAGGAGCTCCAGCTGCTTGCGCGAGACCTCGAAGACGGCGCCGGCGACCTGGCTGCTCGGGTCGGGTTGCACGTTCACCAGACCCTCCTCGGGGTTCTTCATGTTCGGCTTGTCGAACACCAGCCGGTGTCCGACCCAGCGAGCGGGACCCACGAAATCGGTCGGGCCGATCCGGTCGAACATCTTCCCCTGGAGCGCGTCGGGCCCGTATGTGAATACCCGCGGCATTTTTTCAAACCTGGCAAAGCCTCCGCCCGAGGCCAACCACGAAATCCTGGGTGGATTCACCGCGAAAAATTGCATTAGTACGGAAGCGATGGATGCCCCGTTGTTCCTTCGTGCCTGTCGGCGTGAGCCGGTGGAGCGGACCCCGCTGTGGCTGATGCGTCAGGCTGGCCGCTACCTGCCCGAATATCGGGAGGTTCGGGCCAAAGTGTCGTTTTTGGAGCTGTGTCGCACACCCGAGCTGGCGGCCGAGGTGACCCTGCAGCCGATCCGCCGCTTTCCCTTCGATGCGGCCATCATCTTCAGCGACATCCTGGTCCCGGTGGAAGCCATGGGTGTTCCCTTGACCTTCGATCCAGGGCCCAAGCTGGGAAAGACGGTCGACACCCCGGGGGACATCGAAGCCCTTCGGGTGCCCGATCCGGCCACGGAGCTGGCCTTCGTCGGCCAGGCGATCCAGCACTTCAAGCGGGAGGCTCCGAACACCCCGATCCTCGGTTTCGCCGGTGCCCCCTTCACCCTGGCCAGCTACCTGGTCGAAGGGGTCACGTCGAAGGGGTTTCACGCGACCAAGAGCCTGCTGTATCAGCACCCCAAGGCGGCCCGGGACCTGACCGGCAAGCTGGCCGAAACGGTGGCGCGGCACCTGGAGGCGCAGATCGATGCGGGCGCGGACGCGGTTCAGATCTTCGACTCCTGGGCGGGCGTGCTGTCCCGAGATGACTACCTCGAATTCGGTCTGACGCCGACCCTGCAGGTCATCGAACGGCTGAAGGGCAAAGGCGTTCCGATCATCCTGTTCGCCAAGGGAGCCCACGCTTCGCTCGAAGAGGTCGCCCAGTCCGGCGCCGACGTGGTCGGAGTCGACTGGACCCTGCCCCTGGACCGGGTGGGTCCGCGGGTCGGCCGGAACGTGACGGTGCAGGGCAACCTGGACCCGGCGGTGTTGTTCGCCCCGCCCGAACGGATCGAACGGGAAGTTCAGCGGGTGCTGACCGAAGCCAAAGATCTGGCCGGGCACGTGTTCAACCTGGGCCATGGCATCCTTCCGAACACCCCGCCCGAACACGTCCAAACCTTGGTGGAGGCGGTGGCTCGCATGAGCCGCCGGCCCAGCTGAGTCATGCGCAGGGTGGCGATCATCGGGGGCGGGATCTCCGGCCTGGCCGTGGCCGAGGCCCTGGGGCGCAAGGCCGACGAGGCCGGAACCCCGGTCGAACGGGTGGTCTTCGAGCGAGACCCGGAGCCCGGGGGCAAGATCAAGAGCTGGTGTCAGGACGGATTCGTCGTCGAAGCCGGTCCCCACGGTTTTTTGGGGCGGGAGCCGGCGGTGTTCGAGCTCATCGACCGGATGGGTCTCGGCGACGAGGTGGTGCGCGCCGACGGCGAGTCGGCTCGGCGGTACCTGGTCCAGGACGGCTCCCTTCGAGAGATTCCCATGAAGCCCCCGGCCTTTTTGAAGGCCAACCTGCTGTCATTGTGGGGTCGGGCCCGGTTGGTCGCCGAGCCGTTCATTCCCAACGAAGCCCCCGAAGACGAGTCGGTGGCCGACTTTGCGACCCGGCGTCTCGGACCGGAGGCCGCCCGCGTCCTGGTCGACGCCATGGTGACCGGGATCTATGCGGGCGATCCCCATCGGCTGTCCCTCCCGGCGGCATTTCCCCGGATGCGGGAGCTCGAGTCCAAGTACGGAAGTCTGATCCGGGCCCAGTTCCGGCTGGCCAAGGACCGCAAAGGCGAAACGCCGGACGCCAAGGCCCGACGGGAGTCCCTGCACAGCTTCCAGCGCGGGCTCGGGACCCTGACCCGCAAGCTCGCCGAGCTCCCCGAGCGGATCCACACCGGCTGCTCGGTGCATCGGGTCGAGGCCCTTCGGGCAGGCGGTTTTCGTCTGAGCACCGGGGTGGGCACGGTCGAAGCCGACGCGGTCGTGATCACGGTGCCGACCTTCGAGTTGCCCCAGCTGTTGGCCCCGCTGGACGGCGCACAGCCCCAGGTCGAGACCGTCGCCGCAGTGGACTACGCCCCGGTCCACGTGGTCGTTCACGGTTTTCGGGCCCGCGACGTGCCGACGCCCACCGACGGGTTCGGCTTCTTGGCGCCCCACTGCGAGGGACGGAACGTGCTGGGCTCCATCTGGGCCTCCACCGTCTTTCCGGTGCACGCGCCCGAGGGCATGGTCCTGTTTCGAACCCTGATCGGAGGGGTCCGCGCCCGACATTGGGGCGACGCCAAGGACGAGGCCGTTCGGGGTGCAGTGCGGCAGGAGCTTTCGGGCCTGATCGGCCTGCCCAAGGAGGTGCCGCCGGTGATGGAGCGGATCATCCGTTGGCCTCGGGGCATTCCCCAGTACGAGGTCGGCCATTTGGGCCGGGTGGAGGTGGCCGATCAGCTCGAGACCCATTGGCCCGGGCTGTACCTGGCTGGCAACGGCCTGCGGGGAGTGGCGCTCCTGGACTGCGTGCGGGGCGCGGGGCCCCTGGCCGATCGGGTTTTGCGCCAAATGGCGGCACCGCCGGTGGCCCGGGCCAGCTGAGGTCCGCCTCAGACCGGGTGGGCCCGGGCAAAGGCTTCCATGGTTTCGGGGCCGTCGTAGTGGGCGGAAAACCCGGTGGCCTCCCGAAACGCGGCGTCGTCCACCACGACCGGGTGCTTGAGGTGCTCGATGGCCCCCCGGGGTAGGCGGGGCAAGCCGAACCGTCCGAGCAGGCCCCCCAGCACCGGCTCGGGCACGGGCACCCGGCGCCTGCCGACGCCGCGGATCAGGTCGGACAGGGGCATCGGGCGGGGCCCGGCCACGTTGAACACGCCCCGCAGCCCGGGGTGGGTGGCAGCCTGGGCCACCGCCCGAGCCATGTCGCGCTCGTGCATGAACTGAAACAGGGGATCGAAACCCAAAACCGTCGGAACCCGTGGACCCCGCAGGTACGAGGGCAGGGTGCCGACCGAGGTCGGCCCCAGCTGGTACACGATCCGCAAGACCACCGTGTCGAGGGCGGGCTGTCGCCACAGGGCCTGGCTCGCGTACAGATCGGCGGCCACCAGATCCGCCAGCTCCGGAAAGGTGGTGCTCGCCATCGGCGGCGAGTCTTCGCGGTGGTACAGGGGGGCGTCCGGGGCGGCACCGTACAGCGTGTGCCTCCCCACGAACACCGCCCGCTCCGCGCCATGGCGGGCGCAGGCGTCGAACACCGAGCGCGTCCCGTGGAGGTTTATCCGATAGCGCTCGTGGGTGCTGCGCTCCAGGTGGGTGACCGTGGCCATGTGGATCACGACCTCGGGGCGAAAGGTGCGAAACACCTCCTCGGCTTGTCGCTTTCGGATGTCCACCGGATGGACCCGGATCTCCGGTCGGGCATCGGGCCAAGGGCGCCGATCGACTCCGACCACCTCGTGATGATGCCGCACCAAGATCTCCGCCACGTGTCGGCCCACCGGGCTCGAGATTCCGGCGATCAAGACCCGCATCAGCTTCGTGCCTCGCCCCGGTCCATCAAATCTCGCACCGCATCCCGAACTTGTTCCACTCGACGGAGGACCCAACCGTCTTCTTCGTTGCCGGTTCCTTCGAAGCGAAGCGGAGTCCCGAATCGGACCGAAAGCCGTGCGGGACGGGGCACGGCGAGGCCCCAAGGGGTGACCGGCACGTAGGGAACGCCCAAGCGCTTTCCGAGGCGCACGAGGTTGACCACGGTCGGGATCGCGTCGCCGCCGCCGAGAAATCCGAAGGGGATGATCGGCGTGCCGGTCTGCAGGGCCAGACGCAAAAAGCCGGTGCCGAAGTCCAGGAGGCTGTTCCGTTCCCAATAGAGCTTCGCGGTGCCTCGGGCCCCTTCGGGGAAGACCATCAGCAGCCGGTCCCTCTCGAGGAGGTGGACCGCGTTCTCGGGCAAGCCGACCAAGTGACCGGTGCGGGCTGTCAGGTGGCTCACGAAGGGCATGGCGCCCAGGAACTTGTCGGCCATGCTCTGCACCAGCCGAGGCGGTTCCATTTCGAAAAAGCACGCGGCCATCACCATCAGCGCGTCCACGGCCCAACCTCCGGAGTGGTTGCCCACCAGCATGGCTCGGCCACGAGGCGGCACGTGCTCGATGCCGTGGACGCCGACCGTGAAGTAGTGCCGGTACAGGGCATGGAGCACCGTGTAGGACCGGATCAGGTCCTTCTTTCGGATCCCGAAGGGATCGAGACCCTGGGCGTCGAAAGGGATTTCGAGCCGGTCGACCCGCTCTCGGACCCGAGATGCCGTCCGCAGCATGGGAGGGACCCTACTCGAAACCGGGAGCCTTGGCGCGGACGCCGGTTCTGTGGCGTACTCCGGTCGTGTCCGGGAGCAAGCGGCGGTTTCGGGTGGGAGGCACCGAGGCCTCGGCGTCGGCGGACAGGACCGGCGCCGAGCGGCCCCAGGAGGGCCGAAAACTCGAAGACGTGTTGCGGCTGCAGGAAGGGGCCGATCCGGAGC
Source organism: Myxococcales bacterium LLY-WYZ-16_1 (assembly GCA_031800475.1). Lineage (GTDB taxonomy): Bacteria > Myxococcota > Kuafuiibacteriia > Kuafuiibacteriales > Kuafuiibacteriaceae > Kuafuiihalomonas > Kuafuiihalomonas phototrophica. The sequence continues at coordinate 13,396 of DAPKRQ010000071.1, forward strand.
GGGGCCCGGCCTACTCCGCCCAGGCCGCCCGCGCGTTCATCGAGGGGCGCCTCACCTTGGGGGATCTGGAGGGCGTCACCAAGCCGGAGCAGTACAAGATCGCCGAGATCGGTCACGGGTACTCCAGCACGGGCAAGCTGGACGAAGCCCGGAAGATCTTCGAGGGCCTGCTGGCCTTGGACCCGTACGACGCCTACTTCAACGCCGCCTTGGGCTCGGTGGCCCAGCGGCAGGCCCGCTTCGAGGATGCAGAGCGCCACTACGGGCGCTCCCTCGAATTGAATCCGTATTTTGCCAGCGTCTGGGCCAACCGGGGCGAGCTCCGGATCACCCAGGGCGAGCTGGTGGGCGGCATTCGGGATCTCCAAAAAGCCCTCGAACTGGACCCGGACAGCCAGGAGCCGGCCACCCTTCGGGCGCGGGTGACCGTGCAGGTGCTGCAAGAGCAGCTCGGCAACCCGGCCAATTTGGCCGCCGAGGCCGCGGCGGCCGGCGACGCCACCGTGGCCCGGGTGCAGGCCGCGGCGAACGAAGTGGGCGCCGGCCCGAAGAAGGCAGCCACCCGAGCCCGCAAGGCTCGACCGAAGAAGTCGTGAGCCAACCGCTGATCCTGATCGTCGACGACGAGCCTTCGATCCGACAGACCTTGAGCCGGGCCCTCGAACTGGAGGGGTTTCGGACCCAGAGCGCGGACAGCCTGGCCGCCGCCCGCGAACGACTGGCCGTGCAAGCGCCGGCAGCGGTCCTGCTGGACCTGCGCCTTCCCGACGGCTCGGGGCATGATCTGCTCGAGACGCTGTCCGCCTCGGAAGACGGTGGACCGCCCGTGCTCGTGATGAGCGGGCATGGCACCATCGACGACGCGGTCCGGGCCCTGCACCGGGGGGCCCGCGACTTCCTCGAAAAGCCCGTGGGGCAAGATCGCTTGCTCGTGAGCTTGAACAACGCCCTGGAGCTCGACCGCCTTCAGCGCTGGAATCGGGATCTGCGCGCGGAGCTGGGCCTGGACGGTGTCGATCGGATCGTGGGCGAAAGCGCCCCCATCCAGCGACTGAAAGCCCAGATCCTGCGGGTCGCGCCGAGCGAGGGTCGGGTCCTGCTCACCGGGGAAAACGGCAGCGGCAAAGAGCTGGTGGCCCGGGCGATCCACACCCACAGCGCCCGGGCCTCGGCGCCCTTCGTTTCGATCAACTGCGGCGCCGTGCCCGCGGAACTCATCGAGTCGGAGCTGTTTGGGCACGAAAAGGGTGCGTTCACGGGAGCGACCCAACGGCACCAGGGCAAATTCGAGCGGGCTGACGGCGGAACCCTGTTTCTCGACGAGATCGGCGACATGCCAGCGGCGATGCAAGTCAAATTGCTTCGTGTGCTTCAGACCGGCGAACTGGAGCGGGTCGGGGGCACCCAAAGCCTGCGGGTCGACGTTCGGGTCGTGGCGGCGACCCACCGGGATCTCGAGGCGCGCATCGCCGACGGTCGGTTTCGGGAGGATCTGTACTACCGACTCAACGTGGTGCCGCTGCACGTGCCGCCGCTGCGGGAGCGGCGGGAGGACGTGCCGATGCTGGCCGAGCGCTTCGTCGCCGAGGCTTCCCCTCGAAACCATCGAGACTCGGTCGAGTTCGCGCCGGATGCCCTGCGCCGTCTGGCGCAGCACGACTACCCGGGCAATGTCCGGGAGCTTCGCAACCTGGTCGAGCGGATCGTGATCCTCGCAGAACCTGGCCGGCGAACGCTCGATGCGTCGGACGTGGAGCCTTTCATGCCACGGTCCGGCAGGGAGGCTTTGGGGTATCGACCGGGGGCGAAGCTTTCGGAGTTGGTCACCGAGGCCGAGCGGGCCATCGTCGAGACGGCCCTGGAGGTTCACGGTCATTCGATCCCGGATACAGCCCGGGCTCTGGGCGTGGAGCGCTCCAACTTTCACAAAAAGCTCCGCGCGCTCGGGCTGAAGTGATCGATCTCTCGGCGCACCCTCGATCCGGGTTCCGTCGACCCGGTGCCGGGTGGAATCGACCCGTTCCCTCCGGGCCCCGCCCGCGAACGCGAGGTTTTGCGGGCCCCGGTCCTTGGCACGAACGCTGCTTTGCATTGCGGCATGATTCGAAACCGAAGACACCCGTTCCTCTGGGGAAGCGTCGGCCTGCTCGGCTCTGCGACCCTGTTGACCTTGGCTCTGGCCGTGAAACCCCCGGGGACCGAGGATCCCGAGCCACGGGTCGAAGCGATCCCCGTCTCCGATATCCCGGGCCGTTCGCTCGAAACGCGCGCTTCGAGCGAGGCGGAGCCGGACGCAACCGAAGAGCCATCGCCAGCCCCCGAGCCGTCGCCGGTCGTGGTGCCCCGACCCCGAACCGAGGAAGAGGCCCAGGTCGACCTGCGATCCCGCGCAGAGACGCGCCTGCTCGAGGGCGACCTGACCGGAGCCCTGTGGGACCTGCGGGGGCACGTCCACGACCACCCCCGGACCCCGGATCTGCTGGTCCGGATCGCCCGCCTCGCCCGGGAGCAAGGCCAGCTCGATCTGGCCGAAGCGGCCTGCCGGCAGGCGCTGACGGCGGACCCGGAGCGGGTGGATGCCCCGCTCGAGCTGGCCCGAATCGCCTTGGCCCGGGAGGCGTTCGACGTGGCCGAGACCCAAGCCCGTCGGGCCCTGTCGGTGGACCCGGACGACGCCGCATCTTGGAACCTGCTGGGTCGAGCCGCCCTGGGAGCCAGCCAGTGGCAGCGTGCGGAGTTCGCGTTTCGACGGGCGGTGGAGCTTGGACCGGACCAGGGCCTGTACCTGAACAACCTGGGCCTCACCTACATCTACACCCGTCAGGGAGAGCGGGCGGCTCGGGCCCTCACCGCCTGCGTCGAGCAGATGGGTGAACAGACGCCGGCTTACGTGTTCAACAATCTGGGTTTGGCCCACGAGCTTCGGGATGAGCTGCTCTTGGCCCGGACCGCCTTCGAGGACGCGCTGATGACCGATCCGAGCTACGTCAACGCGCAGGTCAACCTGCGTCGGGTGGACGAAGCTCTCCGTCGACGAGCCGAGGTCGAGGCGAACTCGGTCGCCACCGAAGGCCCGGCCGACGAAGCCGCGGCGAACGGGGACCCCGAATCCCCGGGCCCGGCCGACCCGGGAGCCAATCCGCCAGCGGCCCTGGAGGCGGGCCTGCCCTGAAGGCCCCGGCGAAACCGCTCTGCCGGCGCGTCTGCCGGGCGAGGCGCCCGGTGTTCGCCACGTCCCAAGCCGCGAGGGCCGCCGTGGGTACGGCGCCCAAAATCGCCAACGCCAGCCCGAGATCCCGGTCCCCTGCCGATCCCTGCAAGCGATAACCCAGCCCGGTGGTCATCAGCCCGGTGGTCGCAGTCCGCAACAGCAGGGTGGCCCAAGCGTCCTGGCCCCCTGCGTACAGCGTGCCGACGGACGGCCCGACCGAGGACCCCAGGGCCAGGGAGGTGAGCCCAGCCGCCACCCGGGGATCTTCGTTGACGCCGTCGCCGGTCAACAGCAGCAAGGCCCCCGCGGTCAGGGGGAGCAACGTGGCCCCCACCGAGAGCAAGGTGGCGATTCCGGGGTCGGGCCGTCGGGCGAAGGCGTCGGCCGGCTTCGCCGCCCACAGGCACGCGGCCACGGCCGCCGTCGCCACCCGCGGTCGGAGCCAGCGACCCGGTCGGCCGGGGCTCAACGCCGGCGCCTCGCCAGGTCCATGACCAGCGACATGCGCGGTTCGTCCAAGGTCAGCGTGACCTGACGGGTCTTGGTGCGGTAGCCCGCGGCCTTGACGGTGACTTCGATCGGCTCACCGAGCTTCAGGCCCTGGACCAGGACCGACCCCGTCCCTTTCGAGGTCCCGTCCACCAAAACCTCGGCGGCCTCGGGGACGGGCGTGACCATCACCGAGCCGGTCCGGGGGACCAGGGACAGATTCAGCTCGACCGTTTCGCCGGGCTGCAGGCGCACTTGCTCCTGCAGCGTCTCGTAACCTTCCTTCGACAGGCGAAGGATCACGGCGTCGCCGCCCGACACCTGGGCGAGCAGAGGCGTGGGTTCGCTCTGCAACTGGCCGTTGATCTGCACGTCGGCCCCGGTGGGCTGGCTGCGGATCGACAGCAGGGCCGGCGCGGCGCCGGCTTGGGCGACCACCCGGATCGCGGCGGCGCCGGCCACGGCCGCGGCAGCCACCAACAGCACCAGCAGCACCCGGTTGCCCACCCGCCGGGGCGGGGGCTGAACCGACGACGGTGTGGCCGGCACCCCGGCCTGAAGATGGGGCGGCATCACCGCCGGATCGGGAAAGGCCGAAGGGGCCGGATGGGTCGGCATCGATGGCTGGGGTTCGACCCGCACCCGCGGCTGGGACGCCATGGGCTCCCGGACCTGCTCCCGCACGACCCGACCGGGCCGGGGCCCCACGCTGCGGTCCGGCGCCCCGGTCCCCGCCGCGGGCATGTCCGGTCGCCCGGCCGCGGGCTGCGACACCTGGGGCGTGGGGGCGGTGGGGGCCTGACCGGGACCTCCGTCGAACTCGGTGCTCCCGCCCTCCGTGTCCTCTCCGTCGGGCATGGAAAGGATCGTGTTGGCGTACGCGTCCTCGCCCGGGGCGCCGGAGGCCACGGTGGCTTCGTCCATGTCCGGGTCCACCTCCGTGCCCAAGAGCGGCTCTTCGGACAGCCGGGCGCGGCTGACCGGCTCTACGGCCACCGTCGAGTCGCTGCTTCCGGCGGCCTCCAGGTCCTGGCCCGTGTCGGAACTCTCCTCGACGCTGGGCCCGGGCACCGGGGACATGCGCAAGACCGTGGGCGCGTCGATGTCCTGGCTTCCCTCGTCGGCGGGCATGCCCGGAAGGTCCAGCTCCTTCGGGTCTCCCTCGCCGAGGGGCGTGGCCCGCTCGGGAAACAGGCTGGTCAGGGTTCCGGCCAAAGCCGAGTCGCCCGAAGCCATGTCCCGGCGGGCGAAGGTCTGGTTCATGGCGAACTCGGTCAGGGCGTCGGCGAAAGCCTGGGCGTGGGCGAAGCGGTCCGACGGGTCCTTGGCCAGGGCCTGGTGCACGATCTCGTCCAACCGGCGGGGACACGGCACCCCTTTGCTGGACGGGGGCGGAACGTCCGCTGCGATCACGTTCTCGATGGTCTCCACGGCGGAGGGGCCTGCGAATGGGTTTTCGCCGGTCAGGAGCTCGTACAGCAGGACGCCGGCCGCGAACACGTCGACCCGTCCGTCCACGGCCCGGTCCTCGAGCCGCTCCGGCGCCATGTAGGCGTACTTGCCCTTCACGATGCCCGCGGCGGTCTGGTGCAGGCGCTCCGCCGCGGTGGCGATCCCGAAATCCGTGATCTTCACCTCTCCCTCGAAGCTCAACAGCACGTTTTGCGGCGAGATGTCCCGGTGCACGATCCCCAGGCTCTGACCTCCGGAACCGGTCCGCGTGTGGGCGAAATGCAGGCCCTTGCAGATTTCGGCCACGATGTAGAGGGCGAGCGGCACGTCGATCCAGCGGTCCTGGTCGGCGCACCGTTCGTACAGGTCGTACACGGTGACGCCGTGGACGTACTCCATCGCGATGAAGTAGGTCTCCTGCAGCTGGTCCAGGTCGAAGACCTGCACGATGTTCCGGTGGTGCAGATGCATGGCGATCCGGGCTTCGTCGATGAACATCTTCACGAACTCCGGATCCCGGGTGAAGTTCGCGTGGATCAGCTTGAGCGCCACACGCCGTTGAAAGCCCATGGCCCCGACCGCACGGGCCAAGAACACCTCCGCCATGCCTCCAGAGGCGATGCGGTTGATCACCTGGTACCGGCCCAGCTGCGGGAAGGCTGCCGTGGAAGGCGGAGTGGCCATCGAAGGACGGGAGGATGGTAGACCGCCCCCGATTGTCGCGGCAAGGCCGACGGCGGGCCCGAACGGGCGGAAGTGCTCAGGAGGGCGCGCCAGCGGGCAGCGGCACCAGGCCGAGCGCTGCGAGGCGCTGCGGGGTGCGGACCGCCGTCAGGGCCCCCGGTTCGGCTCGACCGGACGACAAGTCGGCGCCCGAAATGGAAAAGCCCGTGCCCAGGTCGTGCACGCGGGTTTCGAGTCGCCCGGCCTCCACGTGAACTTCCACCCGAAGGGGCTGCCGGCTGGTGGGCCCGTCGAGCACGGCATGGGCGACCGCGTCGGCCACCGCGGCCTGCAGCCGTTCCAAGGTGCTGTGGCGAAGGGTGGGAACCAGGCACGTCATTCGGTCTCGGATCTCGTTCCAAAGGAGCTCGATGCCGTCCAGCGAGCGGGTCACTTCGAAGAGCAGAGACAATCGACCGGCCATCGAACGAAGGGGTCGGCCCCGTTCGCGCAAACTTGAGCGAAGCCGACCCTCGGTCGCGCGAATGACGCCCGCGCTTGACTCGATCTGGCACATGTTTTCAAAAACGCGCGGTGCAACGAACCCCGATCCCGGCGTTGCGCCGGGACCTGGACGTTCAGGTGCGGCGCAACGGCACCGTAGACGTTCGAGATCCGGTCCTTTTCCAGGTGTACAACCTCGACGGCGACGACTTCGAGATGGCCCGCCGTTTCGACGGACGCAAGACCGCCGAGCAGCTGGCCACGGAGGACGTACCGGTCGACCAGGTCGACGCGCTGGCTGAGGAGTTCCGCGAGCTGTTTTTGCTCGACGTTCCCGAAGTGTGGGAGCAGGAGCCGGCCCTCGAGAATCTGAGCCCCCACAGTCAGCTGTCTCCCAGCCGCAAGCGCTTGAAGGTCCTGCCCGAGCCCCTCGATGGGGCCCGCTGGTCGTGTCGCGCGTGCGGCGCTTGCTGCCACGGGCTCACCGTGGAGATTCGTCCGGACGAAGAGGCCCGGATCGACCCGAGCCTGTACCAAGACGTACTCCAAGGAGAGGACTTTGCGGAGTGGTCGTTCTTGGATCCGGACGATTCCAAAAAGCGCGTTCTGCGGCAGTTGCCGGAGCGCAAGAACGCTTGCATATTCTTGGACGAACGAGGCCTGTGTCGCATTCACGCCCGCCAGGGCATGGAAGCGAAGCCGGACGCGTGCCAGGTCTACCCGCACGTGGTCGTGCACGTTCCAAAGGGGCCGCCTCGTTTGGCGCTGCGGCTCAACTGCGAGTCGATGCACGAAACCTTCGAACGCGGTCCGCCGATCACCAGCCACTTACCCGACGTGCTCCGCGTTCACGAAACTTCGCCCGGCCTGCGGGCGCCGAAGACCGTGGAGTTTTTCGGCGAGTCGGTTCCATTCTCCGAGTTCGACCAGGTTCTTCGGGACGTGATTGAGATCTTTCGAGAGGAAGGGGTGGGACCGGATTCTCTTCAAAAGATCGATCGGCTTCACTGTGGGGGGCGAGCACGGCGTGCGCGGCGGCGCTTTGGCAAGAACCTGCTGGGTTACGTCGAAGCGGAGCGGGACGCGGACGTGCCGGTACAGGAGGGGGCGTTCTTTCCAGCGCTCCGCCGGTTGAAGCGGGGCCGGGTCGCTCTCGAGGCGATGCGGCGCGGAGCCCAGCCGCCGCCGGTCGGCCCCCGGGTGAATCGGTTTTTGACCCGGCAGGCCACCGAAGCGCTGTGGGGCCTGGGGCCCCTGAACGTGCCGGACGGCGGCTACGGGCTCGCGTCCTTGCTGCTGGGGCTCGAAGCGGTCCTGCACGCCGTCGGATCCCGCGGTCGATTGGCCACGGCGAACACGGCTTTTTGGGTGTTCACGGGACCGCTGATCGAGACCCCGCACCACGTCTGGCCGTTTCTGGAGGCCCTGGACGCCGGTCACGCCGACGCCCTCCGGGCCGACCTCTGAAGGCGGAAGCGCCGGTCTGCGGCCGACCTCCGGTGGGCTCGCCTTCATCCGAGGCGCAGGGCCCGATGACCGCGGCCTTCCACGGAGGGGTCGGCGCGCCGGCGACACGCCTCTGCCCTGGGAGCCCGTTTCGGACAAACCCGGTCGAATTGGGCTGGGGCCCGGGCCTTGGTAGGCTCAGGGGATGCCGGGAACCATTTTGGTGGTCGAGGACGATCCGGCCACCCGGCGCAGCCTGCACGCCGTTTTGGGGCGGCGGGGCTACACGGTGTGGTCCGAGTCCGAGGGGGAGTGGGCCTTGGCCCGCCTTTCGGCGCACCCGGTGGACGCGTTGGTGGTGGCTGCCCGGCTTTCGGACATGCCAGGCGCCCGACTGGCCGAAACGGTGCGAGAGGATCCGCAGCGGGTCGAGCTGCCCGTGGTGCTGGTGGGCGCGGCCGGCGGGCCGGCTCACCTGACACGTCCGGTGCAGCCGGAGCGGGTGGCGGACGAAGTCGACGCCCTCCTGCGCCGCCGGGCCCCCCGGGACCCGGCGGATCCGCGCCCCGACCGAGAGCCGGTGGTTTACGACCTGCAGAAGACGTCGTTCGGCCGGGTCTTCGGGCGCGTGGTGCTGCAGGGCGGCGGGGGGGCCCTGTGGGTGCAAGGGCGCCGCGGCAAGAAGGTGGTCTTTTTCGAAGGCGGGAGGCCCATCTGGGTCCACTCCGACCAGACCGGCGAGACCCTGGGTCAGATGCTGGTGCAGGAGGGTCTGTTGTCGGGGATCGAACTCGACGCCGTCATGCGCGAGCGTCGGCGAAGCGACCGGGCCTTGGGGGATCTGCTGGTGGCCCGCCAAGCCTTGACGGCCTCTCAGCTCGAGCGGGTGCTGGCCCGACAGATCGAATTGAAGCTGCGGGATCTGTTCGGCTGGACCGAGGGGGAGGCGGTGTACCGGGCCGAGGCTCCCGCGCCGCCGCACCGCCGGGAGCCAGCGGACCCGCTGCGGATCGCTTATTGGGGGGCTCGGCTGAACATGGAGCCGGACCGGCTCGATGACGCGCTTCGCGGGGAAGGGGACCGCTGGGTTCGACTGGACCCCGCGGTGCGGGAGGCGGTGCTCGCGGTGGAACCGTCCGCCGCCGATTGGCTCGACCGACTGGACGGCAGCACGACGCTCGAGGCGGCGGCGACCGATCCATCGTTGGGCCGCGAGATCACGGTGAGCTTGCTCTTCGCCCTGTCGACCTTGGGCCACCTGAGCTTGGAGCCCGCGCGGCTCGCTTCCCTGTCCGAACCGTTGCGCCGACAGATCCGGGCGCGGGTCGAGGCGGAGCTGCGGCAGGTAGGACAGCCCGAGACCGGCGAGGACCGCGCCCGGGATCCGAACGCGGTCGCTCGTTCGGTCGAAGCGAATCGGGCTCGGCTGCGCGGACTGGGTCTGCACGAGGTCTTGGGTGTCGGGCCCTCGGCTCCGCCCGAGGCGGTGCAGCGCGCTTGGGCCCGAACCCGTCGGGATCTGGATCCCCAGAAATTTTTGCAACCAGAGCTCGATCCGCACGTGGTTCGGTCCGCCGAAGCGAACCACCTGATGGCACTGCGGGCATTTCACGTTTTGCGAGATCCGGAGTCGGCTGCGGACTACGAGGCATGGCAGCGGGATCCGGAGGAGGACCGGCTGCCGGTCCTTCGGGCGGAGCGCCACGCGCAGGCCGGCCGGTCGGCGATGGGGACGGGAGATGCCGCCCGGGCGGTGGCGGCTTTCGAGGCGGCGTTGGCTCTGTGGGACGCGCCGTACTGGCGGGCCGAGCTGGCGGTGGCCCGGGCCCTCGGCGAAGACGGAGCCGATCCGGAGCAGGCGCTGGCCGCGTGCGCCCGGTTTCCAGGCGATCCCCATCTGTCTGCTTGGCGGGCTGTGGTCCTCGAGCGTCTGGACCGGGCCGAGCAAGCGGCCGATGCCTTCCGCGAAGCCATGGCGAGGGATCCGACCGATCCCCGAGTTCGCCGGGGGGCTCAAAACCTTCGGTTGCGGCCCCCAAAGCCGGCGAAGCGCAAGCTCCCTTGGATGTCGTGATCGGGCGGGCCGGGCTCAGCGAGTCGGCGCGGGCGGTGCCCCGTTGGCCGGAGCCTCGGTCCCGAGTTCCAGCAGCCATTGCCGGATGCGCCGCTGGTCCCCTGGAGCGAATTGTTCGAAGGCCGCCCCGACGCGCCAGGTGCCGTCCTGCCGGCTCTCCTGCCAAACCAGGCGGGCCGAGACCTTCAGGATTTCGACCTCCTTGCCCCGAGGGATGTACAGCAAGACCCGGAAGCGTTCGCCGTCTTCCAGCGGCTGCTGCAGCTCGAAGCAGATGCCGCTCGGGCTCATGTTGACACTCGAGCTCTCGAGCCCCTCCTGAAAGCGCTCGACCTCAACCCGAATGTTGACGGCCTTCCGCAAGAATCGCTTGTGGAACGGGAACTGGCTTTTGCGCGCCTCGATGTCCGAGGTCTTGTTCGAAGGGACGTCCATGGAAAGAACGGGGCTGCCCAGCCCCGAGTCGCGCAGGCTACTGCGTGTCCGCCGGCTCTGCAAGAACCCCGGCAGCGATGGGCTCAATCGAGACGGGTCTGCCGAAAGCCCAGCAGGCGACTGGCCAGGGCTTTGTAGCCCCGATGGGCCCGAACCCGGGCGGCCCCTTCTTTGATGCCGAGGGCCTCGGCCACCTCGGCCATGGATTGGCCCCCGAGCTTGTGGCGCCGGATCACCTCCCGGGAGCTGGCGGGAAGCTCCTCGATGGCCTCCCGCACGGCCTCGATCACCGCTTGCTGGTCGCTGCCGGTCCAATCGGGTTCGGGCCCGGGGATCCGCTCCAGGGTTTCGGCGTCGAGCTCCCGCTCGCGGCGCGCCGGGCGGCGGAGTTCGTCGACGGCCACATGGCGGGCGATGGTCAGCACCCAGGGCAGCACCGGGGCCCCCGGGCGATATCGGTGCCGCGCCTTGTGGATCTTGAGCAGGGTGACCTGCACGGCGTCGTCGACCTCGGCCTCGGACCGGAGCCACCGCCGCAGGGTGGCCCGAATTCGGGATTCGATCCGGCCGTGGAGCCGGTCGAAAGCACGCCGGTCTCCCTCGGCGTAGCGAAGCATCAGCGCTTCGAGGCTGAGATCGGAACCCACCGGAGCTTGCCTCGGTGGCCCGGAGCGTCCGCCGAGGCGAGGCCCGGGGCAAGGGCCTTCCGAGGCTGGCCCTCACGGTGGGCCCGCCAGGAAGACGATCAGCTCCGCGTACAGCTGGCGGTGGGGGTGCCGGCGGAACGCAAAGTGCCCGGCGCCGGCGAGCTCCACGTAGCGACGGTGGGGCGCCCGGGTCAGGGCATCCAGCAGGCGCAAGGCGGGCCCCCGGCGAGATGCCCGGTCCTGCCCGCCTCGGATCACGAGGGTCGGCGCTCGGATCCGTCCGGGATCCCACACTGGCGCATCCGGTCCGTAGAGGTCCCGATAGGCACCGTTGGGAATGCGGAGCACGTCCCGGTCGGTGAACCGAAACAGCGCCTGGACGAAAGCTCGGTGCACCGCCTTCGACTCCCGGCTCGGGGCGTGCAGTTTCCGGTGCAGCGCCTTCGATTCTTCCCGCCACCGACGATCGGTCACGTGCCGGCTGGCCAGCTGGCGGTCGTAGACCGGCGCAAAGAGGGCCAGCCGTCGGACCTGGTCCGGCTCGCGGCCCGCGTAGGTCCCGGCCACCACGCATCCCCAGGACCAGCCCACCAAGTGGACCCGCTCCACGCCGCTTTCGGCCCGAGCGAACGCCACCACCGCCGCAAGATCCCGGGCCGCTTCCTCGGCCCGGACCAGCGGCTCGCCCTCAGCGGAACCCTCCATGGCGGCGGGCCCGTCCGATCCTCCGAAACCCCGGGCGTCGAAGGCGTAGGCGTCGAAACCCGCGCAGGCCAGGGTGCGCAGGGCCGAGTGGCTGTCCGGGGTCAGGTCCCAGGTGGCCGAGCCCGGCGAGCCCGCCCCATGGGCCAGCACCACCGCGCCCCGGTCGGGGGCTTGGGGCGCTCGAGGAACCCACAGCACGAACAGGCGGCCAGCCGGTCCTCGGATGTGGCGTTCCGAGCGCTGTCGGGCGGCCGCACACCGGTTCCACCCGTTCGGCCCGAGGCCGCCGGTGGCCGGGCCAGAGGACCCGGTTGGGGTTTCGGGGTCGGGGCCGACCGGGGTCGGCGAGGCCCCCGCGGGCCCGGCCGACGCCGTCGCCGTCGCCAGGGCCACAGCCGCCACCAGGCCCCGGCTTCGCCGGCGTCGAAGTCCATGGAAACAAGCGGCGGTCTTCGCCATGTTGGTTCCGCCATGAGGCGCTGGATCCTGCTCGGCCTGGCCTTGGCCACCATCGTGGCGTGGCAGGTGCCCTCGGGCCGGCTCGCCGTCTACCCGTTCACCCTGCTCGCCACCTACGCGCACGAGATGGGTCACGGGATCAGTGCGTGGCTGCTCGGAGGGCGGTTTGTCGAGCTGGTGCTGCATCCGGACGGCTCCGGACACGCGCGGCATCTCATGGCGCCGAGTCGGATCGCGTCGGCCCTGGTTGCGGGCGGGGGCCTGGTGGGCCCCTCGATCTTGGGCGGCCTGCTCCTGGCCGCCAGCCGGCGCCCCGGCTGGGCGCGGTGGCTGCTGGCTTTGGGCGCTGCCGGCATGGCGGTCAGCTTGGTGGCGGTGGTGCGCAACCCCTTCGGGGTCGTCTTCGTGGGGACCACGGCCGCAGGTCTGGCCGCGGTGGTGCGCTTCGCCCCCGGGTGGTGCCCCTTCCTCCTGCAACTGCTGGCGGTACAGCTCGGGCTTTCGGTCTTTCAGGACCTGGACTACATGTTCAGCCCCGGCGGCCGGGTGGCCGGCACCTGGGTCCGCTCCGACACGGCCGCCATTCAGGCGGCCCTGTGGTTGCCCTACTGGTTTTGGGGTGCCCTGACCGCCGCCGTCTCCTTCGCCGCCGTCGGGGCCGGCGCCTGGGTGGCGTTCCGGCCGGGTCGCGAAGCGAGACGGGCCCTGTGATAAGGTCCGGCCCGCTTGCAGCTGCCCAGGATCGGTCCATATGAACTGTGGGTTCGCTTGGCTTCGGGCGGGGCCGCGAACGTGTTCCTCGTGCGGGATCTGGAGGCCGAGCCGCCCGGGCGGTTGTTGGCCCTGAAGGTCTTGCTGCCTTCGCTGGCGCAAAACGAAGACTTTTTGAAGATGTTCTTCACCGAGGCGAAGATCGCCTCGCGGCTGGCCCACCCGAACGTGGTGGCCATCGCCGGTTTCGGTCAGGTGGACGGCGTTCACTGTCTGGCCATGGAGTACGTCTTCGGGGCGAGCCTGTCCCAGGTGCTCCGGGCCTCTGCCCGGGCCCAAAAGCCCCTGTCGGTCGGCGTTTTGCTGAGCGTCACCGCCGCCGTCTGCGACGCCCTGCACTACGCCCACGAGCTCGAAGACGACGAGGGCAACTCCATGGGCCTGGTCCACCGGGACGTGACCCCCCAGAACATCTTGATCGGCTTTCACGGGATTCCCAAGCTGACCGACTTCGGCATCGCCAAGGCCACCAACCGAGGTTGGGAAACCCAGGCGGGGATCGTGAAAGGCAAGTTCTCGTACATGTCGCCGGAGCAGGCCCTCGGCAAGAAAGTCGACCGGCGCAGCGACATCTTCGGGACCGGGATCGTTTTGTGGGAAGCTTTGACCGGTCAGGATCTCTTCAAGGGATCGACCCCGATGGAGGTCCTGAAAGCGATCCGAGAGCTCAAGATCCAGGCGCCGAGCAAGGTGGTCGAGGGCCTGACGTCGGTGGTGGACGACATCGTGCTCAAGGCCCTGCGCCGTCCAGCACAAAAGCGGTACGCGAGCGCCAAGGAGATGGGTGAAGAGATCCGAAGCCTGATCCGGAAGGCCGGGGTCACCATCGACGCCAACAGCATTTCCAAGGAGTTCGCGGCCATCTACGGCGACGTGATCGAAAAACGGGCCCTGGCCCTTCGCGCAGCCATGGCCGGAAAAATCGACCCGGCGGAGCTCGCGCGGACCTTGGGGGCTCACGAACTGGACGCGCGGCACCTGCCCCGGCTCGACAAGGCCCTTCAAGACCGGGACCCCTTGGGGCTCAAAGCCCGCGCTCGCTCCGACAGCCGGGTGGAGCTCGACGACGAAGACCTGGAGTCCCTCGACGAGGAGGAGAGTCTCCGCCCGGGGTACCGCGAAATGGAGATCGGGGCCTGGGACGACTCCACCGCCATGCAGGTGCCCGACGACGAGCTGTTGGCCCTTCTTTCGGAGGCCGACGCCACGGCGGGCTTCGTGCCCGACCGTTTTCGGCGCCGCTTTCACGCCGAAGACGAGGGCGTCGACTTCGAGGACGAAATGACGGTGGGCCACGTCGCGCCCCTGCAGACCCGGCCGATCCAGCAGTGGCAGCCCCCGAGCGGAGTGGACGGCGCCGGGGCATCCAGCCTGAACGCTCGCCCGCCCTCCGAGTTCCTCCGGCTGGACCGTCCGGTGCCCCGGGCCCCGTCCCTGGACATGGAGACGGAGGCGACGCCTGCGCCCCTGCTCCAGCCGGACTCTTCGGCCGCCTTCCATCCCGAAGCACCCCTGCCCGAAGCCCTGCCTGCTCCCGACACCTCGGACATGGAGCGGCACGGCACCCTGCCCGGTGCAGACGAGCCGGAGGCTCCGTGGTCCGAGGTCAACGGGGCCCACGCTGAAGGGTCCGTGTCGGCCGTCGTGGTGATCGACGACGACGGCGATACGGGCGTGTCGGCGGTGCCCGGCGGCTTCGATGACCGGCAGCAGACCCCCCTCGAGGTGGACAGCCCGGCCCCGGCGGAGCCCCATGAAGCGCCCTCGCCGCCGGCCCGGGTCGCCGAGCCCGATGCGAGTCTGGGGCAGGGCCCCTCGACCGGGCCCTTTGGCGACGGCGGTGGGGTGCATCTGCCCCTGGGGGCCCTGGTGGCGGGGGCTGCGCTGCTCCTGGCAGCCGGAATCGGGATCGGCTTCGTGCTGTTTGGTCTCGGGTGAGGGCGGCGGCTCAGCCGTCGGTGGGCCAGCCGCAGCTTCGCCCCTCGTTGGCTTCTTCCAACCAAGCGAGCAGGGGCTCGAAGTACTCGACCAAGGCGGTGCCGTCCATTTCGCGGGTGCCCGCGATGGCCTCGAGCGCTTCGGGCCAAGGCTGACTGGCACCCATGGCCAGCATCTTCATCAGCCGCTCTCCCGCCGCTTCGCTTCCGTGGATCGAGCAGGTGTACAGGGGTCCGTCGTGGTCCGCTGCCTCGCAAAGGGCCTGGTGAAACTGAAACTGGAGGATTCTAGCCAGAAAGTACCGGGTGTAGGGCGTGTTTGCGGGAATGTGGTACTTGGCGCCTGGGTCGAAGTCGTCTTCGCTTCGAGGGACGGGTGCCCGAATGCCTTGGGCCGACTCCCTCAGCTCCCACCAAGCCGAGTTGTATTCCTCCGGTGGGATGTCGCCCGAAAAGACGTTCCACCGCCACTCGTCGATGAGTTTGCCGAAGGGAAGGAAAGCGATCTTGTCCAGCGCTTCCTTCATCTGAAGGTTGATCAGCGCCTCCTGGCTGCGGCTCACGCCGTCCAGGATTCCGATGTCTCGAAGATATTCCGGCGTGACCGAAAGAGCGAGCGTATCGCCGATTCCTTCATGAAAGCCGTCGTGAGCGCCCGACTGATAGAGGACCGGAAGCTCGTGATAGTACAGGTAGTAGTAGTTGTGGCCGAGCTCGTGATGGATCGTGATCAGATCCTCTTCGGTCGGCCGGATGCACATCTTGATCCGAAGGTCGTTGTTCGAGGTGACGTCCCATGCGCTCGCGTGACAGACCACGTCTCGATCTGCCGGTTTGGTGAACATCGACCTTTCGTAGAAGGTTTTTGGTAGGGGTTCGAGTCCCAAGGAGGTGAAGAAGGCTTCACCCATCTTCACCATGTCGACGGCGCTCACCTTCTTCTTTTCGAGCGCGCCGGTGACGTCCAGGTTCGAGGCTTTCGGGTATGGAGCGACCAGCGGATAGATGTTGCCCCACTCCTGGGCCCACATGTTGCCGAGCAGTTGCGCGGGAATCTTGCCTTTGGGATCGACCAGATCCTTGCCGTGGGTCTCGACCAGCTTCGCTCGAACGTAGCAATGGAGTGCCTCGTACAAGGGCGACACCTCCTCCCACAGCCGGTCCACTTCCTTTGCGAAGTCTTCGGGTGGCATGTCGTAGCCCGAACGCCACAGTTCGCCCAGGTCCGCAAAGCCGATGTCGCGGGCTCCTTCGTTGGCCAGGGCCACGAACTCCGCGTACAGGGACCGCATCGGGGGGCTGATG
>DAPKRQ010000072.1:0-14738 GCA_031800475.1 Myxococcales bacterium LLY-WYZ-16_1
GTCCCGGCCCCGCCCCACCAGGAGCCGTTCGGACAGCCGCCCGCCGAGGGCCACGGGTCGCTCGACTTCGAGGTAGATCTTGACCCGCTCCACCACTGGGGGCCCCAGGGGCACCACCCGTTCCTTGTCCCCCTTGCCGCGCACTCGGACGAAACCTTCGTCCAAGTAGAGCGACTCGAGCGTCAGCTTCACCAACTCGCTGACCCGAAGACCGGCGCCATACAATAGCGCCAAGACCACCTGATCCCGGGCCGACTCTCGCGCGGCTTTCATCATGGCCATCACGGCGTCGTGAGGCACGACTTTCGGGAGGGGCCGGCCGAGCTTGGGCATGTCGAGCCTCTCGGTCGGGTCGACTTCGAGACTCCCTTCTCGCACCAGATACCGGTACAGACCTCGGACCGCCACGAGCATGCGAGCCTGAGTGCGGGGCGCTCGGCCCGACCGCCCCAAATTCGCCAGCCATGCCGACAGGTCTTCGGCTCGAGCATCTATCGGTCTGCACCCGCCCCGGGACTTCAGATGACGGCAAAAGTGGGTGAGGTCCCGCTCGTACGCCATTCGGGTATTGACAGCAAGGTTGCGCTCGAAGGCCAGGTGGTCCAGAAAGTCGCGGACCTCGGACGGCAGGTCGATTGGCTCGGCGCGGGTCACCCTTGGGCCTTCCAAACGAGAAACTGTTTCAGGTCCGGCTCGATGGTGCGAACCCGGTCGGCGACCGTGTCCACCACGCTCATCATCAGCTTGAGCACCGCTTGCGGCTTGGACCGCTGCAACTGCGCCATGTCTCGCCGGGAGATCTCCACCACCGTCGAAAACGCCTCGGCGGTGGCGGAGCACATTCGGGGTCCCGATCGCAGCAAGGCGGCTTCCCCCAGGCTGGCCGGAGACGAGAGCACCGACAGGGAGATCTCCCGGCCGTCGGGGGTGCGCACCGCCAGACGGATGCGACCCTCGGCGATGACGTAGAGGCTGTCACCGATCATGTTTTCCACGAACAGTGGCGTGCCCGGGGGCACATCCTTCACCTGAGCGATGGACCCAATGATCTGCAGGCCCGTGTCCGTGAAATTGCGGAACAGCTCGGTGGCGCGGAGCGCTTGGACGACGTCGACGGTGGATGCGGGCATGGTCGGGTTCGCCGCCGGGCGGGTGTTGCGGGTCTACCAGGGTGCGACCGCAGGGGGCAACCGCGGCGCGCCCGGGCGGGCCCCGAATGTGGGAACTCGGCACGGACCGAGGCAAGCGCTCGGGGCGAGGGATTCGTTCAAGCTCCGGCCACGGGTCGACCGTACAGCGAGTGCTTGAAAGCTTCGGTGATCTCCACCGTCAGGAAGGTGCCCGGTGCGTGCGCGCCGTCCACGTGGACCGGGCGGTTTTGCCCCGTGCGGCCCGTCACCCGGGATGGATCGGTGCGGGAGGGCCCCTCGATCAAGACCTCGTACCGTTGTCCGACCATGGCCCGCAGGTGAGCCTGCGTGATCTCCTCCTGCTTCGCCTGCAGAATTCGAAGTCGCTCGAAACGAACTTCGGGCGGCACGGCCGGCTCGATCCGAAGCGCCCGGGTCCCAACCCGTTCGCTGTATGCGAACGAATAGGCCGAGTGGTATCGAACGCGATCGAGCAGGGTCAGGGTCTGTTCGAAATCCTCTTCGGTCTCGCCCGGGAAACCAACGATGATGTCGGTGCCGAGAGCCACCTGGGGGGCGACCTCGCGCAGCCGATCTACCACCTCGAGATACCGCTCCCGGGTGTATCCCCGCCGCATGGTCTTCAGCACGCGCGAGCTGCCAGACTGCACCGGCAGGTGCATGTGGGGACACAACTCGGGAAGGTCGCGAAAGGCCAGGATCTGGCCGTCCGAGAAGTCCGAGGGGTGCGGTGATGTGAACCGGACCCGGCGGATCCCCGGGATTTCGGCCACCCGAGCCAGCAGCTCGTGGAACGGGATCTGGCCGTCGCGCCTCTTTTTGCCGTAGCTGTTCACGGTCTGCCCCAGGAGCACCACCTCGACCGTGCCGTGGTCGGCCAGGCGCCGGACCTCGTCGACGATGTCCTGGGCCGGTCGGCTCACCTCTCGCCCGCGGGTGTAGGGCACGATGCAGAAGGAGCAGAATCGGTCGCACCCCTTCATGACGTTCACGTAGGCCGTGACCCGCCGGGGGCCGAACTCTTCGACGGGCGGAAACACGTACTCGGCCCGCTCCATGAAGTCGGTCTCGAGAACCCGCTGGCCCCCTCGGACCCGGTCCACGAACTCCGGGAGCCGGTGCAGGTGGTCCGGCCCGAACACCACGTCGGCGTGGGGAATGCGCGAAGCCAGGCGCTTTCCCTCTTGCTGCGCCACGCAGCCCCCGACCGCCAGCACCAAGTCGGGGCGGGCCTTTTTCAGGTACTTGAGCGCTCCGGCCCGGGACCGGAGCTTTTGCTCCGCCTTTTCCCGAACACTGCAGGAGTTGAGCACGATCAGGTCTGCTTCTTCCGGGTGATCGGTGGGCAGATACCCCTCGGCCGCCATCAGGCTGACCATGCGCTGCGAGTCGTGCTCGTTCATCTGGCAGCCGTAGGTGTCGATGTACATCCGCTTCGGCGCCAGGGCGTCGCCGAAGCCCTGGCCCGGTCCGTCCGAGCGCTCGGGGGGTTCGGTCCGTTCTTGGAGCACCGTCAAAGGCACCCGCCGCGCATACACCGGGCCTCGGGCCCTAACCAAGGCCCTTTTGCGCTATCGTGGACGCCATGACCGAACAGCGGGCACCTCCATCCCTGGTTCCGGTGCCGGGCCGGCGAGAGCCGGTGGTGCGGGCGACCCGGCTCGTGGTGAAGGTCGGCACCCGGGTGCTCACCCACGATGACGGGGAGCTGGCCCTGCGGCGCTTTCACGGGGTGGTCGAGGTCTTGGGGCACCAGCGGCGTACCGGTCGGGACGTGCTGCTGGTCAGCAGCGGAGCGGTGGGACTGGGGCAAGCGCCCCTGGGTCTGTCGGAGCCTCCGTCGGATCTGGCCCAGCGGCAGGCTTGCGCCGCCGTGGGCCAGGGGCGGCTGATGGAGCTGTACCACCGGGGCTTCGAGCGCATGGGCATCCCGGTGGCCCAGCTGCTCGTGACCCGAGACGACTTCTCGAACCCGAAACGCCGGGCCAACCTGCAGGCTACCGTGCGGGAGCTGCTCCGTCGAGGCGTGGTCCCGATCGTCAACGAAAACGACGTGGTCTCCACGGAGGAGCTGGCGGAAGGGCCCGGCGGTTTCGGCGACAACGACCAGCTGTCTGCGCTCCTCGCCCTGGCGGTGCAGGCGCAGCTGCTGGTTTTGTGCACCGACGTGGCGGGGGTGTTCGATCGCCCGCCGACGAACCCGGAGGCGGTGCTCCTGGACCGGGCCGACGGACCCCAGCGGGCTCGGCTGGTCTTCGGACCGGCTTCTGCCGGACGGCGGGGTCGGGGCGGCATGCAGAGCAAGCTGGCGGCAGCCGCCCTGGCGGCGGAGGCGGGCTGCGAAGCGCTGATCCTGAGCGGAATCGACCCCGACGCCCTGCAGGCAGGCCTCGAGGGGCAAGCCGCCGGCACCTGGGTGCCGGCAGAGAGGACGGCGGAGGGAGAGCCGGCGGAGAAGGTACCGGCGGACGGCGAGCCAGGCCCATCCGATCCGGAGCCCACGGACCGGACCGACGAAGGGAGAGCGGACGGAGCGATCTCGTCCGCCGGGTCGCCGTCGGCCGATACCCCGTTGGCTCCGACCGAGGCGGCCGGGCTCCTGACAACCCTGCGGGCGGCCCAGCGCAGGCTGGGTGCTGCGCCGGACCTCCAGCGAAGAGCCCTGATGCAGACCTTGGCGGCGCGACTCCGACATTCGGAACCGGAGATCCGGGCCGCAAACGAAGCGGATCGGGCGGCCGCGCAGGAGCTGGCCCCTCCGCTGAAGCGACGGCTCGGGCTCGGCGAAGCCAAGCTTGCGGCCCTGGGTGCAGGTCTTTCGGCGCTGGCCGAAGCTCCCGATCCTCTGAATCGAATCATACGGCGGACTCGGCTGGACGTGGGGCTGGAGCTCGAGCAGGTAACCGCCCCGCTCGGCGTGCTCCTCGTGATCTACGAAAGCCGGCCGGACGCCACCGTACAGATCGGATCGCTGGCGTTGCGGTCCGGCAATGGTCTGGTGCTGAAGGGGGGCGCGGAGGCCCTCCGAACCAATCGCGTGCTGGTGGAGATCCTGCGCCGCTCTCTGGAAGACAATGGTCTCGATCCCGACGCGGTGGTGATGCTGTCGGATCGGGCTGCGGTGTGGCGCATGCTCGAGGCAGGCGACGGCATCGACCTGGTCATTCCCCGGGGCAGCGCGTCTTTGGTGCGCGCGGTGCAGGAGCGCTCCCGAGCGCCCGTGTTGGGGCACGCCGACGGCCGTTGCCACACCTATCTCGATGCGGCGGCGGATCCGGACAAGGCCGGGCGCATCGTGTTTGACGGAAAGTGCGACGCGCCCTCGGCCTGCAACGCCACAGAGACCCTGCTGGTGCACCAGGATTTCTGGCCTCGGCTGGGTCCGGTGCTCGACCGGCTGCGCGCCGCCGGCGTGGAGCTTCGGATCGATCCGGGGCCCGAGCCTTTGCCCGACGGTGCGATCCGCGCCGCCGACGACGGCTCGGACTGGAAGACCGAGCACGGCGACCTGATTCTCGGGGTGCGCTGGGTCCCTTCGATGGAAGCAGCCATCTCGCACATTCACGCCCACGGCAGCAGCCACACCGAGTGCATCGTCACCGAGGACGAAACCGCGGCCGAGTCGTTTCTCGGCCGGGTCGACGCGGCCTGTGTGTTCCACGACGCGAGCACCCGATTCGCCGACGGCTACCGCTTCGGCCTCGGGGCCGAGGTCGGAATCAGCACCAGCCGGATCCACGCTCGGGGGCCCGTGGGATTGGAAGGTCTGTTGACGACCCGGTGGATCTTGAGGGGTCGGGGCCAGGTGGCGGCAGACTATGGGCCCACCGGACGACCGTTCCTCCACGAAGCCCGGCCCATCGACAGCCCCGGATGAGCCGAGTGGCCCCGCCGACCGTTCGGGCCGAATGGGCGTTCTGGGAGGGGAAATGGGCGGCCGCCCTCGACGGAATCGTTCGCAGTGCCGCGAGAAGGAGCCATCGAGGTGGTGAGAATGGGGCGGGCGCGGATACCGCCGGGCATGGCCTACGCGAACCAAGACTTCGGCCAAGCCGCGCCGCCCGACTCCGGCGGACACCTCGGCGCGAAAACCGTCCCCCATGAGCTGGTGGACCCGGCTCCCTCCGTCCGGCGCGTCGAGCCGATCCGGACGGGCCAGCGGGGCCGCACGAACCCCGTGGTGAACATGGGCGACAAACCCAAGGCGCTGATCCTGCTCGCAGCCGGAGCGTTGATGGTCGCCGCCCTGTGGCGGGTGGACCCCCGCGGCGGATCCGACGGCGAGAGGCCCGAAGGCTCCGGCGAGGGCACATCCACAGCCATGAAATCGCGATGACGCCACTGCCGGGTTCTCGGATGCCCACAGCGCCGTTCGCTTCTACACTGCGGCGATGGCCTTCGAGAAAACCGACGAGACCCTCGCCTTTTTGATGCGCGCCTTCTCGGAGGTGTTGCGCACCACCGGGAGCGACGAGGTCGAGCAGGTGCTGCCGTGGCGCAGCCTGTGGAGCGACGCCGACGCGCCCGACATCCGAACGATTCCGGAATCCTGCGCCGAGCGCTGCGTGCAGGCTTACAGCCTGGCGTTTCAGCTGCTCAACCAGGCCGAAGAGAACGCCACGGCCCAGTTGCGAAGGCTGGCCGAAGACCGGGGCGACCTGGTCGAGGAATCGGGCTCGTGGGACCACACCATCGCCCGAGCCGTGGCGCAGGGGCTCGAGGAGGCCGACGTGGCCGAGGGACTGGCGACGATCCGGGTCGAGCCGGTCCTGACCGCCCACCCGACCGAGGCGAAGCGACAGACGGTGCTCGAACACCACCGGGCTCTGTACCGGTTGCTGGTCGAACTCGAAAACAGCATGTGGACCCGGGGAGAGCGGGCCGACCTCGAAGCCGAGGTCCGGGCCTGCATCGAGCGGCTGTGGCGAACAGGCGAGATCTACCTCGAAAAGCCGGAGCTTCGGGACGAGCGCCGCATGGTCCTTCACTACCTCCGGAACATCTTTCCCCGGGTGCTCCCCCGGACCGAACAGCGACTCCGCCACGCCTGGAGCCGCGCCGGCTTCGATCCGAAACGCCTGGAGGACCCGAGCGCCCGGCCTCGAGTTTCCTTCGGCAACTGGGTTGGCGGAGACCGGGACGGGCATCCGGGCGTCACGGCATCGGTCACACGACAGACGCTCGAGGAATTTCGACAGGCCGCGCTGCAGTTGGTGGACGAAGGACTGAAGGAGCTGGCGATTGAGCTCAGCCTGTCGTCGTTTCGACAGAACGCTCCCGCGCCACTGATGGAACGGATCCGAGTCTGGAGCGAGCGTCTGTGCGAGCCGGGCCGCCGAGCGATCGAGCGAAACCGAGACGAGCCGTGGCGGCAATGGGTGAACCTCTTGCGCGCTGCGCTTCCCTTCGAAAAGCGACCACCTGCCGGATCCTTCCGCCGGGTTTCGGAACTGGTCGAGCAGCTCGAATTCTCGAGAGATCAACTCGAACGAATCGGGGCCGGTCGCCTTGCCCGAAACGACGTGCTCCCGGTGATCGTTCAGCTGAGGACCTTCGGTTTTCATCTGGCCACCGTGGACATGCGCCAAAACAGCTCGTTTCACGACGAAGCCATTCAACAGCTGGCCGTTCTCGCCGGCATCGACGATGCCGAAAATTACCTCGATTGGAGCGCCGAAGAACGACGAAGCTTTCTCGAACGAGAGCTGAAGACGCGCCGCCCTTTCGTCCGAAGCCGCGACGTCACGGGAGACCACGCGCGCGCGGTGGTCGATCTGTTTCACGTGCTCTCGGAACATCTGGAGCTTCACGGCGACGACGGTCTCGGGGGGCTGATCGTCAGCATGACCCGAAACACGGAGGACCTTCTGGGCGTCTACGTCTTGGCTCGAGAGGGAGGCCTCATCCGGTACGAGGAGGGCGAGCCGGTGCTCCCGCTCCCCGTGGTTCCCCTGTTCGAAACCATCGACGATCTGGAGGCGGCTCCCGACATACTCGAAGACTACCTTTGTCACCCGGTGGTGCTCCGGAGCCTCGAATGGCAACGGCGGCGCCGGGGCGAGCCTCTTCCCGTTCAGCAGGTCATGGTCGGCTACAGCGACAGCTCGAAGGACGGAGGGATCGTCGCCAGCATGTGGAGCCTCCGCCGGGCCCAACGCCGATTGGCCGAAGTCGCCGAGCGGCACGGAGTGCGGGTCCGCTTCTTTCACGGTCGCGGCGGCACCATCGGTCGGGGCGCAGGGCCTACCCATCGGTTCGTCCGAGCCCTGCCGCCCAACACCGTGCGGGCGGACCTTCGGATCACGGAGCAAGGTGAGACGATCCGTCAAAAGTATGCAAACCTGGTAACGGCATCCCATCACCTGGAGCTGCTTTCGGCCGGCACGCTCGGAGCCTGGCTGTCGGACAGAGGCGGACGAGAGGATCCGGAAGAGCTCGTCCACTCGATGGAGCGCCTGGCCCAAAGCTCTCGCCGCGCCTACGAGGACCTGGTCCAAGGACCGGGCTTCGTCGAGTTCTTCGAGAACGCCACGCCGATCGATGCCATCGAGGTCAGCCGCATCGGATCGCGGCCGTCCCGTCGCAAGGGCGCCCGCAGCCTCGACAACCTGCGCGCGATCCCTTGGGTGTTCGCGTGGAACCAATCCAGGTTCGTGCTGCCGGGTTGGTACGGGCTCGGAGCGGGCCTGACCGAGCTGGCCGACCAGGACCCGGCGCGATTCGAGCGTCTGGTCGAATCCAAGCGAGAACGTTCCCGATGGGCGCCATTCCACTACCTGATCAGCAACGCCGCCAGCGCGTTTTCGACCGCTTCCCTCGAAATCATGGAACGATATGCGGCCCTGGCTTCCGACCTGAGCCATGCCGAGCACATCTTCGAACGAATCCGGACCGAGTACGAGCGAACCGGCTCGATGCTCGAACGGATATACGGGGGCCCACTGGCCGAAACGCGCCCCCGCGTCTGCCAGCTCATCGAAAGACGGAGCATTGCGCTGAAGCCGCTGCACCATCATCAGATCGCCCTGTTGCGACAGTGGAGACAGCGGGAAGAAGACGATCGAGAAGAACTCGTTCCGCGACTTCTCGTCACGGTGAACGCCATCGCTTCGGGATTGGGCGTCACGGGCTGACGAACCCTCGCGATCGACCCGCCTCCCGGAGGGCCTGCCTCGGGACGGGGAAGCGCGCAGGTTCAGGCGGGACGGGCGCTGCCCAACCCCTCGGCCCGCTCGAGCCGGACCGGCTACCGCCGCCCGGTCGGGCCCACCGAACCGGAACCGGCGTCGGCCAGTTCTCGGGCTCGGGCGGTGGCTGCTTCGACCGCATTCATCAGCGTGGTGCGCAAGCCCCCAGCTTCGAGCACGTGAAGACCGGCGATGGCCGTGCCACCTGGCGAAGTCACCCGGTCCTTGAGCCGGCCCGGATGCTCCCCCGTCTCGATCAGCATCTGGGCGGCTCCGAGCAGGGTCTGGGCTGCCAGTTCCTGGGCGACTTCCCGGGACAGGCCCACCTTGACCCCGGCATCGGACAGGGCCTCCAAGATCAGGAACACGTAGGCCGGTCCGCTCCCGGAAAGACCCGTGACCGCATCCAGGTGACCCTCTTCGACCCGGACCGTGCGCCCCACCGACCGAAACCATGCTTCGGTGCGGTCCACGTCGGCGTCGGTGGCCCAGCTGCCCGGGGCGATGGCGGTGGCGGCGGCACCGCACTGAACCGGAGTATTGGGCATGGCCCGGACCACCCGCGTGTCGGGCGGCGCCCAGGCCTCGATCTGGTCGGTCCGAACGCCGGCCGCCACAGAGATCACCAGCCTGCCCCCCAAAGGGAGCCCGGTCACCACCGACTGCATGATCTGGGGTTTGACCGCCAGGAGGACCACGTCCGCGTCCTCCACCGCGGTGCGATTGTCGGCAGCGGTCCCGACCCCCAACTCGGCGGCCGCCTCGACGGCCCGTTCGGGGCGGCGGGTCGTGACCACGACCCGCTCCGGCGCGACCACCCCCTCGGTCAACAGACCTCGCACGATGGCGCGGCCCAGACTTCCGGCCCCGATCACGGCGAGGCGCGGCGATTCGTTCATGGGGCGCCTGTAGCCCCGACGGGCCCGCGCGGCCAACCGTTTCCGTGCGTCGAATGCCCGGGCAGCCCCGCCGGGCACCGGTTCGATTTCGCAAGGCGACTTGTCATCGACGTGCCGAGACCGGAACAAAAGTCCCGCTGAATC
This sequence comes from Myxococcales bacterium LLY-WYZ-16_1, assembly GCA_031800475.1. GTDB lineage: Bacteria > Myxococcota > Kuafuiibacteriia > Kuafuiibacteriales > Kuafuiibacteriaceae > Kuafuiihalomonas > Kuafuiihalomonas phototrophica. The sequence continues at coordinate 9,382 of DAPKRQ010000072.1, forward strand.
TGGCGCCGAAGAGACCGCTGGGGCAAGCTTCGAGGCGCGTGAAGGCACTCCGTCAGTTCTTCCTTCCGCCGACCGAGCGGGCTCTCGGCATCCGCGAAGAGATGGCCCGGCAAGCCCGCGTATCGGCCCGGGTGGTGGGGGCCATGGGTATGATCCTCGCGGTCACCGGCGTGAGCGAAATGCTGGTGGTCATGACCTGGCGCATCGACATATTCCCTCTCGATTCGGCACCAGTGGCCCTTCAGAGTCAGGTCGGGATCGCAGCGGCGAGTGTGGTACTCCTGGCGGCCAGCCGAAAGCGCTGGCACGCAAACGTCTTTCGGTCGTTGGTCGGGGCCTTCGGCGTGGTGCTCGTGGGCCTGGTCCTCCGAACGCCGACCGTCGTCGAAAGCAGTCTGGCTGCAGCTCCCGTGGTGTTCACGTACATTCTGCTGCTCGCGGTCACGCCGTTTCGTCCTCTTCATGCCCTGTTCTTTGGCATCGTCCTGGCCACGGAGTTCTGGCTGGTGGCTTTCGCCGCCGGAGCCACCGAGGTCCAACGCTCCATGGCCGCGCTGTCCCCGATCGTGACCGCTGAAATATTGAGTGGAACCGTACTGGCCGGAGTGCTCTACACCGGCCGCCGTCGACTCGCGTCCCACTCGGTAGAAGCAGCACAACTCCGCCGGCGGCTCGAGGCGGTCGCGACCGTGGCCGAGATCAGCCCGGTTCCGACCGTGCGCATCCGCTGCCAGCCCAGCGGCGAACAAGGCGCCGTGATCTGGTCCAACCCGGCGGCCCAGACCCTGGCTAGCGAACTCGAGGTGCCCGACCTCTCGACGCTGGTCCCCGAGGGTTTGGGCGAGCGCGGAAGGGCGGGACGGACGCTGCACGAAACCCACGATCGGGTCCTGCAGGTCTCCTACGGTCCGCTCGAGTCGGAAGACGAGTTGGTGGTCGCGCTCCACGACATCACGGAGCGAGAATTCGCCCACGCCAAGGCCGTCGAGTACGCCGAAGAGCTCGAAGATCGAAACCGAGAACTCCAGCGCACGCAGCTGCAGCTGGTGCAGAGCGAGAAGATGGCCTCTCTCGGAAATCTGGTCGCCGGCATCGCCCACGAAATCAACACCCCGCTGGGTGCCATTCGAGCGAGTGGAGAAACCACGAAAGCGGCGCTGCAAAGACTCGCTCCGCGATTGGACTCGGCGGATCCGGATCTATCGAAGACCATCGATACCCTCGAGACCTCGAGCCGCACCGTGGTGAGCGCCACCGATCGTATCGTCCGAATGGTGCGCTCATTGCGTTCCTTTGCACGGCTCGACGCAGCAGCCATGGATTGGTTCGACCTGAACGAATGCGTGCAGAGCACGCTGCCCCTGGTGCAGCACGAGGTCAAACGCCCCTTGCAGCTCGAGACGCGGCTCGGCGAGCTTCCGAAGATCCTTTGTCACCCGAATCAATTGAACCAGGTGATCATCAACCTGGTGATGAACGGTGTCCACGCGGTCCGAAGCGCGGGAAGGCCGGGCACGGTGATCGTGGAGACTCGATGGGACGACCCGCGCAGCCTCGCCATCCTGTCGGTGCGGGACGACGGCGTGGGCATCCGCCCGGAGCACCTGGGTCGGATCTTCGACCCCGGCTTCACCACCAAAGGGGTTGGGGTTGGCACGGGCCTGGGCCTTTCGATCGTATACCGGATCGTCGGGGATCACGGGGGGCGCATGTGGGTCGACAGCACGTGGGGCGAAGGCACCGAAGCCATCGTGGAGCTGCCGAGGGAAGCGAAGGCGCCCGGCCGCCTCACCGAACCCGCAGGCCCGCGGAAAGAGCCCAGGTCGGCGTCCTGAACGGAGCCGATTCCGCCTTGGGACCGACACCTCGACCGCTGGGGTATCAAGCCCCGGCGTCCGGGCTGAACGCAGCCATCAGCTCCAGGTGCGCGGTCTGCGGATAGAGGTCGAAAGCCCGCAGTCGAACGAGCCGATGGTTCCCAGCGCCGAGCCTCTGGAGGTCCCGGGCGAAGGTGCCCGGGTCGCAGCTCACGTAGACGATGGGGGCCGAGATCTGGGCCAATCGACGGCTGAGGATTTCGGACAATCCCGTCCGGGGCGGATCCACCAGCACCAACTCGGCACCCTCCAGGACCCGGTCCACCGACTCGGCCGCGTGCTGGCGAACCTCGGTCGAGGGCGACAGGATCCGCCGGGCCCGAGCGACGGCCCCTCGATCCGACTCGACCGCCACCACCGTCGCGGCCTTCCGCTCGAGCACCCGGGTGAAGTTGCCGCTTCCGGCGAACAGCTCGACGGCCCGCTCCACCTGGGGCAGCCACCGTTCGAGGGTTTCGAGAAGGGCGTCGTTGCCGGCCCGGTGGTTTTGGCTGAATCCCTCGGGGCGGACCGCTCGGGTCCCGGCCCGGTCCTGGACCTCCAGGGTGCGGGCCCGAAAGGGCGGCGGCACTTCGAACGGGGCCTTCACCGCCACCCCGGTTCCGTCGGTCACGGCCTGCACTTCCCATCCCCCGCGGGGCCGCCGGGCTGCAGGCGGCGCGGCCGACGACGCCAGGTCGCCGAGCTCGGTCAGGGCCGCCTGCAGCGCAGGCTCCAAGACCGGACACTCCGCCGCCACCCACCCCTGGCGGGACGAGGGCTGCCGGTACCCGAGGCCCTCGCCCGGCATCCACAGCCAGCGAACCCGGCTCCGCGTGCCGTAGGCCGGACCCCGCCAGGTGGGCTCCACCTCGACGGTGGTCCCAAGCCCAGACTGCCGGCCCACCCGGCGCACCGTCTGCAGGGCGGCCTCGGTCTTCAGACGGGCCTGGGCGTCCGCATCCACGTGCTGCAATCGGCAGCCGCCGCATCGCCCGAAGTGGCGGCATCGGGGGGTCACCCGGTCGGGTCCCGGCCGAATCACCGAGACCAAACGGGCCCGCAGGTGGCGCTTTCTTTGTTCGAGGACCTCGACTTCCACATCTTCCTCGGGGGCCGCACCCTCGACGAACACGACCCGTCCGTCGGGCGCCCGCGCCACGGCAGCGCCGTCCGCGCTCAGCCGGTCCAGGGTCGTGAGCCTCATCCGCCGTGGGCGCGGAGCAGCTCCTCGAGCTTTTCCTGCACCTCGGGGTCATCGTCGACGAACTCGATGCCCATGCCGGGGTCGTGCTTTTCGCGGTCCTGCCGGGAGGCAACCCACTTGACTTCGCCGTCCAGGGCGAACGGGACCTCGCCGTCGGGCAGGGACAAACGGATTCTCACCCGCTCGCCCACGGGGAGGGGCATGGAGGTGCGCACGAAGACTCCCAACCGCGAGATGTTCGTGGTGTAGTCCGTGATGAAGCGCCCGAGGCTGCGGTAATCGACCTTGATCTCCGCGGGCAGGCGGGGCGCCCTCCGGTTGTCCTCCCCCATTCCTTCATGCTGAAACGAGTGGCCCGGCGACACAAGCCGACAATCGACCGATGGCGGTACCCGTTCGCCCTCGGACGGACGCCGGCACGGCTTCGATCCCGTCGGTCCGGCGAAAGCCCGGCCGACACCGCCAAATCCCACCCCGGCCCGCCTCGGCCCCATTGGGGCGACTGCAAGCTAACTTGACGTCGCGCCGCAGTTTCCGAGCTCGGTTGACCGGTTCCTGGGGCTTCGGTACTGGCCCGGCATGGACAAGGTCCGGCCCAGCGCGGAAGACGCCATCTCCGACGTCTTCGACGGCGCGACGCTCATGTCGGGAGGCTTCGGCCTCTGCGGAAACCCCGAAAACCTGATCGCCGCTCTCCTCGCCCGGAAGACCAAAGACCTGACGGTCATTTCCAACAACTGCGGAACCGACCAATACGGGCTCGGCGTGCTGCTGCGCAGCCGGCAGATCCGCAAGATGATCTCGAGCTACGTGGGCGAAAACAAGGAGTTCGAGCGGCAGTTCCTGGAGGGAGAGCTCGAAGTGGAGCTCGTGCCCCAAGGTACCTTGGCCGAGCGCATTCGGGCAGGGGGCGCGGGGATCGGGGGCTTTTATACCCCGACCGGCTACGGCACGAAGGCGGCCGAGGGCAAACAGACCCGACAGATCGACGGAAGGCACTTCGTGCTCGAAATGCCTCTGACCGCCGACTTCGCCTTCGTGCGCGCCCATCGCGCCGACCCGTGGGGCAACTGCATCTTTCGAAAGACCGCCCGGAACTTCTCGCCGATGATGTGCATGGCAGCCAAGGTCACCATCGTCGAAGCCGAGGAGATCGTTTCGGTGGGCGAGCTCGACCCAGATCAGGTCCATGTGCCCGGCGTGTTCGTGCAGCGGGTGGTGCATGGCAAGAGCTACGAAAAATGGATCGAAAAGCGAACGGTCCGGCCCCGATCGGCCTGATGGAGCAAAGAGGGAACCGATATGACGTTGAGTCGTGAGCAGATCTTGCAGCGCGTAGCCCAGGAGTTTCGGGACGGCATGTTCGTGAACCTCGGGATCGGCATGCCGACCCTGGCGGCGAACTACATTCCGGAAGGTATCGACGTGGTGCTCCACTCCGAAAACGGCATGCTCGGGGTCGGGCCCTTTCCATTCGATGGAGAAGAAGACCCGGACTTGATCAACGCCGGCAAACAAACCGTGACCGAAGTAGCCGGGACTTCATTCTTCGACAGCGCCACCTCCTTCGCCATGGTGCGGGGCGGCCACATCGACATGACCGTGCTCGGCGCCTTGCAGGTGTCTCAGACCGGTGACCTCGCGAACTGGATGGTCCCCGGCAAAATGGTCAAGGGCATGGGTGGCGCCATGGATCTGGTATCGGGCGCTCGGCGCGTGGTGGTGGCCATGGAGCACGTTACCAAGAACGGCGAGCCCAAGATTTTGAAGCGATGCAGTCTGCCCCTGACTGGGCTCGGCTGCGTGAACACCATCGTCACCGACCTGGCGCTCATCGAGGTCACGTCCGAGGGTCTGCGCCTGGACGAGCTGGCACCAGGCGCCACGGTGGACGAAGTGCGACGGAAGACCGAGGCCCCGCTGACCGTGGTCGACGACGTGGGCACCATGCACCTCGACTGAACGAAGCCGTGCGCCGGTCGCCCACGGCCGGCGCCAACAACCCGGTGAGACGACGACTCGAACGGTCTCACCGTCGGGCCGCGTGGGGTCAGTCCTCGTCGAGAAAGTCCTTCAACAGGTCTTCCGCCGCCGGCGGCAAACTCTGCAGCGAGGGATGACCACCCTGGTCCAGGGTGTCCAGATCGGCGGTCAAGGGTCCGGCGGGACGGGCCGCGGCCGCCTGTGCCGCCGGCGGCAAGCCGGCCGGCTCCGGCCGAGGGGGCGCTGCCGGCACCGGTTCGGCGCTCCCGACATACTTGGACGTGCCCAAGATCGAGTCGACCCACCCGCCG
>DAPKRQ010000073.1:0-7911 GCA_031800475.1 Myxococcales bacterium LLY-WYZ-16_1
CTTCCCGGCCGCCAGGTCCGCGCGGACGCCTACAGCGAGCGGGTGGAGGACGAGGTCTACACGGTCTTGTGGCAGAAGACCCGCGACGGCTACCGCTGGCCTGGCCCCACCCGGGAGGAACTTCCCGGGCTCGACTGCGGCCCACCCCCCGATGGGCAAGGGGCGGCCCGATGCGTGGTGGAGCCCGGGTACCTCTTCGTCATGGGGGACAACCGGGACAACAGCCAGGACAGCCGCTACTGGGGCGGCGTGCCGGTGGGCTTGGTCAAGGGCAAAGCCATGTTCGTGTGGTGGTCCTATGGTCCCGAATCTGGCGTCCGCTGGGGGCGCTTCGGCCACTTGGTGCGATAGGGGCCCGGGAGTTTCCTTTTGACAGGCCGGCGGGCCTGCGACATGGGCAGGCGGAGGGGTAGCTGACTTGGCGGTTCGAAAGGAAGTGCGGCTGGCGGGGGCGGGCGTGCACGGCATGATCGAGGCCGGTCTCGTCCTTCAGAGCGCCGCAGCCATCTACGACGACCTCAACGCCCACCACGTCCAGAGCTACGGGCCCGAGGCACGAGGCAACGCGGCCCGCTCCGAGGTGATCATCTCCGACGGGGACATCGACTACCCAAAGGCCACCCAGGTCGACGCCATGGTGGCGACCACCCAGGAAGCGCTCGAGCAGTACGGCAGCGATCTGAAGCCCGATGCGCTGGTCGTGGTCGATTCGGAGGTGACGGCACCCGACCTGGGTGCTCGACGGATTCGGCACCTTCCCTTGTTCCGAACCGCCGAGGAAAAACTCGGCAAACCGAACCTGGTCTACGTCGTCGCTTTGGGAGCCCTGGTGGAGATGACCCAGGTGGTGACCAAGCCCGCCCTGGAAGCAGCGGTCAAAGACCACGTGCCCCGGGGTAGCGAAGAGCTGCACCTGTCGGCTCTCGAAGAGGGCTACCGGCTCGGAACCGGCGGCGCATAAACCATCGTTCCATCGAGGAGACTTAAATGGCCATCGAGCGTACTTTGAGCATCGTGAAACCTGACGCCGTGAAGAAAGGCGTCATCGGCGGCGTGCTGAGCAAGCTGGAGGAAGCCGGGCTCAAGATCGTCGCCACCCGCATGACGCGGATGACCGAAGACCAGGCCAAGGCTTTCTACGCCGTTCACAAGGAGCGGCCGTTCTACGGTGAGCTGGTGTCGTTCATGACGAGCGGCCCGGTGGTGGTGTCGGTTCTGGAAGGCGACAACGCCATCGCCAAGAACCGGGAGGTCATGGGAGCCACGGACCCAGCAAAGGCCGAGGACGGCACGATCCGTAAGCTCTTCGGGACCAACATCGAACGGAATGCGGTCCACGGCAGCGATGGACCAGATACGGCGGCGCAGGAGATCCCGTTCTTCTTCTCGTCGCTCGACATCCACGGCTGAATGCGCCCGGACCTGGCCTCGGTCTCGCTCGAAGCGCTGCAGGCCCAGCTGCAGACCTGGGGCGAGCCGGCGTACCGCGCGGAACAGCTCTTTCGGTGGCTCCACCGGCGCGGCGTGCGCCGATTCGACGAGATGACGGACCTGTCCCGGGACCTTCGGGCCCGGCTGGCAGAAACCTACGACCTGGCGCCCCTGACCGTGGCCAAGGTCGAAAAGGCCCGCGACGGCACCCGAAAGTATGCGTTTCGCACCGCCCAGGGCGACACCATCGAGTCGGTGTTCATTCCGGACGCGTCCGCCGAAGGCCGGAACAGCTTGTGCATATCGTCTCAGGTCGGCTGCGGGATCGATTGCAAGTTCTGCCTGACCGCATCCCTCGGATTCATTCGAAACCTGAGCTTCTCGGAGATCGTCGAGCAGGTGACCCGGGTGAAAGAGGACCTGCGCCAGGACGGCGTGGCCTCGGGGGTTCAAAACCTGGTGTTCATGGGCATGGGGGAGCCTCTCGCCAACTATCGTTCGGTGATTCGGGCGCTTCACGTCTTGAACTCTCCTCTTGGGCACGAAATGTCGATGCGCCGAATCACCGTGTCCACGTCCGGTCTGGCCCCGCGGATTCCGGCTTTCGGCCAAGACTGCGCGGCCCAGCTGGCGGTCAGTCTCAACGCGACCACCGACGAGGTTCGGGACCGGATCATGCCGATCAACAAGAAGTACCCGATCCACACTTTGCTCGACGCCTGTCGTTCCTTTCCTCTACCGAAACGAAGACGCATAACCTTCGAGTATGTTCTTTTGGACGGAGTCAACGACTCGGATGCCGACGCAGATCGGTTGAAGCGGTTGCTCGAGCCCCTTCGGAGCAAGGTGAACCTCATTCCGTTCAATGAACACCCTTTCGTCCCATTCAAACGTCCGAGCCCACGGCGGATATCGAGATTTCAGGCGAGAGTCGCCCGAAGCGGTCTGTCCGTCTTCGTGCGAACACCTCGTGGCGACGACATCAGCGCGGCTTGCGGGCAGCTCGGACGCGAGGTCGACGCGCCCAAGCGGACCTTGACGGTCCTGCCTTGACAGAGATACCCGACTTTCATGACGGAACGACCGGGCATCGCAGTGATCGGTGGAAGCGGCCTCTACGAGATGGAGGGCCTCACCGACATCGAAGAAGTGCGGGTGGAGACACCCTTCGGTGATCCGTCGGATGCCTTCATCACGGGGACGCTGGGTGACGAGCGGATGGTGTTCCTTCCCCGGCACGGCCGCGGACACCGCCTGCTGCCCCACGAGATCAATTTTCGAGCGAATCTGTGGGGGCTCAAGAAGCTCGGCGTGGCGCGCGTCATCTCGGTTTCGGCGGTCGGATCCATGAAGGAAGAGATCGAGCCGGGACACCTGGTGTTCGTAGACCAATTCATCGACCGCACCCGGCAGCGTCCGACCAGCTTCTTCGGCGATGGTGTGGTGGTGCACGTGCCCATGGCAGACCCGGTATCGCCCCCCCTGCGCCAGGCTCTCCAGGACGCGGCCGAGGGCGCAGCCACCTTCCACCGAGGCGGGACGTACCTGTGCATGGAGGGCCCCCAGTTTTCGACCCGGGCGGAAAGCTTCCTCTACCGCAGCTGGGGGGTCAGCGTGATCGGCATGACCAACATGCCCGAGGCCAAACTCGCCCGGGAGGCCGAGATGGCCTATGCCACCATCGCGCTGGCGACCGACTACGACTGCTGGCACGAAGAGGAAGAGTCCGTGTCCGTGGACTCGGTCCTCCAGATATTGCGGGCGAACGTCGAGAAGGCTCAGGCCGTGATTCGAAATTACGTGCTCGGTCCTCGTGAGCCCCTGTGTCCCATGAGCAGCCGGGCGGTCCGCTCGAGCCTGATGACCCCGAAAGACCGGATTCCCCCGGAACGAAGGCGCGCGTTGGCCCCGATCCTGGACCCGGTCCTTTCCGACGAATCGCCTCCGGTTTGACCCTGAGCGACCTCGCTGGTAGCTCAGACAGAGGCGATGCGCGTCGATTCTTGGGCCCTGACCGACGTCGGTCGTTCTCGCAAGCACAACGAGGATGGTTGGCTCATCGACGAGCAACTCGGCCTGTACGCCGTGGCCGACGGCATGGGTGGGCACGCGGCGGGCGAGGTGGCTTCGGCCTACGGCCTGCGTTGCGTCCAGGAACACCTGACCAAGAAGAAGGTTCTGCTCGACGACTACGCCCAGGACCCCACGCCCGAAAAGCGCGCCCGGGTCCTGCGAGAGGTGGAACTGGCGGTCAACGTGGCGTCGAGCGCCATCTTTGGTCTGGCCCAGCGAGACCGCAAACGGCACGGCATGGGAACCACCCTGTCGTTCATGCTGATCGCCGGACGCAAAGCCTTCATGGGCCACGTTGGCGACTCGCGCATCTATCTGGCTCGCGCCGGACAGATTCACCAGCTTTCCGAGGATCACTCGTACCTTTGGGAGCAGATCAAAAAGGGCACCATCACGGTGGAAGAGGCCAAGAAGAGCCCGTTCTCCAACGTGATCACCCGGGCTGTCGGCATCACCGAAACCGTGCAGGTCGACACCTTGGCCTTCGACATCGTCCCGGGCGACACCTACCTGGCATGCTCCGACGGGTTTCACGGCTACGTCGAAGATGACGCGGAGCTGGCGGGGCTGCTGGCCGAGGACGACGCAAGCGAGATTCCCAGAAAGCTCGTGGACCTGGCCAACGCCCGGGGCGGAAAGGACAACATCACCTGCTTGGTGGTGCGGGTGCCCGGTGAGGCCGAAGACCCGCTGGCCCTGGATGTCATCGAACGGCTCGATGTCCTCCGGGAAATTCCGCTCTTTCGCCACCTCACCTACAAAGAGCTGGTGAAGGTGTTGAACCAGACCCGGCTGCGGCGCGTAGATGCCGGGGAAACCATCATCGAAGAGCAGAGCCCGGGCGACGAGTTCTTCGTGGTCCTGTCCGGCGAGGTGGAGGTCTTCAAAGCGGGTAATTCCCTTACCGTGCTGGGGCCCCGGGTGCACTTCGGTGAGATGGCCTTGGTCGACAAGAGCCCCCGATCCGCCAGCGTGGTGGCGCGCACCGACGCCCGCCTCCTCACCTTGAGCCGAAAGGCCTTCTTCGCGTTGGTGCGGAGCGAACCGGTCCTGAGCTCGAAGCTGCTGTGGAGCTTCGTGCAGGTGCTCAGCCATCGACTGCGGGCGACCAACGACGCCCTGAGCGCCCGGTCCGATACCATTCCGCTCGCACCGATGGACGATCTGACCGCCACGAAGAAGGTCGATTTCTCGCCGGTAGATTCGGACCTCGACGCAGGTGGGGAAGGGTAGGCTCGGGTCCCCAACGCGCCCCGGCTTCTACCGGCGCCCGACCCGGCGTAGGATGCGCGCGGCGTGCGCGAGATGGCCAACCAAGAAGAGCAGACCCGCGTTTCCAACGTATCGCGGATCATCGACAAGGCGATCGCCTCCGAGTCGTGCCTGGTCACGATCTACGGGCGAGAGCTGGGGCGAAAGTTTGCGTTGGCAGGGCCGGAGACCACCATCGGGCGGGGGCCGGAGAACACGGTAGTCGTCGACATGGACAACGTGTCTCGCCGGCACGCCCGAGTCATTCGCGCGAATGAAGGATTCGTGGTGGAGGACCTGAACTCGACGAACGGTACTTACGTGAACGACCTGGAGGTCAAGCAGCAGGGCTTGCGCAACGGAGATCTGATCAAGGTCGGTGGCGCGATTCTGAAGTTTCTTCAGGGAGGAAACATCGAGTCGCTGTTCCACGAAGAAATCTATCGAATGACCATCGTGGATGGTCTAACTCAAGTGCACAACAAGCGGTACTTTCTGGAGTTCTTGGACCGCGAGATGGCGCGTTGTTCGCGGTACTCTCGTCCGCTTTCCCTGATTCTCTTCGACATCGATCACTTCAAGACGATCAACGACGGCCACGGGCATCTGGCTGGTGACTTCGTGCTCAAGCAGATCTCTGAACTCGTTTCGAAACACATCCGAAAAGAAGAAGCGTTCGCGCGTTACGGAGGCGAGGAGTTTGCGGTGCTGATGCCGGAGACTCCAGCCAGCCGCGCTCGAATCTTCGCAGAAAAGATCCGGCGCATGGTTGAGGCAACGGTCTTTCAGTACGAAGACCGGTCCATCGAGGTGACCGTTTCCTTGGGTCTGTGCGAGATGGACAGCCACCAAGACATCTCCAGCTTCGTGCAGGCGGCGGATGATCGCTTGTTCGAAGCGAAGCGCGCCGGAAGAAACCAGGTGGCTGGGGGCGAAGCTTGACCGATCCCTGGGTGATCATCATGGCCGGAGGGTCCGGGACTCGGTTCTGGCCCGCCAGTCGCTCTGCCAAGCCCAAGCAGTTCCTGTCGGTCGTCGGGGGCAAGCCTTTGCTCCGCGCCGCGTACGAACGCATCGCCCCGTTGACCGGGCCCGAGCGATGCCTGGTGGTCTGCGGCGAAAACCACGCCGAACAGGTTCGCCAGCTTCTGCCTGAGCTGCCCGAGTCGGCGGTGTTGGCCGAACCGGTGGGCCGGAACACGGCGCCGTGCGTGGCTTGGGGGATCCGGACCTTGCTCGACCTGGCTGAAGCCGATTCGCCGGTGGCGATCCTCCCGGCGGATCACCACATCCCGGACGGAGCCGGACTTCGGGCGGCCCTCGAGCAAGCGTTCGCGGCGAGCCGGGACCGGATCGTGCTGTTCGGTATGGTTCCGAGCCGACCGGAGACCGCATACGGCTACATCGAGACCAACGCGGTGGCGCAGCCCGGACAGCCGCAACCCGTCTTGCGTTTCATCGAAAAGCCGGACGGGGCCCGAGCTGCCGAACTCGTGGCGTCGGGTCGGTTTTTGTGGAACAGCGGCATGTTCATCGGGCGAGCGGCCACCTTGTGGAGGGAAATCCGAACGCGCCTGCCGGAGCTGGCTCGAGGCGTGGAACGGATCCGACAGGCGCCGGACACCTTACCTGCGGTGTACGCGGAGCTCCCGTCGGTCAGCTTCGACCACGGGGTACTCGAAGCCAGCTCGGCGCTGTCGGTGTTGCCCTTAGGGATCGCCTGGTCCGACGTGGGGAGCTGGCCTGCGGTTCACGAGCTGATGCGGAACGGGCCAGACGACAACGTCGTCATCGACGGGGCCGTCGAAGCCCTGGAAAGCACGGGCTGCCTGTTCGACGTGCAAACGGATCGGCTCTTGGCCGCGGTGGGCGTCCGCGACCTGGTGGTGGTGGACACTCCCGACGCCCTTTTGGTGGCGCGCCGGGATCGGGCTCAAGAGGTCAAGCGGCTCGTCGCCCGCCTGCGGGCGAAGGGTCGCGAGGACCTCCTCTGAGCGGTTTTCCCGCTGTCTCGAGCGGACGCCGCGCCAACCGAATCGCTTTACACGCCCAACGCGCTGTGTTAGGCTCCCAAGGCTCCGTGAAGGGAACGAGCGCATCAGCGTACCGCTGCGACGTTCGATTTCGAGACGAGGATTTCCCGGTCTCGACTCTCCGCGGAGCGCATGTGAGCCCCGTGCGTCTCGTTCGTTCTCATCGAAAAAGCGCAGGTCGTCGGGCCAATTCGGCCCGCATCAGCTGGGGCTCCCTGGAGGCATTCGAGCATGCATTTTGAGGTCGGCGACAAGGCGGTTTACCCCGCGCATGGTGTGGCGGAAGTAACCGGGATCGAGCGGCATCCCGTGGCTGGCGAGGACCAGACTTTCTACATTCTTCGGATCCTCGACAACGGAGTGAAGGTGATGATCCCGACCGCGGCGAATGGCCTGCGCGAGATCATGAGCCCGGAGCAGGTAGACTCGGTCTTCGACGTCCTGCGCGAAAAGCGAATCTCGGTGGAGAGCACCACTTGGAATCGGCGTCACCGCGAGTACAAGGATAAGATCGATTCAGGAGACCCCCGCCAGATCGCGGAAGTGCTGCGCGATCTGTGCCTGCTCAAAAACGACAAAGATCTTTCGTTTGGCGAACGCAAGATGCTCGACACGGCAAAGGCTCTGTTGGTGAAAGAGTTGTCCATTGCTCGTGACATGAAGGAAGACGAAATCGAGGCCGAGTTCAGCCAGATCTTCCACCCGGGTTGATCACGACCTGGTCGGATCGAACGGCGGAACGGCAAGACCGGGGTCGGGCAGCACGTCCGCGGGCGAACAGGGGCGCCGGACATGCCGGGCCCCAGCAGCACTTCAACGGGCGAACACGGGATTCGGGCATGCCGGGCCCCGGCAGTACGGCAGTGGGCGGACACGGGCGTCGGGCACGCCAGGTCCGGGCGGAACGTCCGCGGGCCGAATACCGGGTTCCGGTGCACCGGGATGGGGCATCCCCGGATTCGGGCAGACGCGGACCTCCGCACACTGGGAGCGGGCGGAGCGGGTCGGGCGACGTGCCAGCTTTCGCCCCGGGCGCCCCGCGTCGTCTCAGGGATACAACGGGTCCTTGGACCACTCGGTTCCATCCCGGCGGTAGACGAGCCGGTCGTGCAGGCGGTCGCGG
>DAPKRQ010000074.1:0-39619 GCA_031800475.1 Myxococcales bacterium LLY-WYZ-16_1
CATCCGGTGGGCATCGACGTGGAGGGTCTGCGGGAGCTGGGCGCGGGCGCTCGAGCCTTGGTGGGTGGCGGACCGGATGGGCTGGACCGATGGGTCTCCCTGGAGGCCGCGGTCAAGTGCTTCGGCGTGGGGATGCCGGCAGCCCGCCGGATCGTGATCCGCGACGGAGCGGCCCGACTGATGGGTTCCAGCGCCGGCAGCGCCCGTTTGTGGCTCGAGAGTGCGCCGAGCTTTCGGTTGGGGCTGGCCTGGGTAGGCGCCAGGATCCCCGTGCGTCTTTCGATGCACGATGCGGAGGCGCCGTGAGGTTCGGCCGCGTGGCGGTCTGCGGTCTGGCCGCGGTGGACCCGGATCAGGTCGTGACTTCCGAGGCCCTCGAGGACCGGCTGGCTCCACTGTATGGACGGCTCGGTCTCGTGCCGGGGCGGCTCGAGTTGATGACCGGGATCCGAGAGCGCCGGTTTTGGAGTGAGCCCATGCTGCCGAGCACCGCAGCGGCGCAAGCAGGTCGAGCCGCGCTGGAGCGGTCGGATCTGGACGGCGAGCCGGTCGGAGCGCTGGTCTTTTCGAGCGTCTGCCGAGATCAACTGGAGCCGGCCAGCGCCAATCGGGTGCACGCCGAGCTCGGTCTTCCCGAAGCCTGCAGCGTGTTCGACGTGTCGAACGCATGCCTCGGAGTCCTGAACGGAATGCTCCTGGTGGCCTCGGCCATCGAACTGGGGCAGATCCGAGCTGGCTTGGTGGTGGCCGGCGAAGACGGTCGACCCTTGGTGGAGCAGACCATCGCGCGCCTGCGGGAGGACGCGGACGCGACTCGGCGATCGATCAAAGCCGACTTCGCGTCGCTGACCATCGGCTCGGGCGCTTGTGCCGTCGTGCTCCGGGCCATTCGAGGTGAGGGCGATCCGGCGCCCCGGTTGACCGGTGGGGTGGTCGGGGCGGCGACCGAGCACCACGCTTTGTGCGTCGGAGGCACCGCCGGACGCAGAGATCTGGCCATGCACACCGACGCCGAGGCTCTGCTCGAAGCGGGGCTCGACGCCGCCGAGCGGACCCACCGCCGTTTCGTCGATGAAGCCTTTGGCCCCGTCGATCGCGTGATCACCCATCAGGTCGGACGCGTGCATCAAAAGCGTCTTTTCGACCGCCTGGACCTTTCGCTCGAAACGGCGCATTCGACCTTTGAAACCCACGGGAACGTGGGGTCTGTGTCCCTGCCGCTCACCTGGACCCGCGCGGTCGAGAAGGGCTTCATCCTGCCCGGGCACCGAACGGGCTTGTTCGGGATCGGCAGCGGAATCAACTGCGCCATGCTGGAGGTCCGATGGCCACCCGCGTAACGACGGACTGGCTGGAGCGCCACATGCCGTTCCCCCGCCGATTCGTGTCCGTGGGTGAGGGGCGACTTCACGTGATCGACGATGGTCCACGGGATGGGCCGCCCTTGGTCATGTTGCACGGTAATCCCACCTGGTCGTTCCATTTTCGAGAGGTGATCCGAGCCTTCGGGTCCACGAACCGCGTGGTGGCAGTGGACCACCTGGGCTGCGGGGGCTCCGACAAGCCGCCCGATGGCAGCTACCGCCTCGAGACCCACATTCGAAACGTGGTCCGGGTGATGGACGAGCTGGAGGTTCGCGGAGCCACCCTGATGGTGCACGACTGGGGCGGTGCCATCGGCATGGGAGCCGCGCTGGAGCGCCCGGACCTCTTCGAGCGCTTCATCGTGACCAACACGGCTGCCTTTCCCTCCCGGAGCATGCCGTTCTCGATCGGTCTGTGCCGGGTCCCGGGATTCGGCGCCGTGGCCGTGCGCGGGCTCAATGCGTTCGCCCGAGGAGCGTTGTGGCGATGCGTGGTCAAGCGTTCTCGGCTGACCCCCGAGGTCGAATCCGGCTACCTGGCACCCTACGGCAGTTGGGCCGACCGAGTGGCGCTGCATCGCTTCGTTCAGGACATTCCGATGAGTCCGGCTCATCCGAGCTTCGACTGCCTTCGGAAGATCGGAGAGGAGCTGCATCGATTGCAGGAGCGTCCCATGTTGATCGTCTGGGGGGGACGCGATTTCTGTTTCCACGAAGAGTTCTTCGCCGAGTGGCGCCGGCGTTTTCCTCGGGCCGAAGCCCACTTTCTCGAAGACTGCGGCCACTACGTCTTGGAAGATGGGCACGAGCATCTGTTGCCGCTCGTCGAGGCGTTCCTTCAAAAGGAAACTTCCGAGGTCCCTGTCCGAACTCCCCTTGTCGGAGGGACCATTTCGGAGGCGGCCAAGTGAGTTTGGCGACGGTTTCTCCGTCTTTCAACATTGCGGATCGGCTGCGGGAGATGGCGGCCGAGCGACCCACCGCCCCGGCCCTGCTCGATCAGAAGACCCGACAGACGCTGAGCTTTCGGGAAACCGAAGAGCGGGCCGATGCGTTCGCTCGCGGTCTTTTGCAATGCGGGCTCGCCCCCGGTGATCGGGTCCTGCTGCTCGTCAAGCCTTCCTGCGACTTCTTCTGCCTGATCTGGGGGCTGTTTCGAGCCGGTCTCGTACCGGTCTTGCTCGATCCGGCCATGGGGATCGGGCCGGTGCTTCGGGCTGTGAAGGAGGCGGAGCCCGCAGGCGTCGTGGCGATCGAGCGGGTCTTGTGGCTGGCGAAGCTCTTTCCGTCGGTGTTTCGGACGGTGCGTTTTTGGGCACGAGCCGAGGCGAGCGGGTTCGCCGGTCAGTCGCTCCGCCGACTCCTGCACGAGGGGGGGCAAAGCTCTGGAGAAGTTCGGGCCGATACGGGTCCCCATGACCTGGCGGCGGTCTTGTTCACGTCGGGAAGCACCGGCGACCCGAAGGGTGTTCGCTATACTCACGCGATCTTCGATGCCCAGCGCACAATGCTGAAAGAGGGCCTCGGCATTCGACCCGGAGAAGTCGACCTGTCGGCGTTCCCCCTTTTTTCGCTCTTTTCGATGGCGCTCGGAGTGTCGGTGGTCATTCCAGACATGGACTCGACCCGCCCGGCCCGGGTGGATCCGGACCGGATCTTGGAGGCCTTCCGCGCCTACGACGTCAGCTATGCGTTCGGGTCGCCGGCGTTTTGGCGCCGGCTGGTGGAACGGGAAGGGCGCTGGCCCTTGTCGCGGGTCCTGATGGCCGGCGCGCCCGCATCGGTCGACCTGTTGCAGACCCTGCTGGACCGCATTCCGGCCGAAGGCGACGTGTTCACACCGTACGGAGCTACCGAAAGCCTCCCGATTTCTCTGCCCTCGGCCCGGGCGAACTTGGCCGGTCCGGCCCAGCGAACCTTGGTGGGGGCCGGAACCTGGGTGGGAAAGCCGCTGCCGGAGGTTCGAGTACGCATTGCTTCGGTGCTGGACGGGCCGACGACCGAGGTTCCGAAGGGCCTTTCGCCGGGTGCGGTCGGTGAGATCTGGGTGAGCAGCCCGGTCACCACCGCGGGATACTTTCGCCGGCCCGAAGCGGACGCCCGGAGCAAAGTCACCGACGCCGAAGCCCCCTTCGGCTTTTGGCATCGAATGGGCGACGTCGGCTTCCTGGACGACGCAGGAGAGCTGTGGTTTTGCGGCCGGCAGTCGCACCGGATCGAAACGCATTCCGGGACCGTGTTTCCGGTTCAGGTCGAAGCGCGGGTCAACAGGGACCCGCGGGTCGCCCGTTCCGCCCTGGTCGGGACCGGCGCCCGAGGGGCCGAGCGGATCTGGCTGGTCATCGAGCCCTCCCGTCCGCTGGACCGCAAGGCGCGAGCCGAGGTCGCCGATTCGGGAGCCCGAGCAGCCCAGGCTCATCCCTCGGTCGAGGCCGTGGCCGGAGTGGAGTTTCGCAAGAGCCTGCCGGTCGACGCCCGGCACAACGCCAAAATTCGCCGCGAGGTGTTGTCCGGGTGGATCGAGAAGAGGCGAGGGCCATGAACTTGGTGACCGGAGGCGGGGGCTTTCTCGGCTCTCACATCGTGAGGGCTCTGTTGCAGCGGGGACAGCCGGTCCGGATCTTGGCCCGGAGCCCCTACCCGGAGCTTCGAGAACTCGGCGTCGAGGGGGTTCAGGGCGACGTGCGCACCGGGGCGGACGTGGAGCGGGCCATGAAGGGTGTGCACTCGGTCTTTCACGTGGCCGCTCGCGTGGGCTTTTGGGGACCGCGCTCGGAGTACTGGTCGACCAACGTGCAAGGGACCCAGCATTTGCTCGACGCGGCCCGGCGGGCTGGGGTGAGACGCTTCGTGTACACGAGCACACCCTCCGTGGCGATCGGGCCCGAGGGGGCGGCTCCTGGGACGAAGGAGACCGATCCGCTGCCGACCCGGTATCTTTCCGATTATGGCCGCACCAAGAGGGAGGCGGAGCGACGCGTCCTCGAGGCCCATTCGCAAGGAAGCTTTCACACGGTGTCTCTGCGGCCTCATTTCATATTCGGGCCTCGGGATCCGCAACTCGTGCCGAGGCTGCTTCGGGCGCGAGAACAAGGTCGACTGGTCCAGGTCGGCGACGGCAGCAACTGGACCGACGTCACCTACATCGACAACTGCGTCGATGCGCACGTGCAGGCTTGGGAAGCCCTTTCGGACCGGCTTCCGGCGTGTGGAGGGCGGGCGTATTTTCTGGGGCAGGAGGAGCCGATCCGGCTTTGGGATTTCGTCGGGCGCGTTCTGAGCGGGTTTGGTCTTCCGGCGGTAGACCGGCGGCTCTCCTTCCGGGTGGCGTATGCGCTCGGAGCCTGTATCGAGGCGGTCTACCGAATGGGTCGAGTGGCCTCGGAGCCTCCGTTGACGCGAATGGCCGCGGTGATTTTGGGCAAGGACCATTGTTTCGACCACGGTGCAGCGGCCCGGGATTTCGGGTTCACTCCTCGCATCTCGCTTTCGGAAGGCCTGCAGCGCACCTTCGCGCAGCCGCCGCGCGAGACCGAGGCATGAATCGTCGCCGGGGGCCCGGAACATGGGCCCGCCGCTCCGAGTCGCTTCGGTTCGCTGTCACCCGGGATCGGCAGGCCTGGCTGCGCTTTTTCACCCATCCGTTTCCGGTCGAGCTTTCCTCGTCGCGCCGGCTCGCGCTCGCCCGAAAGGTGCTGCAGGTGACGCAGACGGTTCGAGGCTACCATGCGGAAGCCGAGATCCTGGCCGTGGGTGAGGCCATTCTCTGTCGGTCCGGTCGCGGTCCTCACGTGGTCGAAGCCGGCTGCGCCCACGGCAGCAGCACGGCCAAGCTCAGCTGGTTCGTCGCCGAAGCTGGAGGGAGGCTCACGGTCTTGGACTCGTTTCGAGGGATACCTGAAAACGATGAAGTGCACCAAACCCTGGACGGACGGGTTGCGCGGTTTCGGAAGGGCGCTTTTCGTGGCCGTTTCGCCACGGTGCAGCGAACTCTCGCTAGAGTCGGGGTCCCACGAGTCTGTACGCTTCTGAAAGGCGACTTCGAGGACACGGCCCCGGACGTTCGGGGGCCCATCGACGTGTTGCTGCTGGACGTGGACCTGATCCGCTCCACCCGGACTTGCCTGAAAGCCCTTCATCCCAAAGTTCGTTCCGGTGGAGTCGTTTTCAGCCAGGACGGCCACCTGCGGGCCACCGTCCAGCTCCTGTCGGATCCGACTTTCTGGCACGACATCGGGTCTACGGTCCCTCGGATCCCCGAATTGGGCACCCGCAAGTTCATCCGCTGGCTCCACCCCTGACCGCCCGGCCGCCGCTGTCGCGGATCGAGCCCTCCGGGGCTCGGCGCCGAGCTTGGCGGATCGAGCCCGTTTCGCCGGAACGAAATTCGCGGTCTTGCCTTCGGCCGCCGTGCAGCTGCCTCCATCCGGCTGCGGTGTCGTTGTCCGATCGCGGAACGTCTCGGGGACTTGCGAGCCTATTCGGCTCGCTGGCGAAGCGCCTCCCACAGCACGACGGCCACGGCATTGCTCAGGTTCAGACTGCGCACCGCGTTCATCTGTTGCGGGATTCGGACGCCGATCGGCCGCCACCGGCTCGCCAGCGCCGATCGAAACCCGCGTCCTTCCCCGCCGAACACGCAGACCACCGGTCCTCGGAGGTCCAGCTCCCACAGCGAGCGCGGTCCGTCCGGCATGAAGACATGGGGCTGTCCCAGGTCCGACCACGCGGCCTCGAACGTATCCGCATCGCTCCACTCGACCGGATCCACCCGGTCCCAGTAGTCCAGACCGGCGCGGCGGACCCGGCGGTCGTCCAGGTGGAACCCCATCGGGTGCACCAGGTGGAGGCGAGCTCCGGCAGCCAAGCAAGAACGGCCCGCGTTGCCGGCATTCCATGGGATCTCCGGCTCGACCAGGGCCACGTGGAGCGAGGTTTCACCGGCCAGGTCCCCGGATTTCACGGAGCCTCCCGAGGGAACTCCATGGCGAGGCGCCTCACGGCGACAACGCTCCCTCGGCCTCGGCCGCCTGCAGGGTCTGGTCCAGGTCGGCAAAAAAACCCGCGTTGTGGTCGTGTCGAAACTCCCGCAGACGCTCGCGACATGCCTCGGCCTCGTCCAAAAAACGCCGCACCCCGGCCGCATCGACCCGCGCCGCCCATCGGCCATAGCCCAAGCCCTGAAGGTACTCGGCGTTCAGGATCTGTTCGAACTGACCCACCACCGGGACCGACAGCATCGGCTTTCCCAAGTAGATGCACTCGGTCATCAACGTGAATCCACCGCCTGCCACCACCGCCCGGGCCGTGGCCACGTCGTCGATGAACCGCTCTTCGGAGAAGGGGCGAAAGGTCAGGTTGTCCTCGACCTGATCTTCGGTCAGGTCCCGGCGAAGACCGTAGACCCGAAACTCGGCGTTCACCGCCTTGAGCTCGCGCACCAGCGCGTCGTGACTCGTTCCGGTCTGGTAGACCACCACATGGGACCCTGCTCGCACGCGCAAAGCTGCATCCAGGATCACGCGCCGCAGGATCGGCGGATGCAGTCGGGTACGAGGCTTGGCGATCGGTGCGTCGAAGAAGGTCGTGACAAGGTACGCGTTGCACTTGGGAAGTTTGTTGCGGACCACGGACCGAGCCACCCGGAATGCTCGCCGATGGTCGCTGATGAGGCGAGGATCGTGATGGCAACGGTCGATGATCTGCATGTTGTCCACCGAAATGATCGGAATCTGCATACCTCGAGCGAACCAATAGCTCCAGGACTCGAAGTCGCTGATCACAACGTCGGGCTGAAAGTCATGGGCTGTTTCGAGATAGCGACGCAGGTTGGTGGGGACCGAGGCCACAGACCGAAGGTTGGCGAGCATCGTGCGCACGAAGCTCACCATGTTGTCGCGGTAGACGAGCTGCAATCCGGTGATCCGCAAGACCCGACCGGGGTGCAGCCTCTCCAGGTGGGAAGCCGCCCGGCCGGATGCCACGATGCGCACGTCATGACCCTGGGCAAACAGCGACTCGAGCACTACCTGGGAGCGCATGGCATGACCCATCCCCTCGCCCACCACTCCGTACAGGAGCCGCATCGCACCCAGCGTAGAACGCGCAGCCGGCTTTCGTCGAGGTGGACAAAGCCCTCGGGCCGGGACGTCACAAAAAGTCGTGGGGATCCACGTCGATGATGCGGTCCACCCCGGAGGGGAGCGCGGTACGGCGCGCGGACCACAGCGCCTCCAGCAGCGAAGAAGGGCGCGCGCAACGCACCAGAAAGCGGTGACGATGCCGTTCCTTGATCCGGGCGATCGGTGCTTCGGTCGGACCCAAAATCCGCACTTCCGGGTGCCGGCCCACCGCTTCGGCCAGATGGCGGCACGCAGCCACGACCCGCTCGGGGTCCTTGCCCTCGCACCGCACGAGCGCCAACCGACCGAAGGGTGGATATCCGGCTTCTCGTCGCTGTTCGAGTTCTTGGGCGCTGAAGCCCTCCACGTCGTGCGACATGGAAAAGACGAGCGCCGGGTGCTCGGGTTGCAGCGTCTGAACGACCACCCGTCCGGGCCGGTCGCCTCGGCCGGCCCGACCCGCCACTTGCGTCAGCAACTGAAAGGTGGATTCCGAGGCCCGAAAGTCCGGAAACGCCAGCGAAGCGTCGGCCATCAAGATCCCCACCAGCGTCACTCCCGGAAAGTCGTGACCCTTGGTGACCATCTTGGTGCCGACCAACACATCGGCGCGTCTGTCGCGAAAGGCCGAAAGCGTTCTCTCCACCTGACGGGAGGTCGTCGCGGCATCTCGATCCAAGCGCAAAACCGTGGCCTGGGGCGCGATCTCGTGCAGGGATTCGGCCACCCGCTGTGTGCCGGCGCCAAAAGGCAAGGGGTCCTGCATACCACACTTCGAACAAGGGTCTTGCAGGCGGGCCCCGTGGCCGCACGTATGACACTGCAGGCGGCCTCCACCGTGAAGGGTCAAGGTCAGGTCGCAGCGCGGGCAGGCGGCCAAATTCCCGCATGTTCCGCAGCTCACGAAGGGATGGAGTCCGCGCCGGTTCAAGAAGAGGATCACCTGTTCTTTTCGGGAGATGCAGTCCCGAATGTCGTCCGCCAGGGAGCGACTGAAGATGTCGAAAGAGCGGTTCATGCGCCGTTCTTCCAGAAGGTCGACGATCCGAACCTGGGGGAGCTGGTGTCCCGTTGGACGATGCGCCAGCCGCAGGTGTCCGATTCGACCGGACATCACCTGATTCTTCGTCTCGAGAGATGGAGTCGCCGACGCCAAGACCACCAAGGCTCCCTCGTTCCGGCCTCGAACGAGCGCCAGGTCTCGGCCGTGGTAGCGGACTTCCGAGCTCTGCTTGTACGAGGCGTCGTGCTCTTCGTCGACGACCAACACCGCGAGCTCTGCAACCGGGGCCCACACCGCCGAACGGGGGCCTAGCGCCACCCGTGCTTCTCCTCTTCGCAAACGATTCCACCGTCGAGTTCGTTCGGCCGGTCCCAGCCCGGAGTGCAGCGTCACCACCTGACCGGGGAATCGGCCCTCGAACAGGGCTTCGACCCGAGGCGTCAGCCCGATCTCTGGCACCATCACCAGCGCTCCCCGGCCGGACCGAAGCGCGGCTTCGACCACGCGCAGATACACCTCGGTCTTTCCGCTGCCGGTCACCCCCTCCAACAGCACCGCGCCGGGTTCGGAAGCCTCGAGGCGCTCCGAGAGGCCTTGGACCGCTTCGGCCTGCTCGGCCGAAAGGACCAGGCCGGAGGCGGCGGCTCCGGGACCCTCGAAGCCCTCGGGAGCAACAGCCGCGGGGGCTGCACGGACGAGCCCGAGCTTTCGCAAGTCCCGCACGGCGCGACGGTCGGCGGGCTCGCGCAACAGCAGGGACACGGGAAGCGGACCGAGCTCGAGCTGCTCCCAGATTCGACGGCGTCGAAAGGATCTCCGCAAGTGGGGCCAGGCTTCGTCGGTCGCAGCGGCCCGTTCCACCCGTTCGACAGAGGGATCCGAGCGTCGAGTGGCCGCCGACGTGACTTCGCACAGTCCCCGCTGCAGCAGCCAAGTGCGGGTCCGGCTGGGAACGCGCCGCAGCGGGACCGGCCCCCTGCTCATGCGCTGCAGGGCCTGCACGGCTTCTCCCGATCCTCGTCGGGTCTGGGCGAGCAGGGCCCGGCCTTTCGCCGTCACGCGCAGTCGTGCCTCTTCCGCTGTCGTCAGCGCCGGTGGTAGCGCGGTCTTCAATACTTCGCCGAGGGGTGCGATGTAGTATTTGGAAGCGAACCGAGCCAGCTCCAGCACGCTCGGCGGGAGCGGTTCTTCGTCGAGCAGACTCTCGACCGGTTTGAGTTTCAAACCCGGCGGGGGCGCTGCTCGTGGATCCACCACGAAACCCACCGAACGACGGCGTCCGAACGGAACCGACACCCGGTGACCGACCCGCAACCTCCCCTGCAGATTCGCCGGTATGGCATAGTGGAACGGTCCGTCGACCGGGGCTGCGACGGCAACTTCCGCGACCGCCAGGTCAGCGGGGTGGCTGGAATCGACGGTCATCCATCGGCGCGTTGGGATCGACCCGATCGTACACTTCGGTTCGGATCAAATTTCCGTCTGCACGCACTTCGATGCGGCGGGGGAAAAAGGGGCCGGTCACTGGACCCGCAAAGCCCAAAAAGCGGGTCTCGACGAGCGTGTCTCCGTCGAGGCGGACCCATCGGACGGGCATCAGCGACTCTTTGTCGAGCCACAGCTGGGGCCGATCCGGTTCCCAAGGCTTCGCGCCGATCACGTAGGCCGGTCGCCGCTCCTGCCGCGACAGCGAGACCACGGTGGAATCGATCCCGTGAGCTTCCAGGAACGCCAGTCCCCGTTGGCCGTTCGGATCCGGCCGATTGTGGGCCACGAACGTCAACCAGGGGTCGGGTGGGATCCGTCGGGGCGTCGGGCCGGTCGAGGTCGTCCATCGCCGGCGCCCGCGGGTCCAGGTGCGCTCGTTCGTGCCATCGAGACCGACCTCCATCACATGGGCATCGCCGAACCGAAAGCCCCGCCACAATGGACGGGGAGACGCATCGGGGGCCCTGAGCTCGCCCGCGGCCGCCAGCGTGTCCAACGTCTCTTCCGCGCGCTTTCGTCCGGCCTTTTCGAACAGCGTGGCCGCTTCGTCCAGTGCGCCGTACGCGGGCCCGAGCCCGACCGCAACGAGTCCAAACAGGATCGCGCTCCCGGTCGCGAACCGGTCCGGCCGCGTGGTAGCCCTGCGGTTGCGCACCATCGAACTGTCGCTACCATAGCGCCCTCCGGTCAGGAAGACATGCACTCGAGCCCCCCGAAATCATTTTCGCCAGCACCGCGGGCCCTCGTCGGGATCCCGAGCCTGCTCGCGGCGCTCCTGCAGCCGGGACCCGCCTTGGGGCAGGAATGGAGCTCGCCTCGGCTCACCGCCATGGCGAACGCGCAGCGAGCCTCCGCCTCCGGCACCGACGCCCTGTTCGCCAATCCCGGGGGACTGTCGTTTCCCGGGGCCTACTTCGGCGAGGTCGGCTATGCCGATGACTTTCGGGAGACCGACCGCCGCATTCACGTCTC
This sequence comes from Myxococcales bacterium LLY-WYZ-16_1, assembly GCA_031800475.1. GTDB lineage: Bacteria > Myxococcota > Kuafuiibacteriia > Kuafuiibacteriales > Kuafuiibacteriaceae > Kuafuiihalomonas > Kuafuiihalomonas phototrophica. Next base: position 10,950 of record DAPKRQ010000074.1, read on the forward strand.
CTTGGCCGACAGCGCCATCAACCAGATCGTGTCCGGGGGGGTGGCATTCACGTACGGGCGGGCACGTCCGATCGGATCGTCGGACGACTCGGTGCTCCTGGAGGGGTATCGGCTGGATGCGGGTGTCGCCCTGAAAGGCGGAGACAGTTTCGGAATCGGTATCGCAGTCCGGGGTTTCGACTACAACCGCTTGGTCGACGGACAGTTCGCCGACGACCAAAGTCGCGATCTCGGTGAAGTCACCTTCGACATCGGCTTTCAGTGGATCATCAACGAAAACTTCCGAATCGGGGTGGTCTCAGAGAATCTGACCAATCCCGAACGTACGGAGCTTCCACTGACGGTCGGCGGCGGACTCGCATTTTCCTACGAGGCCTTCACGGTCGAGGGGAACGGATTTTGGGAGAACCTGCCCGGGCCGGATCGGGGTCAGCTGGCGCTGGGGGCATCTTTGGTGATCGCGAAGCTGGTCCCGATTCGAGCGGGCGCCCTCTATGACTTTTTGGAAGAAGAGGTGGGCTTGTCCGGCGGGCTCGGCATTCAGGCCGGCCGCGTGGCATTCGAAGCCGCCTATCAGGCTCGTGTCGCCAACACATCGGATTTTCGAGATGACGACGAGCGACTCTTCGTCAGCTCGCTGCGCATTCAGTTGTTTTAGGGGTGGCGAAGAACACGCGGCTGCCGGGCCGAGCTTTTCGCGGAACGCTTTGATGAAGAGGGTCGGTATGGGTCCGTACGCCACCGATGAAACGCGAAGCCGGTCGTCTCAAACGAGAAGAGGCAGGGTGGCGTGCAGGGCCACCAGCTGGTCTCGCCCCAGCCTTTGCGCGCGCTCGGGGCTCCAGCCTTCGGGCTGCGGGTCGTCCGCCGTATCTTTGAACGGTTGCTCCAGGGTCATGGAGAGGCAGCCGAACCGCTCGGCGACCCAGTTCGTGGCCATGCGCAGGTTCGCTTTGCCGGGCGCCGCCACCGGGTAGCCAAACCGGGTCTGAAAGTCCGGGTTCACCAGGCTGAGGACTTCCAGATAGCGAGCCTGCCGCGCTGCGCTGCGTTCGTTCCATCCGGTCGTGCCCTCGGCTCCGGACACGAAATTGTAGGGCAAGGCTTCGTCGCCGTGGACGTCCAGGAAGAAGTCCACGCCCGTGGCCTCCATCGCGTTGCGGACGTGGAACACCTCGGGACTCAGGTCGGGGTCGGGGGAGGTCCAGCACCGGTTCAAATTGGCGCCAGCCGCGTTGTTGCGCAGGTGACCTCGGGCGCTGCCGTCCGGGTTCATGTTCGGGACCACGTAGAAAGTGCACCGGCGCAACAGGCTCCGGGACACGGGTTCGTCGGGGTCGAGGAGGTGGACGAGCAGCCCCTCGATCAACCACTCGGCCATGGTCTCTCCCGGGTGCTGCCGGCCGATCACCCAGATGCGGGCTCGACCATCGTCCTCGGGTCCGATCTGCAGCAGATCCAGGTCGCGGCCGTCGACGGTCGATCCCAGCCGTCGCAGCGATGCTCGGTCCATCGAGGCGGTTTCTGCGATGAGGCTTCCGTGTCGCTCCAAGGGGTAGGGTGCGAAGTACGCGAAGTACATCAGATCCTGTTCGGGCGCATGTCGCAGCACGAGTTCTTTGCCGTCCCAGGCGGTATCGACCCGAAACCAGGTGGACCCGTCGTGGGAGGCGCAAGCCCGGTAGTCCTCCCAGCCCTTGGGGTAGCTGGCATCCGCGGCGTTGGTGACGCGCAGCACCAGCGGAACGCCCGATGCGCCGTCGACCCGAAAGTGAAACCACTGAAAGTGGTCGCCGCCCGCGTCGGGCCTGATCTGCAGCTGAACGTTCCCTGGATCGCTCGCGTCCAGGACGTGGATGTTTCCAGATTCGAAGGCGCAGCCGATGTGCATGGCTTCGGTCTCCCTCGGAGGGGGGCCGGGGTCAAAGCGGGAGGAGGTCCGCACGAAGCCACTCGGTAGGGCCTAGGGCCCAGCCGTGCGTCATCGGATCTCCGCCGGCGGGGCAGACGCCTTCCGCAGCTCGACGGTGACGCCAGGGCTTCCAGGACAGCGAGAGGCCAATTGATCGGCTTCGTCTCGGTCTTTGACATCGATCAGAAACATGCCGAAGAGCCGGTCTGCCGGGTGGGACGACGCCCGGTGGGTTCCGCCGGTGGCCCACACGAAGCGGGTGCATTCCGACGCTTGGCCGAACTGGGCGGAGGCGACCAGATGCCCCCCATCCCTCAGGTTGCATTCGTACAGCCGAAAGGCGGTTTCGAGCTTTTCGAGCTCCTCGGGGTGCTCGGGGTTCGGTCCGTCGGGCCGGTAGGCCAGGATCATGTAGTGCACGTGAGCTTCCTCGCCGCCGAGGCCATCGCCTCGGGCTCGGGGCGACCACCGAGAACCGCCGTTTCACCCGGACCCGGGATAGATTCGCACGTGGATGCCCGGGGGAGTCGAACGGGTCGGTCACCCGGACGATGGCCGCTCGAGAGCCTGCGGGCGACCCTTTGGGCCGAGGCGAGGGATGAAGCTTTTCGACATGCGAGCCCAGCGGGCCACCATGACCGACCGGGAAGGACGGATCCGGGCGTTTTGGGCCGCGCTCGTTGCGGGCGAGGCGAAGGCCGTCCGGTCTCGGTCCACTCCGGACTTCCATCTTTTCGGGCGGCCGGTGGGAGATTGGTCTTCGGTCCTGCCCCGTTTCCAAGCGCAAGCACACTTGCGGGTCCGGTCGGTTTCGGTCCTGCAGCGGGATCGGGTTCGGGCCCCTGCCTCCCTCGAACGTCGAGTCTTTGGGCGGCCGCTCGACGAAGGGCAGCTGGCGGTCTTGGCCGAGTTGAACGGCCCCCGGGGCCGACCCACCTTGGGCTTCGTCCTCGAGGGTGCCGAACCGGCGCGAGTATCGGCGCTGTTCGACCCCACGCCGCTTCGCCGGTGGGCCGAGGGCTCCGAGGGGGCTCCATGAACACCGCCCAGTTGCTTCCCGACGTTCGCGCCCTGCGACGAGTCGCGCCCCACGTCCAGTACGATCGCAAGGAGGGACCCGGGCCCTTCCTGGCCCGGGCAGAAAAGGAGGTCGCCCAGCACGGCGACGCTTTCGTGCGAAAGCGTGCCTTGTCGGCTATCGAGCGTTTGAAAGGACCAAGTCAGGATCGGAACATGCGGACGTCGTTCTTCACCGCAGTTCGAATCGTTGACGCCAGCGCGACCCGAGACCTGGTCGATGCTCTGGACGGGCCGGCGACGCCCTACGATCCGGCCCAACTCGCCAACGGTGCGGTCCCCGTACTGAACGAGCTCGAAAACGATCTCAGTGTTCGGGGCCGAGCCCTGCAGCTGGCCTCGTCGCTGTTCTCGAAGGACTCGAGCCGGTCGCCGATCGAGGACGGCACCCGCATCGAGACCTACTATAATCTTCACGAGAACACGCCCTCGGTGCGGGTGGATGGAAGGGTCCGCGACGCGAGTCCGGCGGTCGCAGTCGAAAATCCGTCCTTCGTGGTCCAACCGGGCGGCCGACAGCGGGTTCTCCGCGAGCAGTCCAAGAACGTGCATGCCTTCTTGCGAGGGGCTTTCCGGTCGAAGCTCGATCCGCAGGCGCTCGAGGGCCTGGTCCCCGTCCGAGTGAAGTACGACCCCTACCGCTTCGACAGCTTCGTCACCGCAGACACCGAGCAACCGGTGAAGCAAGCGGAGTACGCCGCATTCATGGACAACGACGGCACGACCGCCCTCGTTGCCTGGCTGAAGCCCGAAGATCGGCAGGCCCTGAAAACCGACGACGAGTCGGTGGCGCTGTTTCCCTCGCAGGTCGTATCTTCGAGCCCAGAGGGACCGAATGCGGTCACCCTGACGTTGAAGGGAGCCGAGGGGGCGCCTCCGCCGAAGCCAGGGCAATTCGTTTGGATCGAGCTTGCGGGCCTGAAGCGGACGCCCTTCGCCGTCTCGGGTGCTCGACCCGGCGAGTTCGACGTGACCGTCGCGGCGCACGGCTCGACGGCCCGAGCCCTGATGGACACCCCGCCCGGGTCGGCACTGAAAGTGAGCGCCCCCGAGGGCACCAGCTTCCCGGTGGGAGACTTCGATGAGGGCGAGTCCCAGTACTTGATCGCAGGGGGCTCCGGTCTCGCGCCGCTTCGCAGCGTGGGCCGAGCCCTGGGGGGAGCCCGGGGCCTGTTCGCCGGCTTTTCCAAGCCGGAGGATGTGCTGTTCGCCGATGGGCTGGAAGACTTGGCCGACGAGGTCCACTTGGCAGTCCGTCGTCCCGGCTCAGGGGCGAGCAAGCAGCCGTCGGCGCTGGACGCCCTGAATACCGTCGATCTCGACGCCGAGGGCCGGGCTTTCGTGGTCGGGCCCACCGGCTTCATGCGGGAGGCTGTGCGGACGCTGCAGGATCGAGGCTTCGATCCCAGCCGGATCTTCGTCAGCCTTCATCGCTATGATGCCCACGGGAACGTGGAAGGACCGGTGTTCGCCGCCGACCACCCGACCGCCCGCGAAGCGCTTCGGGGGGCGTGAGCGCAGCACGATTTTTCGGCTCTAGCGATCGCAGGTCCGTCCGGTGCGCCGCGGCGACTCGCTCAGGATGGAGCGGCCGCCGGTGTGGCGGCCGATGCCTTGACCCGTCGGCTGACCAGCACCCCCCAAAGAACCACCGCCGTCGCAGCGACGGCCACGGAGATGATCTGGCTGGTCGAGACGGCCAGGCCGAAGACTTCGTAGACGCCTCGCGCCTTGTCTCCCCGGATGAACTCCAGACTCGTTCGAAGGATCGGATAGATCACCAAGTAGGCGAGCAGAGCTTGTCCGTGAAACCGCTTGTGGGCCCGCACGAAGAGAAGCACGAAGAAGATCATCAGCTCGCCGAAGGCCTCGTACAGTTGCACGGCGTGTACATGGGGCGTGAAGTCCGCTCCGTAGGGGATGATGCCGTTTCTTTCCATGCTTCCGTGCGCGATCGAGCCGTCTGGAAACTGGATTCCGAATGCGAAATCCGGGTCGACGGCCGTCCCCCAACAGCATCCTGCCGCAAGGCAGCCGATGCGCCCGAAGAAATGGCCGAGTGCGACCGAGGGGATGAGGATATCCGCGACGAAGAAGAAGTTTCGCTTGTGCTTGAGACAGTAGAAGACACTGAAAAGCACAGCACCAATGAAGCCGCCATAGAAGACCAGACCGCCTTCCCAAATCTTCAGGATCTTCAATGGGTCTTTCGAATAGCGCTCATCCCACTCGACGATCACGAACAGTATCCGGGCACCGACGATGGCGGCCAGCAGGATCCAGAACGTCAGATCCAGGATGAACTGGTCTTCCTTCTTCTCTTCCGTGAAGTCCACCCGCCGTGCTTCGCGGGCTGCGAGCTGCATGCCCACCAAGAAGCCCAGGGCCACCATGACGCTGTACGTGTGCAGCTTGAAGAAGCCGAAAAAGTCGATGAGTACGGGATGCATGGACTACGAAGCTCCCTTCGGGCTCGCTTTGGAGGCCTTGGTGGACGCCTTGCCTTTGCCTCGGATGGCGTCTCGGATCCACTCGAGCAGCATCATGACGACCCCGACACTGATCGCCGAATCGGCGACGTTGAAGGTGGGCCAGTGGTAGGTTCCGATGTAGCAATCGATGAAGTCGATCACGTAGCTCAGGTGGATGCGGTCGATCAGGTTGCCGATCGCCCCGCCGAAAACCAGCGATAGCGCCACGATCATCCACAGTTGTTCTTCCCGGAGATTTCTGAAGATCGAGAGGATGAACAGACCGGCCAACACCGGCACGATCAAGAAGAAGGGTCGGCGGATGCTGGGGTGAGCATTCCGTAAAAACCCCCAGGCTGCGCCCGGGTTCTCCACGTAGCGCCAGTACCAGACCCCCTCGATCACCTGCACGGTCGGGCAGTCCAACCGAGAGCGCCCCCGGCACGGGTGGTCCAGGTCCCCGTAGAATCGCCCGATGGCCGAAAGACCGGACCGCTCGTCCAGGCCGGGGGTGAGGTGCTTCACCGCCAAAAACTTCGAGGCCTGATCGAACAGGATGATGAAGGCGCCGATGGCCGCCAACAGGACCCACCTTCTCCGCACCGGCGTGCCTTACCCGCTCCTCGGGTCTGGGAGCAACCGCGAGGCGCGGAACTGAGCCCGCAGGCGGCGGCTTCTCGGATGGCTCGGGAACTCCCGCTTGTACCTGCGAGGCGTTTCGGTCATGCGTGCGGCGTGGGAGTTTCTCCCGACAGGATGGAGCCGGTGGGCCATGCCCAGCGGGTCGGGCGTCTGCTGTTGTTGTCTGCCCTGATGGGCGTCGCCGCAGGCCTGGGGGCAGGGGCCTTCGAAGCGGTGGTCGGACTGGCGAAGGTCCTGCTGCTGGACGGGCTCGCCGGCTTTCGGCCGGCCCTGGCCGCCGGAGACCATCCCTTGTTCGGCGCCACCGACACGCCGTTTCGTCCCTGGGTCCTGGCGCTCTTGCCGGTCTTGGGCGGACTGGCAGGGGGTGCCTTGGTGTACGGGTTCGCACCGGACGCGGACGGGCCGGGAACCGAGGCTGCCATCGATGCCTACCACAATCGGCGCGGGGTGATCCGGCGGCGGGTTCCGTGGGTGAAGGCCCTGGCTTCGGCGTTGACCCTGGGGACCGGTGGATCGGCCGGTCGCGAGGGACCGATCGCCCTGATCGGTGCCGGCATCGGCTCGACCCTGGCCCAAGTGCTTCGGTTGAGCGTCCGGGACCGCCGCATCTTGATGGTGGCCGGCATGGCGGCGGGCATCGGCGCGATCTTTCGGGCCCCCTTGGCGGCCGCGCTCTTTGCCGCCGAGGTGCTCTACAAGGAGATGGACCTGGAGTTCGAGGTGATCGTTCCCTCGGTGATCGCCGCCATCGTCGCCTATTCGATCTTCACCCTCATGTTCGGGGTCGACCCCCTGTTCACGACGCCGCCGTTTTCCTTTCGAGATCCCCGGCAGCTCCTCCCGTACACGCTCCTGGCGTTGGGCTCGGCGGGGGGAGCGTGGCTCTTCGCCAAAGTCTTCCAGCGGATCCAGAAGCTGTTTCGCAGCTTGAAGCTCCGCCGCATGCTGAAACCCGCCCTGGGAGGCATCGTCGTCGGGGGCTTTGCTTTGGTGGCTCCCGAGACCATCGGCTCCGGCTACGGGATGCTCCAAGTGGCCTTCGAGCGCGAAGTCAGCCTGAGCATTCTCGTGGTCGTGGCATTCGGCAAGATCCTGACCACGTCGTTCACCGTGGGGTCGGGGCAGAGCGGCGGGGTGTTCGGCCCTGCGGTCGTGATCGGGGGCGCGTTCGGCGGCATCGTGGCCCATGGCTGCGAGACGGCCATGCCCGGGATCAGTCCAGAATCCGGCGCATTCGTAATGGTCGGCATGGCCGGGTTTTTTTCGGCCGCCGCCAACACGCCGCTGTCCAGCATCATCATGGTCAGCGAGATGACCGGCAACTACGAGCTTCTCGTGCCCACGATGTGGGTCTGCATCATCGCATTTCTTTCGATGCGAAAGACTTCGCTGTATGAAGGACAAGTTGCACGACGCAGCGACTCGCCGGTTCACCTCGGCGAAATGATGCAAGAGACCCTACAGCGCCTCGTCGTGCGCGACGCGCTTCGCGACGTGGTCGACGAGCCCGTGGTGTCGGTCAGTGCAGGGACGCCGCTCAGAGAGCTTTCCCAGCGCTTCGCTTCGAGCCATCACTGCGCGTTCCCGGTGGTCGACGGCGACGGAAGGCTGATCGGCGTGATCGACGATGATGCCCTGCGCATGGCGATATGCATGCAGGGAATGGACAGTCTCGTCGTCGCGCACGACCTGATCGAGGCAGCTCCCCAACTTCATCCCGAGGAGAGCCTTCAATCGGCCATGCACAAGATGGTCACCTCGGGACACGACGAGCTGGTGGTGGTCGATTCGTTGGACCCCACGCGTCTCGTCGGATCTTTGAGCCGTCGCGACCTGATCGCGGCCTATGACCATGCCATCTATCGGGACCTGGAGGATCGGGTTCAAAGTGGGCTGGATTTGGGTGCGGGCTGAACACCTCAGTCCAGCACGTAACGCAGGTTCAGGTAGACGGCTGCGAATACCGCCTGAAGACCGATCGAGACGGCACTCCAAATCCGCAGCCACCTGGCCGGCGCCTCGACCGCAGCCACTTCCGGCGAGACCAAGGCCCGGTGGTTCAGCCATGCGAGGATGGGCGCAGTCAGAAAGGACAAAGTCGTTACCGTGTCGATCAGGCCCTTCAGGGAGCTCGGAAAGGCCGACAGCAGGGTCAGTGCGCCGGCCACGGTGAAGGCCAAAAAGAGCCAATACGGGCGAACGGTGAAGGATGGGGTGGCCTCGAACAGATCGGCTTCCGGTCTGCGCACCCGTTCTGCGAATGCCTCCAGGGCGCGAGGGAATCCGTCGAGCACGGCCAAGGTGGTCGAGAACATGACCGCGAACGCGGCCACCCCGATGAGCGGCTCGAGACCGGGCCCCAGGGTGCGTCCGTACATTTCCACCAGCTGGGCGGCGAATCGCCCTGCCGGGTCTTCGAAGGTCAATCCCTGCTCGAACATCAGACCGGCACCCATCAACACGAAACACACCGCCAACACTGCCGTGCCCCAGTAACCCACGTGAAAATCGACCATGGACTCGGCCAACGGGATCCGCCGGCGAAGGTCTCGGCTCCGTTCCAGGGTCCACAGGGACTGCCACACCGACAGATCGACCGCGGACGGCATCCATCCAAAGAGGGCCGCCATGAACAACAGGTCTGGCCGGTGTTGCAGATCCGGCCATTGCACCGCCGTCCAGTTCAGCTGACCGACCACCTGCACCGTGACCCCCAAAGTGCCCGCGGTGAAGACGGCCACCAGCACCTTCAGCACCCGGTCCAGAGCACGGAACTTGCCGAAACCCAAAATCGCGGCGCAGACCGCCAGTAGGGCCGCGCTGACCTCGACGGGCCCGCCCGGCAGCCCGAACACCGCGATCCCGAGGCCCGCCGTCACCACGGTCACCCCGGCCAGCACGGCGAACGCGCTGGACAGGGTCAGGGCGCCATACAGCCACACCGCCCACGGGCCCTGCCGGCGGTAGCCTTCGAGCAAGGAGGTGCCGGTGGTGGCGGCATGGTGGGGTCCGATCCGGAAAGCCGGGTACTTGACCAGATTGGCCAGGACCACGACCCCCAGCAGCCCCAGGCCCCAACCAGCGCCGGCGCGGGTCGACTGCACCAGATGGCTCACGCCCACCGATCCCGCGGCGAACAGAATGCCGGGGCCGAGAACGTCCTTGAGCGGCGCGCGATCCCGCACGAGCTCTGCCCATACGCCAGGGGGCGTCTGCGGTAAACGATGGCACGGGCTCGCGCGGGCGCAGCCGGTCCCGTGGCCGCCGGTCACGGATTGCGCGTACCGGCCGCGGCCGCCCGCAGCGGTTTGTGCGGTTCGCCCAAACGACGGAGCCGGTCGTGGAGGGTGCTTCGGGCGAGACCCAGGTGGCGGGCGGCCGCGGCGCAGTTGCCGCCCGACGCACGCAGCGCCTCGAGAATGCGAAGCCGTTCCTGGGCCCGAAGGCTCCCGCCAGGGCCGAGCGTCGAAGGACGGGCCTGCGACGCGAGACCGCATTCGTGCGGCCCGAGCGCCGGATGCCCGGCCGTGGCCTTCGCGGCGTGCGGGGGCCCAGGGGGAGTCGGACTGCCGCCCGCACCCCGCCGCCGCACCCGGACGTGGGCTTCCGTGAGTTCCGCGGGGGGCGATGCATTCGCGGCCGATCGTCCCATCCAGACCGCGCGGGTCAGGACGTTTCGGAGCTCTCGGACGTTACCGGGCCAGTCGTGTTCCCGAAGGCAGCACAGAGCCGACTCCGTGATCGAGGTTTCGGCCGGCAAGAAGGTTCGAGCCAACAACGCCACGTCCTCCATGCGCTCGCGCAGCGGCGGAATCTCCACATCGAGCACGCACAAGCGATGAAACAGGTCGGCACGAAAGTGGCCGCATGCGACCATGTTTTCGAGGGAGCGGTGCGTTGCGCCGACGATCCGGACGTCGACTGGACGTTCTCGCATCTCGCCCAGTCGCCGGACCGCACGGTTTTCGAGGACTCGAAGCAATTTGGCCTGCAGTTCGAGCGAAAGCTCACCGAGTTCGTCCAAAAATAGGGTTCCGCCGTGGGCCGATTCGAAGGCGCCAGCTTTGTCCTCGGCGGCGCCGGTGAAGGCCCCTTTGGCGTGACCGAAAAGCTCGCCGTCCACCAGGCTCGGGGCGAAGGCGGCGCAGTTGAGGGCGACGAAGGGCCCGGTCCGCCCCGATTCCGCATGCAGCGCCCGAGCCAGACCTTCCTTGCCGGTGCCCGATTCACCGAGCAGCAGCACCGGCTCGACGGCGGGGGCGAAGCTGCGCACCGCGCCGAACACGGCGTGCATGCGGGGGGAGCGAGACCTGAGGCCGTGAAAATCCACCGCTTCCATCAAGCTCTTCGTGCCTCGAACGGGGGACGAGGTGCCATCCGTCGGAGGTGTGCAATGGATTGCATTCGGCCTGGCGGAATCCATTTCGCGCTCCGTGCAAGGGGTCTCGCCTCCGCCTCTCGAATCCCGCGCTCCCCATCGACGCTCCATTTCCGTTCCTCCCGGCCGCGTCCCGGTCCGGAATTCGCCCGGTCCCGCGTCGGCCCGGTCCCGCATTCGCCCGGTCCCGCATTCGCCCGCTCCCGCGTCGGCCGGTCCCGCATTCGCCCGAGACCCGGTTTCGGAGCCGATGCTGCCGCCGGCGCCGAGTTCCGGAAACTTGCGCCCCCATTCGCCCCAGGTAGGCTCGGGTGCGATGTGGCGCTGTGCGATGGTGCTGGCCCTCACCGCGGTCTCGAGCCAGGCGTATGGACTCGACATCCGTTCCGACTACAGTCCGCTGAATCGACAGCGGCCCCTGCGTCCCCGCACCGACTACATCGTTTTGCACACCACCGAAGGGGCGGCGCGAGGCGCCCTGGCCAAGCTGCGCCGGCTGGGGGAAGCCCATTACCTGGTGGACGAACGGGGCCGGGTGACCCGGATCATCCATCACCGCCGGATCGCCACCCATGCCGGCACGGCCCTGTGGGACGGCCACCGGGATCTGGATCGGCGGTCGTTGGGCATCGAGGTCGCCGGGTATCACGACGGACGCCTGCGGCCGGCGCAGGTGCGGGCCCTCCGCGAGCTGTTGCGTCAGCTGCAGTCCATGTACCGGGTGCCGGATCGGCGGGTCTTGACCCATTCCATGGTGGCCTACGGAACGCCCCACCGCTATCACCCGTATCCGCATCGGGGCCGCAAGCGGTGCGGCATGCTGTTCGCCCGTCCGAAGGTGCGCAAGGCGTTGGGCTTGCTCGCAGCCCCCCGGTTCGACCCCGACGTGCGGGCCCGTCGGGTGCGGGTGGCCGATCGGGAGTTGTTTCGGATCCTGTTTCCGCCGAAACGGCGCACGCCGGCCATGGCTCGGCGCCGAGAGCCTCCCTCCCGACGGCAGCGCGCGTCGAAGCGCGTGCAGCGAGAACCGAGGCTCCCCGACCGGAGCCGCGTTTCGCGGCGTCGGGGGCGGACCGACGTGGTCCGGGTGGCCCGCTCGGGCCGGTCCGCCCGGGCATGGGTCGGCGAAGCCTCCCGCGATCCGAAAACGATCTACCTGTTTCCCAGCGGACTCGTGCGGACCGGAGCCGACCTCGAACATGACGCAGAGGGGCGCCGACTTCTTCTGGCGGTGCCGAGGGGGACCCGAATCTTGCTCGACAAGCAGTTTGCCGGATACGTGACCGCCGGGCGGGCGCCATCCCAGATCGCGGGTTCTCGGTGGGATGATCCGAGCACCCTGTACCGCCTGCCCGACGGGGACTTGGTGCCCGGCCACCGCATGGACGCGGCCCGAATTCCTCGGCACACCCTGGTCTTTCCTTCTTCCTGACGAAGCTCAGCCGTCCATGAACGCACGAGCCGCTGCCAAGAAACGGCGTGGCTGATCTGCGTGCATCATGTGTCCGGCGCCTTCGATCCGAACCCTCTCGACGCGCGGGAGGACCCGCTCCAGCTCGTCCAAGACCGGTGGAAAGTCGGGACCGGATCGAGAACCTTCGAGCAGGAGCACCGGAAGCTGTAGCGTGCTCAGCTCCGAAAAGCGCGGAGCATGATCCATGAGCGCCGCACATTCGAGCGCGATGCTCTCGTGAAACGATGCGGCACGGTCCCGCCACATTCGCGGCATGCGCTGGTACTCCGGGACCGAGAGGATCTGCTGCAAGAAAAAGTGTCCAGCGGCCTCGGGGCGTTCCGTTCGGCGCAGATCCATCAGTTCGTCGAAAAAACGGGCCGGCACGGGCGGAGCGCCATCTTTCGGCGGCAGCGGAGGCTCACCCAGAAGAACGCCGTGAAACAGGTCGGGTCGGCTGCGGGCCAGCTCCAAAACCACGACCGCTCCGAAGCTCGACCCGTAGACCCACGCTCGTTGGCCGCTCGGATCGACCGATGAGTCTCTCCGAGATAGCCGATTGAGGAGAATCGACTGAAGGTCGCAAGCGTGGTCTTCGACGGACCACCTTTCACGGTCCTCGGGGAGCGGCGACCGGGGAGTTCCCCGACGGTCGTAGGCGAACAGGGTCGAGTCTTTTGCCCCGTGGGCGAAGAGCGAGACGAAGCCGTCGGAATCGGTGGCCGTGCCGTGAACGAGCACCAGCTCCGGCCCCTGGCCACGTTCCACCGTGTGCAAAGGCGGAATCACCGCCCTTCCTCGGCGTGGGGCTTTGGCGCTTCGCCGTCGTCTTCACCGTTGTTCGACGCTTCGACCTGGTCCCGCTCGAAAAGCCGAAACCGATACACCGCCAGTTCGTCTTCGGGAATCTGCAGCGTCACCCGCCTTTCCCGGTCGCCGCTGCGCAGCAGCACGTCGAAGCGGCCGGCAGGTACCGGGACGTCGACCAACGGGGTCTGTCCGATCCGTTCGCCGCCGACCTTCCACACCTCACCATCCGGCTTCAGCCCCAAAGTGAGTCGACCCATGGCCTGTTTCGCTACGGTGGCGTTCTTGCTGAACGAGACCCGGTACACCTTGTGTTCTCCGATCTGCAGGCGGTCTCGAACCGACCGGGCGCGGTCGTAGGGGCCCAAGACGGTGATGTCGAGGGGGCCCGGTTTCGTGATCACGTCTTCGAGGGGGGTCTCACCCCGTTTGTACCCGTTGATCCGGACCGATGCGCCGTCCACGTCGGCGAACACCGTGACCGTCGAATCCGGAGGCTTCGGAAGGTCGAAGCGCAGGGTGCGCGAGCGACCCGGGTAGATGGTCACGTCGGTTTCGTAGGACTCCGCACCCGGCACCTGGAACTCGAGGCTGTAGGTGCCCGCTTCCTTCACCAGCGTTGCCGGGGTGCTCACGACTTCGAGCTCGCCGTCGACCCAGACTTTCGCGCCTTTTGGGTAGGTCCACAGCTTCACCTGGCCGACGGTCACCGGCTTTCCGTCCGGACCGATGGGGGGGGACTGCTCACACCCCACCCCGAGCATCAGGCCCAGCAGGCCCAGCGCGATCCCGAGGCCCGGTGAATCGCAGCCAAACCCTGAGACCGCCGGAGAATGCCGCGTCTCCTTCATGGCCTCGATCGACATACAGGACCGTTCCGTCCGCTTGCAGCTCCAAAGCCACATCACCCAGGGGGAACTGGACGCCCACGGCCGTTCCGCCGAGCGGATCGAGGCCCGGAAAGCGCCCGTCGAGGCCCGCGCGAACGGCCGCATACGGGGTCCAAGCCGGTTCGGGCCCCAAGGGGACGTATCGCCGGAGCTCGAGTTCGCCGCCGAAGGTCAGGTCGCCGTCTTCCCGTTGGCTGTTCGGGCCCACGGAGGCGATCAGTCCCGGTTCCCAACGCCCGAGGGTCCAACCGATCCGGAGCGCTGCCCGGGCTCGGGCGCTCACGCCGAGCTGACCGACGAGACCCACCGACGCCGAGACCGGTGAAGAGCCGCGGCGGGTCGGTGCCTTCAGGGCGGCCCGACGTCGGTCCGAAGCCAAGGGCGTCAGGATGTCGATCCGAAGGGGAACGGGTTCGCCCAAGGTGGATATGAGGCCGCCCCGCCGACCGAGAAGCTCGGCCCGGAGGGTCAGGGTCTCCGGGCTCGTTCGCCAGAGCTCTTCGGCCGGGAGGATCGTTCGAAACTCGGTGTCGATCGACGCGGTGGCGGTCCGAACTTCGGATCCATCGAGGGTGACGAAGTAGCGCACGCTGCGGACTACGCGGAGTGGATCGTCCACGCGGATCGAAAGCTGCAGGTCTTCGCCCCGGGTCGCCCACGCCGGCGGAAAGCTGGCGGCCACCTCCTGCGCCCAAGCTGACGACTGTGTTCCCACCACGCCCAGAGCCAGCCCCAGCCACTGCGCCCTCCACCGCCGTTGGGCAGTGATCCGATTCCCGCGCACTTCGATTCCGTCCTTCCATGCCCGTCTGCGTGCAGGCTTTTTGGCGGACCGCACACTCCACGACCGGCGCCGGGCCCCGGGTTCGTGCACGGGTCCCGTCTTTTCGCAGTCCTGCAAGCTCCCCCGATCGACGCCTCGAATCGGGTGCGACGGTTTCGCGTCGTTCGGACGCTCCGCAAGGACCGACGGCCTGCGAAAACGGGACTCCCCACCGGTGCGACGGGCAGAGGCGTGTCCGGGACGGACGGGCGCCGGACGGACGGGGCGTGCCTGCGGGGGCATGGGCCGGGGGATCATGTTTGGCACTTCCTTCGCATCCGCACACGGCGATGGGCGACCCTTTGGCTCCGAACACCCTGATCGACGGACGCTATCGCCTGGAGGCGATGGTGGGCGAGGGCGGGTACTGTGCGGTGTGGCGGGCCGACGACCTCGAGACGGGGCGGCAGGTGGCCGTGAAGTTCCTCAAGGACTCTCGCTGCGGGGAGTCCGCCTGCCGATCCCGCTTCGTTCGAGAAAACGAGGTCCTCAAACGGCTTCTGCACCCGAACTTGGCCCGATGGGTCGATGGCCACACCGAAGCCCTCCCCCGTCCCCACCTGGTCATGGATTGGGTGCGCGGGGTGCCGCTGCAGCTGCTCTTGGTCCGCATCGCCCAGCGTGGACTGCGCATCTCGGCCCCGCGTGCCCTTCGCTGGGCGTCGGATCTGACCCGGGGGCTCGGCCACGCGCACGCCGCCGGCATCGTGCACCGGGATCTGAAGCCCGCCAACGTCATCTGGGACCCGGACGCGGATCGACTCGTCATCGTCGACTTCGGTTCGGCCCGGTGGAACGCCGAACCGACGGGCCGAGCGCCGAACGACCACGTGATCGGCACCACCTCGTACCTGGCGCCCGAGCTGTTGCGCGGAGAACCAGCCAACCCCGCTTCGGATCAGTTCGCCTTGGCGACGTTGTTGTTCGAGGTCTTGTCGCTGAGCCGCCCCTGGCTGCGGGACGAATGCGACGCACCCTGGCCCGTGGGGCGCCCGAAGAGTTCTCATCGTCGCAACGCACCGACGCAGGTCTTCTTGCGGATTCAACGGGGTCCGAGACCCTCTCTGCGCACAGCGCGACCCGAGCTCGCGCCGTCGGTCGACCCGGTGTTCGAACGGGCCTGGCATCCCGACCCGAATCGGCGGTTTCGCAACGTGGCATCCTTTTTCGAGAGTCTGTCCGACGGGATCGCCGGTGCCATTTCGCCGAGCGAGGCTCCGACGCGGGTTGCGGTCCGGACGGGCCCGTTGGCACCGTCGGCGACGGTACGGACCCGGTCCACGCCCGTCGAGCGTACGCCTTCGCACCGGCGGCTTCCCCGCGCGAGCGCCATCACACTGCGCGGCATGGGTTGGGGCCGCGCCGTCCTCACCGGAAGCGTTCTCGGCAGCAGCCTGGCGTTCGGGCTGGCGTGGATTCCATCGCCACGGACTGCAGTGCACGCCGAAGCAGCCCGATCCGAAGTCGCTGCGGAGGTACATGCGCATCGGTCGGAAGCCTGCACCCCCCGCCCGAGCGAGTCTTCGTTGTCCTCGTCCGCCTCGGCTGGCACGTTGGACCGATGTCCGCGGCGATCGCCATGATGGCCGTGCAGTTGGCCACCAGCGTATCCGCGGGGACCGGGTCGAGTGCCCTGCTCGAAGAAGCCCTCGCGGCCTCGGACGCCGGCAAACTGCGCACAGCGTATCGAACTTGGCAGCGCCGGTTGGAAGACCTGAAGCGATTGTCGCCCGAAGCCCGAGCCCATGCACTGCTCCAACGGCTGCACCAGGGGCCGCTCGAGCGCTATCAGGCTGATGCGACCACCTTGGCCCAGGTGTTCGAGCACGGTCGCTTCAACTGCGTGTCCTCTGCGTTGCTGTACAATCTGCTCGCCATGGACCTGGGTCTGGAGGTCCGGGCCGAGCTGATGCCCACGCACGCCCGTTCTTTGGTTCGGATCGGAACGGAGTGGAAGGTCGTGGAGACCACGTCGAGGCAGGGCTTCGCCCCGGGGCGCGCGCGGTCGGCGGACATCCTTCGCCGGGTGGTCGGTCGAGCGGGCAGCCGAACCCGAAGCCTGGTCGAAGGGACCGGAGAGCGGCATCCCACCCGGGCGCTCGTGGCGATCATGTACGTGAACCTCGGTATCTTCGCCCAGCAAAGCGAGCAGCCCAGCCGCGCCGAAGCGCTGTTCGCTCGGGCCGAATCGATCGCGGCCACCCCGCGGATGCGCCAGGTGCTCGTGGATCAACGGGCGGTGTTGCTCGGCCAGATGGCCGTTCAGGCCTTCGAAGACGGCCATCTGAGCAAAGCGGTGGCTCTGCTTCGCCGGGCGTTGGAGCTCGACGAAGCCGAGCCAGACGTGAAGCGCACCCTGAGAGCCAACCTCGCCGCATTCATGCAGCGCCGAATTCGCCGCGATGCGGCCCGCATTTCGCCGGCGGCTTTGGTGCGCCATCTGCGCGGGGGCACGTACACCCGAGGATTGGACGGCGCCGATGCCGCGCGGGTCCAGGCCTTCGGCTGGAGCGAAGTGGCCCATCGGCACGCCGAGCAGGAACATTGGGTCGAGGCGTTTTCAGCCTACGACGCGGCCTGGGCCCATCGAGGTGCGCTCGGCCCGGAACGTCGCCAGCTCCTTTGGACGAATCGCTCGAAAGCCCGAAAGGCGGCCGCGGTCACGCTGGCCCAGCGAGGCGAGCTTCAGCGGGCGCTCCGCTGGGCGAGCACCCCGACCGAGCGCAAAAAGCTGCACGAAGTCCACGTGGACCACGCCGTGCGAACGGCAGACGAAGCGAACGTCGATCAAAGCACTCGCGCCTGCTTGGCGGCCCATCCCGAAAGCCAGTTTTGCCGCGAAAACCGGGTGGCTTGGCTTCAGCGCCAGCTGTCTGCCGCCCTGAGAGCTGGACCGTGCACGGGCGGAAGAGAGTTCGAAAAGGAGATGTCGACCCTGGTTCCGGAAGACCGCTTCTCCGTGCAATCCCGGGTCGACTGCTGGTCCCGTCGGGCCGAGCGGGCATTTCGAAGGGATCGTTTCGAACGTGCCGCCCGGGCCTTCGCCGAAGCCTTCGTGCTCGTTCCGAACGATGCGCGACTGCGGGACAATCTGCGGATCGCGTTCCGGGCTTGGGCTCGAAGTGGCGATCGCGACGCATGTCGGGTGTTTCGCAAAACCCTGCGAGATCGGCTCGATTCGGCGCCCATCCCATCCTGCAAACCGCGATGAAGCTGTTTCTCATCTCGGTAGGCCGAGATCGAAACGATCCGATCCAGGGTCCGATCGAGACCTACGCCGGTCGAATTCGGCGGTGGGCGCCGTTGGACCTGGTGGAGCTCAAAGAAGAGCCGCTTCGCCGCAATCTGTCCCCCTCGGTGGCCATGCGCAAAGAGGCGGAGCGGATCGGGCCCAAGCTTCGGGGTCGGACCATCGCCCTCGATCGCCACGGTTGGTCCGGCACTTCGCTCGAGTGGGCCCAGCGCCTGGAGCGGTGGCGGGATGCGGGCACCACCGTGTCGTGGGTGATCGGAGGGCCCAGCGGCCTCGATCCCAGTCTGTTGGAGCAGATGGACGAGTGTTGGTCCCTGGGGCCGCTCACGTTGCCGCACCGGATCGCGCGCCTCGTCGTGGCCGAGCAGCTGTATCGGGCCTTCACGATCCTGCGGGACGAGCCGTATCACAAATGATCGGAGGCTTGATCGAAGGAGCCATCGAAGCCCTCTACCCGTCGAGGTGCGCGGCGTGTGACCGGATCGGTGCGCAGTTCTTGTGCCCGGTCTGTGCGGTCGGCCTGGAGCGAGCCGGTCCATTCGACATCCAGGGGATCGGATCGGCCCGGGCCGGCTTCGTGTACCGGGGGCCGATCGTTCGGGCGATCCGCCGGTGGAAGTTCGCGGGCGCGTGGTGGCTCGCTCGCGATCTGGCTCGGGCGATCGAATCCCAGGCCCACGTCCTGCGAACCGATGCATGGGTGCCGGTGCCCCTGGACCCGGAGCGAGCGCGCACCCGCGGATTCAATCCGTCCTCGGAGCTCGCACGGGCTCTGGGAGGGCCGGTTTGGCACGGCCTGGTGCGTCGTCGTGCGACCGGAACCCAACTCGGGCGCACACGGGCTCAGCGGCTGGCTGCAGATCTGGGCTACGAAGGTACGGGCCGGCGCATCGACGGAGCGCAGGTGACGGTGGTGGACGACGTCTGCACCACCGGAGCCACGGCACGCGCCGTGGGGCGGGTGCTGTTGAAGCAAGGGGCCCGTTCGGTCAGTCTGCTGGTCGTCGCCCGAAGCGAGACCGAGCCGTGAACATCCGACGCCCCCCCGACGATGAGCCCGACACCGAAGTCGACCCGGAGCGCGAAGTGCGGTTCCGCGCCGATGGCGAGTGCGAGCCGGTGGACGCGGAAACGGACAGCGATCTGGACATCCGGGCGCCCGGCACGACCGATGTTGCACCGACACCCGCAGTCAGCGGTCGGGGGGCGCTGCTCGACGTGTGGTTGACCGAAAAGAAGGCCCACCAGGCCCGGAATGACCGCTCAGCGCAGTCCATGCCGCCCGATCCTCGATTCATCCGGGTCGATTTGGTGCGGGCCAGCCCACACTCTGCGTGTTCGGTTCGCCGGATCGACGAACGCACGGTGCGGTTGCGTGGTGATCCCGGCGCCGGTGCCCATTTGGCCGTGGCGTTCGAAGGGCGTGTGTTCCGTGCCGCGATCCCACCCGCGACCAGATGGTCCGAAGCCCTTCGGGCGTGGTGCGCCGCAGCTGGCGTCGATCTCCCCTTGGTGGTGCATCGACAGTCCGACGATGCGGTGTGGGTCGGGTGGTTGTCGGATCGATCACCTCCGCCGGATCCAGCAAGCTGCGTTTCGCGTGGGTAGGCCGATTGTTGACATCGGATCAGGCCATTCGTACATTTTTGCTAGCTCCGTGTATGTGGAGCAGAAAGGTAACGGATGGCTACTCGAAAGAAGACCGCTACGAAGAAGCGTAGCACCAAGAAGAAGGCAACCAAGCGAAAGGCGACCAGCCGCAAGACCGCCGCCAAGAAGAAGGTGACCAAGAAGAAGGCGACGAAGAAGAAGGCGACCAAGAAGAAGGCCACCAAGCGCAAGGCGACGAAGAAGAAGGCCACCAAGAAGAAGGCCACCAAGCGCAAGGCGACCAAGAAGAAGGCCACCAAGAAGAAGGCTACGAAGAAGAAAGCCACCAAGAAGAAGGCCACCAAGCGCAAGGCGACCAAGAAGAAGGCTACGAAGAAGAAAGCCACCAAGAAGAAGGCGACGAAGAAGAAGGCCACCAAGAAGAAGGCTACGAAGAAGAAGGCCACCAAGAAGAAGGCGACGAAGAAGAAGACCACCCGGCGTCGTTCCCCGCGGACGACGGCGCCCGCCGAGGTCGAGGCATCGTCCGAGCCCACGGCCTGATTCGTCTCCAACCCTTCGAAAAGGCTCGCCTTTCCACCGGAAGGGCGGGCCTTTTCTTTTTGGGTCTTCGAGCCCGCCGAAAGCCCGAGTGGGGAGGTCGCGAACGGCCGAGCTCTCGGGCTCCAAACCGCCCCCCGTTACGGAGCGAACGGCCGGTCCGGACTGGGAAGAGCCCAGACTCCTCCCGTAGTGTGTCTGGATGAGCCCCGATCCACTGGCTGCCGCGGCACACCTGGTCGGGGCCCGGATTCAGCGGGTGGACCGGGTCGACGATCGGACGTTGAGCCTGGAAGTTCGATTGCCGGGCCGGACCGTTCATGCGGTCTTTGGCATGCAAGGCTCGCCCAGCCTCGAGCTTCACGGCCAGCGTCCTGGCCGGACCGTGAACGGGGGAGATCTGCAGCGGTATCTCCGCAAGCGATTGGTGGGCCAGGCGTGGTGTGGGCTTCGGATCGACGGGCCGGCCTGGGTCCTCGAATGTACCGACTTCGATGTGCGGCTCGCGGCCCGATCCAACTGGGTCCAGGTCCAGCCCCACGAGCCGTCCCGGGTGCCGCCTTCGCCCGCGCCCTTGCCCGCCGATTTCACCTTCGACGATCCGTCTTCGGGAGCTTTCGACCGGGCGCAGCAGCTGCGCCGGCAGCTTCGTCGCCGACTGGCCGCCGAGACCAAACGCCTGGATCGCTTGTGGAAGAAGGTGGACGCCGACCGCCGCCGGCTCGAGGCCGCTGCGGACGCGGAGCTGCAGGGAGAGCGGTTGAAGTCGGTCCTTCACCAGGTTCGGCGGGGGCAATCGGAGGTCGAGGTGGTGGATTGGAGCACCCAAGCGCCGGTGCGCGTCCCTCTCGACCCAACCCTGTCGCCCGTCGAAAACCTGGAGCGGTACTTCGCCCGGGCCAAAAAGGCCCGCCGGGGCCTTCCCGTGGTGGCAAGCCGATTGCGCGAAGTGGAGCGGGAGCGAGACCGGGTCCGGGCGCTGCTCGACGAGCTGGACCGGGCGCCGGAGTCCGTCTCGGAAGCCGAGCTTCGGGGGCGGTACGGCCCTTGGCTTTCATCGGCCTCGAAGACCTCTGCAGAGCCGTCGTCGCGCGAAAAGGCGCGAAGCTCCCCGCCTTGGGCCCGATGGGCCCGGCGGTTCGAAGCCAGCGATCAAAGTGAGATCTGGGTCGGCAAGAACGCCAAGAGCAACGACCGACTCACCTCGTCCGCCCGTGGATCCGACCTGTGGCTGCACGCCCGAGGCGTGACGGGCGCCCACGTGGTGATTCCGCAAAGGGCGGGCCACCGAGCCTCGCCGGAGGCGGTGGTGGATGCGGCCCATTTGGCCATCCACTTTTCGGAAGCCCGAAACGAGTCGAAAGCGGAGGTCATGGTCGCCGAGGCCCGCCACGTGAAGAAGACCAAGGGTGCGCCCCCCGGCCAGGTTGGTGTATCCCAAGCCAAGACGCGGCTCGTGGCGATCGAGGCCGACCGGCTGCGGCGTCTGCTCGGACATACGGGTCCCCACGCGGTGCGGGGGGCTCGGTGAACGCGGTTCTCGAGTGGCTTCGCCAAAGTCCGCCGTATTGGGGACTGGCCGCCATCGGCGGCGCATCCGCTGCGGAGTACCTGCTTCCGATGCTCCCGGGCGACTCGGTGCTCTTGGTTGGGGCCTTGTGGATCGTGGCCGGGCAAGATCCTTTTTGGCTCGTGTGGGCCGTGTCCACCGCCGGCGGTGTCGCCGGGGCGTGGATCCAGTACGAGATCGGCCTGGCTCTGCGCCGGCCCGACGGCACGTGGCGGGGGGGCCGGCGAGTTCGGCGGTGGCTCGATCGCAGTTCGGTGGACCGCTTCTTCGCCCTGTACCGACGTTTCGGTCCGGGTCTGCTGTTCTTGAACCGGGCCCTTCCCGGCGTCCGGGGGGTGGTGTTTTTGGCGGCCGGTGCGGGTCGGCTGCCGCGCGGCCCGAGCCTGCTGGCCGGCGGGGTATCCCAAGCGGTCTGGTCCGCCGGCGTCCTGGGGCTCGGGGTGTGGGTGGGCGACAACTGGGAGAAAATTCAAGCGACGTTTCAGGTCTACAGCCAGATCGTGTACGCGCTGGCGGGGATCCTCGCGGCAGCGTGGATCGGGTTCAAGCTATGGCGCGCGCGAAACAAACCCCCGTCTTCCTCTTCTTCCTCCTGACGACGGTCCTCGCCTGCAAGAACGGCGAACCGTCCCAGCCCGCTCCCGCCGAAGCCGAGACCTCGGCCGATTCGCCTCCTGTCGGGGCGCCCCGAGACGACGGGATTCCCACCCGGGACACCTGGTACGACTTCGCCTTCAAGGGGCAGAAGGTCGGCTATTTTCACACTGCGGTGGAGCCGGTCGAACGGGCGGGAGGCGTCGCGATCCACACGGTCCAAAGCTCGGTCCTCGAGGTGAAGCGGTTGGACCAGGAGGTCCGGATGGAGTCTTCGGTGCAGGCTTGGGCCCGGCCCGATGGAAGTCCCCTGGAGTTCGTTCATCGCCGCCAGGAAGGCGGACAAGTGCGAAAGATCCGCGGCCGCCGGGTGGAAGATGGCTTCGAGGTGGTGATCACCGTCGGCGACCAGCAAACGCGCACGGTCCACCCGATGGATTCAGACCTGCTGTTGGCATCGACCTTGGAGGCGTTGTGGTTCGACGAGCTGAACCCGGATTTCCGCCGG
Source organism: Myxococcales bacterium LLY-WYZ-16_1 (assembly GCA_031800475.1). Classification (GTDB taxonomy): domain Bacteria; phylum Myxococcota; class Kuafuiibacteriia; order Kuafuiibacteriales; family Kuafuiibacteriaceae; genus Kuafuiihalomonas; species Kuafuiihalomonas phototrophica. The sequence goes on from DAPKRQ010000074.1 coordinate 33,482, forward strand.
AAAGGACGAGCCATCAGCGAAAGCGAGGGCGACGTACAGCCATTCACCGTGGAGGTCGAACGAAAAGAAGAGGGTCGCTTCGTGGTCCGACAGAAGATGGGGGGCATCGTGAGCCGTGCCTGGGTGCGGCCCGACGGTGTCACCGAAAAGATGACCATCCCCGCCATGGGCGCGACCTTCGAGCGCACCACCCGAGCCCGAGCCTTGAAGCTCGGCGAAAAGGTCGATCTGTTCAGTGCGGGCCTGTTCTCGGTCCCTCGGCCCTTGCCGCCCCGCGATGACATCGCCTCGCTGCGCGTGCGGGTCCGGACCCGCAGCGAGGCGCCGCCACCCGTGCTGGAAGACCTGCGCCAGCAGGTGACCTCTGCCGGTGAAGCGCCGATTCTGACGCTCACCCGAACGCCCGAGCCGCCCGGGCAGACCCAGATACCGGTCACCCGCGAGGAGCTGTCGCCCTATCTCGAAGAGACTCCGTTCGAAGATCTGGACGATCCCGAACTGGTTCAGACTGCCCGAAAGGTCATCGGCGACGCCGATCGGGTGTGGACCGCTGCCCGGCGGATCAATCGGTTCGTGAACGAGCGGATCCGGAACAAGACCTTGGCGAGGGCGTTCAACAGCGCCAGTGAAGCTCTGGAGGCACGGGAGGGCGACTGTACGGAGCATGCGGTGCTCTTCAGTGCGTTGGCGAAGATCGCGGGCATCCCCGTTCGGCTGGCCACCGGCCTCATCTACGTCGGCGGTGTCCGCAACCAGTTCGGCTACCACGAATGGGTCGAGGTCTGGACCGACGGCGCTTGGTATCCCATGGATCCGACCTTCCGGCAGGATCGGGCCGACCCGACCCACATCAAGTTCGCCGTGGGTCAGTCCGACCCCGAGGGGCTGCGGGCTTCGGGCGCGGTGGCCGCTTCGTTGATCGGAGATCTGGAACTGGAGGTCCTTTCGGTGAAGACCCGAGATGGCCGGGTGATGGAGTTCGAGTGACTCCGCAGCTTTCCATTCTGCTGCAGGCGGATGGGCCGACGTCGCTCATCCCGATGCTTCGCGAAGCGTTTTCCGACCCGTGGATCGGCTCGTATCAGGTCGGTTTCGGCCCCCCTCTGGTCGGCGCCACCACCGCCCTTCGCCAAGCGGTGAAGTCCGCACCGGACGCCCTGGCCAAGCTCGAGCTGTATCTGCACCATTGCATCTTGAACGACGAGACCCGCCGGCGGCTGGCGGACCAGCATCGCCGCCTGGTGGTTCGCAGGAAGGGGCCCCAGGAAGCGGAAGCCTTGGACGAAGCGGCGGCCGAAGCCCTGGACCTGCGGCTCCGGTTGCGGCTGCCCGATCAGCCGCCCGCCGGCATTTCGGCGCCGTGGTACGCGGCCCTCCCGTGGCCCGCCGATCCGATGGAAACCGAAGGGCGGATATTGCTTCGACTCGATGACCCTTTCGGATCCCGCTGGCAGCCAAAAGACGACGGGGTGCGCGTGGAACTGCGGGTTCCGGCCACCGCCCACGGCGTATGGAGCGCTTGGGCCGAACACTGGTCGGAGCGGACCGGCTACGTGACACGCAACCAGTGTGAACCTCGTTCGCGGGTGCGCCGGATCGTCGACGGCCGATACGCGGACGAGTGAAGGGCGGTCAGATCCGCCGGTCGATGGAGGCTTTCGTTTTCAGCTCGTCGAGCCAGATCTGCACCTGCTCCTGCTGCGCTTTCTGCATCAACTGTTGGCGGATCCGGGGCGCCAGCTCGGTGAAGCTTCGTTCCTTCTCGGTGCGTCGTTCGTCCACCCACAGTACGTGCACGCCGTTCGGCGTGACCACCGGTTTCGAGAGGGTTCGATCCGGCAAGCGCTCCACCACCCGCGCCAAGGAAGGCAGCAGACCCGAGACCGCCAGCTCTCCGAGCTTTCCGCCCGCATCTGCGGTGGGGCCCTCGGAAATCTGTCGCGCCACTGCCGCAAAATCCTCTCCCCCGGCCACTCGGGCACGTGCCTTTTCGGCCAGTGCGACGGCGTCGGCCCGAGAGCGGCTTTCGTCGATTCGAAAGAGCAGGTGCCTGAGCTGCACCACCTGTCGTTCTTCGTCGTCCCGGGTGATCCGCTCGTACTCTTCTCGGATGTCTCGTTCCGACACCTGGATTCGCTGGTTCACGTTGAGTTGAAACAGCTGCTGCCGCCGCAGGTCTTCTCGGACCTGCTCCCGGTATTCGTCCATGGTGAGGCCCTCGTTCTGCACCGCCGCCTCGAGCTGTTCGGGAGTCAATCGGTTCTGCTCCATGATCCGTTGAATGGCGCGGTTGAGCTCCGTGTCACCGACTTCGACGTTGGATTCTTCGAGCTGTTGATCGAGCAGCGCCTGGGCGATCAGGTTTTCGAGCACGTCCTCGTACAGCCGGCGGATCCGCGCCCGGTCCCAACCGGACTCCGCCAGAGGATCTGCGGCGCTCCGCACCTCGGACAAGGTAATGATGTCGTCGTTGACGACCGCCGCGATCCGGTCGACCAGGACCGCGTCGGGACCGAGCTCCTCGGGCGCGGGCTGGGCCAGCGCCATGACGGTCAACGAGACCACCGGTCCGATCATCGCAAGCCCTCCTGCACGAGCTCCTCCAGGAGCGCATCGTCGGTCGTGACCGAATAGGCGGCTCGGACCGCCGAAAGGAGCTCTTCTTCCGCGTCTCGCCGGCGTCTTTCGACCAGTTCCGCCCGCAGCTGGCCGGCCATCTCTTCGAACGTTCGCACCCGCTGCTCCCGTCGCTCGTAGACCTTGAAGATGTGGTGGCCGTATTGGCTCGGGATCAAGTCCGAACGCTCTCCCGGCTTCAGCTCGAAGCAGGTGCGCTCGAAAACGGGGGGCATTTCCCCTTTGGAAAACCACCCGATCTGTCCTCCGGACTCGGGAGCGAAGGCGCGGGCGAGCTTCTCGAAGGGGACGCCTTTCGACAGCCTGCGCATGACCTCGCGACCGAGTTCTTCGGTGGGGACTTGAATTTGGGCGGCGCGGACCCGAGGCGGCACGACCTTCTCCTCGACCGAAAGGGCCTCGAATGCGGCGCGGACCGCTTCGTCGGACACGGGCTCGGGATCGATCCGGGCCAGCAAGGCCCCGGCCAGCAGGCGACCTTCGATCTGTTCCCGAAGCAGGTCTTCGGTCTGATAGCTGCGGATCAGGTGCTTGTCGAACTGGCTCTCCGGAAGACCCCGCCGCAAAGCGCGCAACTCCCGATGGATCGCCGTGCTGGTCACGGTGATGCCCCGCGCTGCCGCTTCGGCCCGCAACAGGCGGGCCTCCACCAGGCGGTCGACCACGTGCCGTCGCAGGTTCGGGCTCGAGTCGGAACCCTCGAGGCTGGGATCCCGGGCCAGCCGGGCCCGGGCGAACGCCTGCTGAATGTCGGAACGGGTGATCGTGAAGGGCTCGCGGCCCGCCTTGGCCCCGTCGGGCGCCGGCTCGAAACGAAGAACCACCTCGTTCCGGCCCTCGGGTCCCAAGCCTTCGCATGCCGCGAGAGGTCCGAACCCCCCCACGAGCAGGCAGACAACCCTGGGATCGACACCCTGCACGGCGCGCTCAGGGGGTTTTGGGGGCCGCGGCGGCGTCTTTGGTTTCGGCTTTGGCGGGTCGCTGGCCGATATCGATGGCGTCGACGTGCTGGATCTCGAGGCTGATCCCCCGTCGCTCGGCGATCTCTCGAACGAAAGCGTCCACCGCTTCGGATCGCTTTTGGGCCTTGATTTTGTTCACCAAAGACCGCCGCACCTGCTCCAGGGAGCGTTCGATCGGACGCCGCCGTCCGGTCTTTCGGATCAGATGCACCGAGTCTTCGTGCTCGAAGACCGCCACGTCGCCGACGGTCATCTCGTCGAAGAGTTCATTTGCCGCTTCCTCTCCATAGGATTCGGCCACTTCTTTTCGGCTCGAAAAGCCCCGGTCCACCTCGGTTCGGTCCACGTCGTGTTCGCCGGTGAATTTGCGGGCCTCTTCGTCGAAGGCCATCATGTCGCCGGCCTTCTGCCCTTCGCGCACCCGCTGGGCCGCCTCGCGAAACGCGCGCTTTTGTCGGGCTCTGGCCTTTTCGGATTCGATCTCGAGGCTCAGGGCGGACAGCCGCACGGCCTCGGGCCGGTTGAACTCGTCGTAGCGTTCTTTGTACGCCGCGACGACCTCGTCCTCCGACACCTCGATCTGGGCGTCCAGCTCTTTCATCTTCTCCTGCATGAGCTTTCGGACCGCAGCTTGGCGCATGGCCTGCTGCACGTCGGGGTCGTCGAACAGACCGCGGTCGTAGGCCTCCTGCGCGATCAGCTCCCCCTTGACCTCGGCTTCGACGAAGCGCTCGAGCTCTCCGGGCTGCCGCAGCCGCGCCTGGAACATGGGGTTTTGGCGACGGACGCGGTTTTCGATCTCGTCGGTGGTCAGGGTCACCGGCCCGATCTCGGCCACCACCTCACCAGACGGCGTGACCGCCGGAGGCGGATAGGTGTCGCCGGAAGAAGCGTTGCAAGCGATCGCCACGAACAGACCGCCCAGGGCCCACCGATTCCACATGGACGCAGCGGCTAACACGGTCCGGACGAAAGCGGCAACGGTTCGGACCGATCCAACGGACGGCTTTACCGATCGGCCGCCGCCCGAAGCTGCGGCTGCAACCGAGCCCACAGCGCCGAAACCCCGCCGATGGCGGTTCCATCGAAAGGCCCCGTCCGCCCGTCGAAGGTGGTGCAGGTGCCGCCCGCTTCCCGGATCATCAGGCCCATCGGGGCGATGTCCCAGTGCTGAACCCCCGCTTCCAGCCACAGGTCGGCCCGCCCGCGCAGCACTTCGATCGGCGCAGCCAAATCGCCGTAACACCGAACCGAAGCGAACGACCTCCACAGCTCGCACAGGTTCGGGACCCGATCGACCAGGAGCGGCAGCTCCCCCAGGCTCAAGGTCGCGTCTTCCAAGGCCGAAACCTTGGAAACCCGGCACGGCACCCCGTCGTCTCGAAAGCAGCCCAAGTCCTTGCCGGCGTAGTAGGTCTCTCCGAGAGCGGGCAGCGCCAGGGCTCCCGCCACCACCTGGCCGCCGTCTTCGACCCCGATCACCGGACCCCAGAAGGTTCCTCCCCGAATGAATCCGCGGGTGCCGTCGATCGGATCGATGATCCACCGCAGTGGCCCATCCCCGACTTCGCCGGACTCTTCACCCAAGACCCGATGGTCCGGGTAGGCCGCGGCGATCACCGCCCGAGCCGCCGCTTCGGCTTCGCGGTCGGCCACGGTGACCGGGGTGCGGTCGGCTTTGGTCTCGACCCGGACCTCGGTTCGATGGTGAGCCTGGGCGGCCCGGCCTGCGGCTTCGGCCGCTGCCCGTGCGGTCTGCATGAGGCTTCGGATCATGGCCGCCACTGTATCAAGTCCGTGTGGCCCGCATCCCCCCAGTTAGCCAGTTCATGCGGACCGCATCGCCCCTTGACGCACCGACGCCCCAGACGCGATGCCGCCGCCGTGCGACGCTCTGCCGTGGCCGTCCTGACCTTGGGCACCCTTCTGGACGACCCGGACGGCAGGGCCCGGATCGTCGCCTTTTTGGAGAGTCTGGCGGCGCCGGCTCAGTTGGACGTGGGGCTCTACGTGCTGCGGACGGCCCGTCGCTTCGGAGCCCCGGTGACCTTCGAGGCCGGTCCCCGATCCTTGCGCCGGGGGCTACCCCGAGACGTGCGCTGCACCGAGGTGCGGGCCTGGTTGCTCGAACCCGAATGGCTGTTGGCGGGCATGGGACTCGCCTGGGTCCGAGGCCCGACCGCGGCCCGGCCGGCGGCGCTGGTGGGCCTGGGAGCCCGTCCCTGCGGGACTGTGGCGGCCTCTTTGGGGCGGGTGCTCGGCGTGCCGGCCGCGGTGGTGGTCCGGGATCGAGACGCCCCCATCACCGCCGAAAAGGACCGAAGGTGGCTGCGGTGGTCGACCTTGTTCGGAGCCGAGAGCGAGCGGGTGGCCGACCAATTGGCGCGCCGTGGCGTGGCCGCCGCGTTCGAGCCCGGCCCCGGACCCGAAGCGATCTACAGCCGCCTGGGGCAGCGGTTCGCCGAGTGCTTGGTGCAGGGGCGCGGTCAGGGGGCCGAGCGGGTCACCTCCAGCGCGTAATCGGTGTCGGCGCCGTCGG
>DAPKRQ010000075.1:0-7014 GCA_031800475.1 Myxococcales bacterium LLY-WYZ-16_1
CCGGCAAAGGCCACCGCAGGGTCGGTCAGGTGGTGAGACGGTGCACCCAAAAGATCATGGGATGCGACGCCACGGTGCTCGGCCCGTCCGGCTGCCGCGTGGGCCAAGCGTAACGGGTGGCCAGGTCCGGGCGCCGCTCGAAGCCGAGCGAATGCCACAGGGGTGCGGGGTCGAAGTAGTTCGCCGGCGGAGGCACCGAAATGGATTCCGTGTCGATGGCCGCGAAACAGACCCAAGGGTAGCCAAACTGAAGGGCCGCGGCGCGACGCCGCCGATAGAATTCGGCGGCGATCCCTTGCCGGCGATGGGCGGGATCGACCAGGACTTCGCTGTAATAGAAGAAACTCTCTGGATCGAAGCCGGCGGCTCGAAAAAAAGGCTCGACCCCCTCCAGGATTTCGGCATCCGACATCAACGGAAGAGCGGTCGCCGCTCCGACCACCTCCCCTTCGTTCCACGCGACGACCACGTGGCTCCGAGGATTCTCTAAGAGACCATTCAGATATTCGGACTCATAGTCGGGATCGAGCTCGGGATCGTAAAAGTAAGGATACCCCGCAAACAGTCGCCTCCGCAGCGAAGCCGCGTACTCGAGCCATTGGGCCTTCTCCCCCGAACATCCTTCACCGATGAGCTCGGTGTACTTCAATCTCCGTGCATCCGTGTCGTTCATGACCCACTCCTCAGCCTACCATGCGATTTGCCTGGCTGCGTATTCGAGCCCGCAGAAATGGGCTGGTTGCCGAGCTGAGAGAGCGTGGTCTAGGATCCGCACATGTCACGACTCCCGCGACCGGTGACCATCCTGGCTGTTTTGGCCATCGTGACAGCTTCAGTGTTTTTCGCTCGCCCTCTGATGGAGGACATGACGGAGTTCGAGAAACCGTGCCTCGCAGGCGCGGTGTGTAACACGGGAAATCCTTGTGCCAAGGGTCAGGTCATTTGTGATGCGGTCGGCACACCCCACTGCATCGCGAGTCGAGTCATCGACAATCCCCGGTGTCTTCTGTGGGGTCGGGAGCCCTGCGTCTCGGACATCGTGTGCAGCACGGGGGACCCGTGCGCGCGAGGGCACACGTTCTGTGACGCAAGTGGAACGTCCCATTGCTTGGTGACGGAATATTCGGAAGAATGTGCGGAATCGCCGCCAGTCGAATGCGTGGACGACGAGGCATGCGATTTTGGCGATCCATGCTTCACTGGCCGGACCCGCTGCGACGCGAAGGGTGTTGCACATTGTATTGCGGTCGGCGTGGACGACGATGCGGACTGCAGCTACGAGCCAGCCGCGGCCTGCCCTCGCCCCGAAGCATGCAATCCGGGGGGAGACTCGTGCATCCCTGGCTGGACGCTGTGCGACGCAGCCGGGCAGGTTACCTGCATTGCGGTGGGACCGCGCACCCCCGACTGCCGACGATGAGCCGAAGTTCTGCGGGCTCGGCAACGATACCGTCGGTTCATTCCGCCGGCATGGACCGATCGCTCCTTGACTGCCGATGAAGTGAGGTTCCAGAGCTGATGCGCGGGGGCTGTTGGGTCAGCTTCATGGTTTCGCGGGAATGGCGGAATCGAGACTGCCGATCAACCGGGCTGCCTCGGACGAGACGCGAGACGAGAAAAGGCAGGGCCCTGCCGTTAGCGCAGATCTTGGGCAGGGCCGTGCTCAGCGTAGATCTAGGTTTCGACACAGCACGCGCGTGGCCGCTTCGAACCAGTCGCTCGAATCATCGACCTGCGATAGCCAGTCGGCCACGTCGCTGGGCAACGCAACGTCCCCCACACAGCCCAGCAGGTAGGCCGCATACCAACCGGCCCAATGAGGGTCCCGCACGCCGCCCAGTGCGTTGATTTCATATTCGTGGTGGGCGTTGCCCGCCGCCTTCAGCGCCGAACGGAGGTCATCTCGAGTGAGCCGCGGTCTCGATTGCACATGCATGGACACAGGAGACCACCTCGACCCCAAAGTGCGCCATCAAATCACGATATCGCCCATCCGGTTCGGTTCCCAAACAGCGACCGCGACGTCGGTCTCGCGACCGTCCGAACGGTTGGATGAGGAAAGGAAAACTCGAGACCGGCTCGTTTCGAGGCAACCAAACGCGACAGGTCTGAAGAGTCTTTCATTCGGACCGATGTTCGGTGGACATGGATGTCCATTCGATCCCTGGAAAACTCGAAGTCACCTGGCGCGACGACGTGAAGGCGATCGTCGATACGTGGACCAACTATCACGTAACCTTGGACGAGTTTCGCGACGCCGTGCTCGGCAAGGGGCTCGGTTTTGGTCGCCGGCGGGGGGTGCGTGCTTGGATCGTCGACTCGACCCATGCCACTGGCGCCTTTCCGCAGGAAGTACAGGACTTCATCGGGAGCGATGTGTTTCCCACCTTCAAAAAAGAGGGCGTGGAGTATTTCGTCACGGTCCTGCCCAAGAGCGCCCTGACGAAGATGACCGTGAAGCGGTTCTCCGAGAAGACCGGCCCCGCGGGCCTGAAGCTGGTCGAAGTCCACTCCCTCGAAGATGCCGTCTCCTTCCTGATGCAGCGACAAGCCGCCTGACACCTGAGAAGCTCGCGGCCGCCTTTCCAGCTGTTTCCGCCCTTGGGTGCGTGCCAAACTCCCCCGCCTCGAACGGTGTCCATCCCTCCGCATAATTTCCCTGCGCGGCCTCCGGGCCAGACGCACGGTACCGGCTGCCCGCCTCCCACCTCGGCCTGCGGTCCGGGCCGGACGAACGGTCCTTGCCGACCGCCGGCCCGCATGAGCCTGCGAGCCCACCCCAGGTAGGGCCACCGCAGACCCATGGCTGAACGTCCATCCCATCGCAGTCGAGGCGGGAGGGGGCGCCGCAGCCGCCCGTTGTGAACTGGCCCAAAATGCCCTTCGGGCAAGAAGCGAATCGCCCTCCGTGGATGGCGTGAGCATGCCGCCGGACCCGGTCGCTGAGGCGGGGCGATCTGCCGCGGCTCGTCCGGACAAAGTACGACTTGGCCACTGCCCCGTGGTGGCTCGGATCCCCGTCGTGTCCAGCCCGCTCCGGTCGGCTTGTTGCGAGGCGCAACGCGGGTCACCTGGGGCCCCGGCGGAGCTCGAGCCGTTACGGATCGGGATCCCGCGCGCCGCAAGCCGAGGACCGGATGGTTGGTATCGAACATGCAGAAAATGAGAATCATTCTCAGAAAGCCTCGATCATGTTCGCATCCCGTTCTCGCCGCACCGACATTCGTTCCGCCTCCTCTGGGCTCACCTTCGTCATCCTCGTCGCGCTCGCGACCGCCTGTGGCGGACCCGACCTCCCCGCGGCGAGCACCGAAGTGAGCGTGGAGGAACTGGGCGAAGAGCTGTTCTTCGACCCCAACCTTTCGCAGGGCCGCAGCCAGTCCTGCGCCACCTGCCACGACCCGGAGCGGGCGTTCATCGACAGCCGGACCGACGATCAAGGCCGCATCGTCGCCACTTCGCTCGGCGACGACGGCGTTTCGGTGGGAGACCGCAATGCCCCAACGGCTGCCTACGCGGCGTTTTCGCCGGAATTCCACATCGGGACCCGCCGTCGCTTCAACAAGCAGAACGCGAACCGTCTGTACGAAGGCCCGCTGGGTGGGCTGTTTTTGGACGGACGGGAGGCCGACCTGGAAGGTCAGGCCGGCGGGCCGCCGCTCAATCCGCTCGAAATGGGGATGCCAGACCGCGAAAGCGTCGTCGCTCGACTCGAAGAAAACCCCCGCTACGTCACCACATTTCGCGAGCTGTTCGGACCCGAAATGTTCGAAGACGTCGACTCCACCTACCGAGCCATGACCGAAGCCATAGCCGCGTTCGAGCGCACGGACGTCTTCGCTCCCTTCGACTCGAGATACGACCGCCACCTCCGTGGTGAGGTGGAGCTTTCGTTCATGGAGCTTTCCGGCAAGTCACTCTTCTTTTCGGAGTTCACGAACTGCGGTATCTGCCACCAGCTGCACGGAAACGGAGATCCGGTGAACAAGTTTACGGAGACATTCAGTGGATACGAATATCACAATGTCGGAGTCCCAGCGAACGACGCCTTGAACCTGCGCACGGGCATCACCGCGCCCGACCTCGGGCTCTTTCGAAACCCGCAGATCGACGACGAAACCCACAAGGGAAAGTTCCGGGTCCCCACCTTGCGCAACGTGGCGGTGACCGCGCCCTACATGCACAACGGCGTCTTTCGAGAGCTCCGCACCACCATCGAGTTCTACGACCACTTCCTTGCCCCCGAAAAGCGACCTGACAACCCTGAGACTGGCGAGCCTTGGCGTCCCGCAGAGGTCCCCGAGACGGTAGCCACCGATCTACTCGAAGTGGGTGACCCTCTCACGGACTTCGAGGTCGATGCCCTGGTTTGCTTTCTGCGAGCACTGACCGACCAGCGCTACGAATACTTGATCGAGGAGGAAGGGATCGTCTGCCGAGACTGATGCGACTGACTCGAGCTGCGCATCAATCGCCGTCGGCGAACTCGATGCCCAGATCGATGTCCAAGGCCGGCGGCACCCGAGCCCGGATGCTTTCAGCCAGCGCCTGCACTGCAACCGACATGTTCTGCCGCGACCGAACGTCGGTGGCGATCTCGAGGGCCACATCCACGGCTTCGCGAATGGTCTCCACGTCCGACTCTGCGCCGTTCGCGATCATGACGTCGAAAAAGCTCGGCCCCTCTCCGTCGCCGCCTTCGAGCGCCGCAGACACCTCGCGAACTGTGGCCTCGACGTTGTCATAGAAGATGCCCGCCACCCGGGCGTCCAAGGTCCCTCGAAGCTTGCGCTGGTCTACGTAGCCGAGGTGGTCCAGCAGCGCGACGAATAAGGTCGCGGTCGGGTCGTCTCCGTCCTCGAGCTCTCCGGCTACGAAGCGGTCTCGAAACGAGGTCCCCGTGCCCTCGAAGTCGGAGGTCCAGCCCTCAGCCACATCTCGGGCTCGGCCGAGCAGGAGCTCGGACATTCCGCGAAGCACCTCGCATTTTCGCGGCTCGGCTTCGTACTCGGATAGTACGTCGCCGGATTCCGTCGAATGGGCTTCGGTGGTGTCCTCGAAAATGAGGATCTCCAGCGCCAAGAGCCCTACCTCGTCGAATGGAAGCCCTTCGAAATAGCTTGCATCGAGGGCTTCGCTTCCGTGGACTGCAGCATCGATGCCCTCTCGCACCGTCTCGGTAAAGTCACGACCTCGCTGGCGCTTCGACTCGATGAACAACATCGAAGGGACGATCAAGTCGTCCCTAAGTGGCCCAAAAAAATAGATCACCGCCTGGTTCCAATCCAGAGACAGCTCGACCCACGCCTGCTGAAGAGACGAAAGCCCCGGTGCATCAGGCGCGGCACAAAACGCCGTCACGCGGTCGTTCAGGTCGATGGTACTCGATTCGAACGCGAGGACCGACGGCACGATCACCGCGTCGGTCGTGTACTCGAGCGCCTGCTCCGTCGTCGGGCCGGAAGGCCCCTCGTCGTCTCCGCAGCCGGGCGCCAGCGCAAGGATGAGACTCGAAGCGGTCAGTTGAATCGCGGACCCGCTACGCGAGTATAGGTGGTGAGTTCCATTCATGTTCGTCTCTCCAGCGGCCAGTCGCTGACCAATAGATGATTGTCCCAGCGCATTCCGTCGAATCGACGGCGCTGGTCGGGCTGTTCTTCGAGGGTCTGCGCGTCCACCATCCGAAACTCTCCACGGGAGTTGCTGAGCACGAATCGATCGCCGTCGGGCATGGCGTCGATACCACTGACGTCGGCAAACTCGACGACCCCAGAGAATCGGCCATCCGCCACGGACCAAAATCCCGCCACGTCCCCTCGAGGGCTCGTAAACCCAGCCACTCCGTACCAGGCGCTGACAGCCACGCTGCCGACGTAGTCACGAAACAGTGCGACCACCTCGGGAGAATCTTCGAACAATCGAGGCACTCCACCCAAACGATGATCCCCCATCAGCGGCACGATGTGGTCGTGATCGAGCGCTTCGCGCTGCACCTGCAGCCCGAACACCACCGTCTCGTCCGCCGCGATGTCCATGTGGCGAATGCTGGCCTTCGGAGCCGATACGCGCACTTGCTCCGCCACCCTGCCCGACTCGGGCTCGAGGTAGACGAGGCTCGAGTCCATCGTGTCCAAATTCAAGACCTGGCGGCCAGTCTCGGGCCGAGTGAGGAGTCCGCCGTTCGCCACCGCGACAAGGCCACTGCCGGGAAGAAACAAGATCTCGTGGGGCCCCAGTCCGGCCGTGTCGATCTCGGTTAGACGCTCATAGGTGGTCCCATCCCACACGCCGATCTTTCCCTGAGCGGTCTCCAAGTCGGCTTCGGATGTGAAGAGGGTACTTCCGTCCGGATCAAAGACGCCGTGTCCCTGAAAGCTCCGACCGGCTGCAGCCTGAAGCCGAGCCGTAACTTCGCCAGACCGAAGGTCCACCGCGATGGACTCGAACCCAGGACGGCGCCCGAACAAGAGCGCTTCACTGGAGCGGACTGGGTGAAGGGTAACATCATGCCCCCGGAACCCGGAAGAGACCCGAACGACGGCATCCGCGGCATCGACGGCCGCCAGGCCGAAGGTGTCCGTCCGATCGCCGCGGGCCGAAAGGATCACCGGGCCCTCCGACAACCCGACCCGAGCCGCCTCCCCACCACAGCGCGAGAGGACAGCCGGAAGTGCGCCGCTCGCCGCCAAGCGCGCCAAGAAGGTTCGGCGCCCGAATCCATTGCTGCCGCTCCCCTTCACAAAGACCTCACGAAGGCCATCAGCTCCGCCCGATCGGCGGCCGGCAGCTCCACGAACCGCTGCCGACTCCCTTCGGCCTCCCCACCGTGCCACAAAATCGCCTCCTCCACGGTCCGCGCCCGACCATCGTGCAAAAACCCCGCATTCCGGCGAACCGCCCGAGCGAGGCCCACCCCCCAAAGCGGGGGCGTTCGCCACTCCCGCGCCATCGGACTGCCTGTCGGGCTGGCGAGACCCGTCCCCATGTCATGGAGCAGCAGGTCCGTGTACGGCC
>DAPKRQ010000076.1:0-3465 GCA_031800475.1 Myxococcales bacterium LLY-WYZ-16_1
CTCCACGCCTCGGGGGCACCGATCATCTGAAAGGACCACTGCTTTTCGAAGAAGGGGTCGTTCACCGGGACGGGCGCGGGGCGCTGGGGGCCGTCTTCGCGCAGGGGCTGGGGACCCCGCAGGCCCCCGACCCGGCCGCCACGCTGGGCTGCGGGGTCTTCGATCAGCCGATAGATGTGGTTCGGCTCCGCGTACTCGACCCGGTCATCTCGCCGCAGCCGCTGCAGCACCGCAGGCTGCTTCTCGGGCGGGAGGTCCGCGATGTACAGCCGCTCGTCCTCCGCATGGATCGAGTTGAGCCGAAGGTCGAGCCCGTCGAGCCGGTCCTCCAGGGCGAGGACATCGGCGTCGGTCACGTCGTCTCGGAGGTCGACCACGATCTGCGTGGCGACATCGGCGGTGGGGGAATGGGCGGCGGCACCGGTCAGCAGGGCCGTGGCGAGAAGTGCGTCCACGTTGCCAGCATGCCCAACCCCGAGCCAGGGAGGCAAACGCCGGCCGCGTTTCGGCGCGAGCTCCCGACCCACGGCGTCGAAATCGACCAGGAAATCCCACCCAAGGACGGTTTGTGCCGCCCCATGGGCGAAGCCGTGCCCGGAACGAGCGGGTAGGCCGCACCGCGTCGCGCCCCGAGCGGATCGAACCGGTCGCTGGGTCAGGGTCCGGTGGGGATCTGGCGGATCTCGACAGGGTCGAAGCCCGCGGCTTCGAGCTGGGGCACGATGACGCTGGCGTCGCCGACCCACAGCACCTGCATCTGTGCGGGGTCGAAGTAGCGGCGGGCGTCGAGCACGCGCTGCCGTTCCACCTCCCTGTACCGGGGCCCCAAGGTGCTGAGGTGATCCAGCGGAAGCTCGTACAGGAACAGGCTGGCGGCCGCCGAAGCGACCGATCCCGAAGTTTCGAACCGCCCGGTCAGGGACCGAACGATGCCGTCCTTGGCCCGACTCAGCTCTTCGGGGGTGGGGGGCTCGGCGTCGAGTCGTTCGAGCTCGCCCAATGCCTCCTTCAGGCTGGCCGCCGCATGCGGATTTTGAACCGACGCATACCCCAGCAGCACCCCGACGCCGTTTCGGAGGGACACTCGGGTGGAAGCGCCGTACGTATACCCTTTGTCCTCCCGGAGGTTCATGTTGAGCCGCGAGCTGAAGGTGCCGCCGACGACCTGGTTCAACAGCTCCAGGGGCAGCTCGTCGGGGTGGCCGCGGCCGAAGACCGGACGCCCGAACAAGAGCAGGGCCTGGGGCAGGCCGGGCTTGTCGAGCACCACCAACGAGCGGCGCGCTCGAGGCTCCACCGCCGGCACCGAACGGTCGCCCGGGTTGGGACCGGTCCAGGTCCCGAAGTGGGCTTTGGCCAGCTTCTCCAAGGTGGCCAGGTCGATGTCGCCGGCTGCCACCAGGGCAGAAGCCCCCGGCACCAACAGGCGTTGAGCTTGGGCCTTCACGTCGTCCAGGGTGATCTTTCGAATCGATTCGAGCGATCCGGACGGCGGGTGGCCGAAGGGGTGCTCTGGCCCGTAGATCATCTCGGGAAACTCCTGGAACGCGATTCCTTGGGGCGAGGCCAGCTGGCGCTGCAGGTTGGCCAGCCGCTCGGCCCGCACCCGCTGAAAGTCTGCTGTGGCCAGTCGAGGGGTCCGGACGGCCTGCGCCAACAGGTCGACCAGAGCGTCTCCATGGCGGGCCAGCCCGACGATGGTGACGCTGCCCGCTTCTCGGCCGGCAGAGCTGCCGAACCTGGCGCCGAAGTCCGCGACTCGGTCTGAGAACGCCAAGGCGTCCAAGGACTCGGTACCCTCGGACAGCAGGTCGTAGGTCAGGCCCGACAGTCCCGCCTTGCCTTTGGGGTCCAAGGCGGCGCCGCCGCGGGTGACGAGCTCGAAGGAGACCACCGGCACGCCGGGCACCCGGGTGGCCATCAGGACCAGGCCGTTGTCCAACCGAGCCCGCTGAAATTCCGGCAGGACCGGGGCCTCCGCCGGTGGAACGGGCGGGCGCTCGCTCCGCCAGCCGGCGGCGCTCGCGCTGGGCGCCGGCGGCTGCTGGGCGGCAGAGGCGGCCGGTGCGAGCGCGGTGGCCCCCAACGCGGCGACGAAAAAGCGGCGCGCGCGACGCGCGGTCGTGGGGCTCATGGTCGGGCCTCCGCGCCGGGGGCACCGGCCGCCTGGCCTCCCAACGGCTGAGCCAGCATCACGACCCGCCGGTCGTCCAGCCGCTCCATGGCTTCGGCCAGGTCTTCCCGGGTCACCGACCGGTGGCGGGCCACGTCCCACGGCAGCTTTCCCGGGTCGCCCAGATAGTGATGGTAGCTTTGAAGCTGCTCCGCCCGGCCGCCAAAGCCGCCGAGCCGTTCCAGCTGCCGAAACACGCGGACCTCCCAGTCGAACAGGGCGCGCTTTCTCTCGGCCTCGGTGGGCGGTCGGTTCCGCAGGTCGTCCAGCACCCCGTCGATGGCGGCCCGCGCTTCCTGCACGGTCCGACCGGGGCGGACGACCAGATCGATGCGGAAGATGCTGCCGGCTGCGTGTTCCCGAAAACTGGCGCTGACGCTGGCCGCCAACGGGTCCTCGTGGGACACCTGTCGGTCGAGCCGGGACGACCGGGTCCCCGAGATCACGTGGGCGAGCAGATCCAAGGCGGCAGAGCCCTCGAAGAAGGCCCCCGGCAGAAGCCACGCCACCGTGATTTTCGGCAGCCGGCCCACCGGTTCGGGAAAGCGCACCACGAGCTCGCGCTCCAGGGGCTCGAAGCCCACGTCGGGCTCGGGCGGCGCCGGCTTGCCCTCGAGGGGCCCAAAGTATTTCTCCACCAACGCCTTGGCCGCCTTGGGCTCGAAGTCCCCCGCCAGAGTGAGCGTGGCGTTGGCGGGGGTGTAGTAGGTTCGAAAGAATGCCTTCACGTCCTCCAGGGTGGCGGCCTGGATGTCTTCGAGCGAGCCGATCACGTTGCCGGAGTAGGGGTGCGGTGCCGGAAACAGGGTCTGGATCAGCTGCTCCTCCATCAGGCCGTAGGGGCGATTTTCGACCGACTGGCGCCGCTCGTTCTGGACGACCGAGATCTGGTTGTCGAGGCTTCGCTGGGTGACCGCTTCGAGCAAAAAGCCCATCCGGTCCGATTCCAGCCACAGAGCGGTTTCGAGGGCGCCCGACGGCACGGTCTCGAAATAGTTGGTCCGGTCGAAGCTGGTGGTGCCGTTGACCTGGGTAGCCCCAACACTCTGCAGGATCTGAAAGTGTTGGTCCTCGGGCACGTGCGCGCTGCCCTGGAACATCATGTGTTCGAACAGGTGGGCGAAGCCGCTCCGTCCAGGCCGCTCGTCCAGGGCACCCACGTCGTACCACACGCTGACCGCCACCAGCGGCAGACGATGGTCTTCGTGCAGGACGACCGTCAGGCCATTGTCCAGGGTGTACTTTTCGAAGGGAATGCTGGGGGCATCGGCGGGCGTCTCGGCGGACGCGCC
>DAPKRQ010000077.1:0-26831 GCA_031800475.1 Myxococcales bacterium LLY-WYZ-16_1
CACAGTGAAGCAGGTCCAGGTGGGGCCGGGGCGGTGGCGGCGGCACCCGCTGGAGGACGTAGCGCTGGGTCAGCAGTGGCCAGTCGTAGGCCTTTCCGTTGAATGTAACCAAGGCGCTCGCCTGCTCGATGCGCTGGTGCAGTCGGTCCAGCATCGGCGCCTCTTCGCCGAGCTCCTCCAGCAGGAGTTGCTCCACCACCAACGTCCGATCCTCGAACCAGGCGAGACCGATGAGAAACGGCACCGTTGCAGCCCCCCGACCGAGGCCCGTGGTCTCCGTGTCCAAAAACAGCAGGCGCCCGGGATCGACGGCCGCCAGCTTTGGATCCACCGCCAAAGCCGACAAGGCCGCGCTCGACGCCCCGAGGGCCGCATCCACCCGAAAGCGGCCGTGCCGGTGGGCGGGAGCCAGCTCGGTGCGCACGCATCGCACGCTCCCCTCGACGCCGGTCTGCCGCACGCCGGGCAGGGCCGCCGGCTCTCGATACAGCTCCGCGGGCTGCCACCACCCCGCATCCCCCTCCGAGGCAAAGATCCCAGTGGCGCCGTCCGAGGGCCCTGCAGACTGGGACCGCAGGGTCCCCGGTGGCCGTCGAGCCCGGGGACCGCCCCCGGCCCACGCGGTTCCGGCTCCGTCTCCGTGGCGAAGATCGAGCTCGGGGCGGGGGGCCCCGGAGTCCCGGGGTCCGTGGCGGGCCAGGACCGTTTGAATCGACGCACGAAGCCGGCGCAGCCGCTGGGCGCGGACCCACGCCTTGCCGTCCAGTTGCCTCTCCGTTGCGCTGGACCCGTCCGCCATCGGCCCGGCTTCTGCCCGTGCGGCTGGAACCGGCTCGGCTGACGCCGTTGCGGCTGGGACCGGCTCGGCTGACGCCGGCTCCAAATCCTGTCGCACGGAGGTCGACGGCCCGCCGGCCGCGGATTCAGCCGGACTTGGCCGTCCGTGGGCTCGCACCCGCGAAAGACGGGCGGCCAGACGGGCACTCACGGCCCCCAGACCTCCAGCGCGTCCAAGATCTCGAGGGCCAGGGCCTTGCGAGACGGAGGCTCGAAGTCCGGCGCAGCCCGGTCCTCGGTGGACCTCGGGCCGGCACCGGCACGCTCCAACCGCAGGTCGTCGATGTGCACCACCTGGGCCGCGGGCGCCCGCGCCTCACGCTCCGAGCCGACCGATGCTGCCCCGGCTCCACCAGCGACCGCTCCATCCGCAGGCGCCGAAGAAGGTCTGGATCCGGACGTAAGGACGCCCGACACCTCCGCGCGAGGCAGCGGCGACCTGGACCGAGGCCCGTCCGAAGCCCGAGGCCCAGACGGCGCCGGCCCCAAGACCGGTCCCACGCACGAGGGGCATCCGTCCCGACAAGGGCAGGAGGCGATCAACCGCCGCACCCGGGACCACCAGGTCTGCCGCTCGTCGAACAGGCGCGGCGCCAACCCCACGCCGCCGGCCACCGCGTCGAAAAAGTACATCACCGGCTCGTAACCCCGGGGGCCCGTGCGGGCAGCCACCGGTCGGCCGTCGGAGCCGTCGTCGGAGGCCGCCACGTCGGGCTCATCGACCAAGGCGGTGCTCAGGTCTCGGGGGTCCATCATCAGCCCGACGGCCGCCACGCCATGCAGCGCAGACTGCAGCCCGGCAAGGGCGTCCATCACCGCCGCTCTGGGGGCTCCGATCGATCGAACGAACGCCTCGGGGATCACGGCCCAAAAAGCGGTGGTCGGCATCTGCATCTCGGGAAGGTCGACTTCGCCGTACCCCACGTTCTCGTGGGTGTGAAAGCGGATCTTCTTGTAGCCGACCACCTTCTCCACCACGTTGACTTCGCCGAGCCCCACGGAAATACCGTGCAAGACATCCTGCGCATCTTCTTGAAGCACACCGACCTTCGCGTGGGTCATGGCCGTCGTGTAGTAGTCTGGCCGAACGTTTCGAACGAACGCCTTGTGGTTTTCGAAGTCCAGATACTCCACCTGATACTGGGCACCTTCGTGTTGGTAGATCGCCTGCTCGTGCAGCATCGTATGGGTCGAACGAAAGTCCATCTCGCCCAGGGTACGGTGGGCGTCCCGCTCCACGATGACGAAGTTGTCCCAGGAGGGACTGCGAAGCGACACTTCATTCGCCGGAAACGCGTCGGCCGCCCAATGAAAGACCGCCCGCCCCCGCCGGCCTGGAACCGCTCGCAGCACCCCGTGTTCCGCCAGAAAGCCGAGCGCGTCGGCCACCGGCTCGCCAGCCACGTCGGAAAAGCCTTCGCCCTCTTCGAAGGGTAGCTCGAACGCGCTGCACTTCAGGTGCTGAAGCAGGATCTCCACGTTGTCCGGATCGATCCGCGCCTGTTCGATCGGTGCCCGGAGCACCAGGTCTGGCGTCTGCGCCAAATATTGGTCCAAGGGCGCGCTCCGCGTGACCAACAAGGACAACGCCACTTCGTTGCGTCGACCCGCCCGTCCAAAGCGCTGGTGCAGTGCCGCCATGCTGCCCGGATGTCCCGCGCAGACCGCCGCCCCCAGACTGCCGATGTCGATCCCCAACTCCAGAGCGCTGGTGGCCACCACCGCCAACACGTCTCCATCGCGCAGGCCCTGTTCGATGCGCCGGCGGGTTTGGGGCAGGTAGCCGCTTCGGTAGGCCTGCAAGGCATCCGGCGGAATCGAGGGATCGTCAAATAGCCGATCCCGCAAATACTTGAGCATCACCTCGACCTGATTGCGGCTCTCGCCGAAGACGATGGTCGGAACCCGGGCCCGCACCAGGTCTTCGACCCGGTTGACCGTGGCCTTCACGCAACTTTGTCGAAGCCCGAGCTCGGTATTCACCAAGGGCGGGTTGTAGACCATGACCTGGCGCGGGCCAGAGGGCGCGCCGCTTTCGGTCACCGCCTCCACCGTCGGTCCGTCGTCCCCGTCGTCGATCCCCAGCAAGGCCTCCGCGTGGGCACGCGGGTTGCCGATGGTGGCGGAGCTGAACAGAAACCGAGGCGAGGCGCCGTGAAACCGAGCGACCCGCATCAACCGCCGGATCACGTTGGCCAGGTGGGAACCGAACACGCCCCGGTACCCGTGGAGTTCGTCGATCACCACGAAGCGCAGGTTCGCGAACAGCCGCGCCCAGCCCGGATGGTGGGGCAGCACCCCGGCGTGGAGCATGTCCGGATTGGTCAAGAGCACGCCGGCCCGGGTTCGAGCCGCCCGGCGGGCGTCGGGGGGCGTGTCGCCGTCGTAGACCACCGCCCCGTGAGCCAGACCCGCCGCCCGCATCAGCTCCCGCAACCGGACCTCTTGGTCCCGGGCCAGAGCTTTGGTCGGGAACAGGTAGATGGCCCGGGCCTCCGGGTCGCGGGCCAGGGCATCCAAAACCGGCAGGTTGTAGCAAAGGCTCTTTCCCGAGGCGGTCGGCGTGGCCACGACCACGTGACCCTGCTGCGCAGCCCGAAGCGCCTGGACTTGGTGGCTGTAGAGGCGCTCGATCCCCGCCACCTGCATGGCGGTCCGCACCGCCGGGTGCACGGTCGGCGGCAGGTCGACCTGAAGCCGCGGGACCGGAGGCAGGCCCACGTCCAACACCAAGTTCTGCGCCACTGCCGGGTCCTGCCGCCAGCGCTCGAGGACGGCCTGCAGTCCATACACACCGGCCCAGGGCCGGGTTCGAGGTCCGTCGAAAGCGCAGCCGGTCACCGGCCAAACTGTACACCCGTGCACTGAACAAATGCAACGGATCGATCAACCCCAACCGAACCGACCGGTGACCCGCGCCGCCGTCCGGCCGGGAGTTCCCGGCTCGAAGGAATCCCACCCACCGCTCGGTGCAACCCGACGCCCCGATCTCGGGCCGGCCGAGCCAACCCGGTCCGAACGAAGCTGGATCCGCGCTGGCTTCAAAGCGCTCCCCGCGTACAGTCGAGAAGCCTTGCGCACCGACCTCGAGCTGTTCGCGGCCGCGTCCCCGGGACTCGAACCTTTCGTTCGAGAAGAACTCGAGTCGCTTGCAGTCCGGGATCCGCAGGCCGAACCCGGGGGTATTGGTTTTCGGGGATCTCTCGAAGAGATCGCTCGAATAAACCGAAACTGCAAGACAGCCCTGTTCGTGTCTTGGGTTCTCGGTCGTTTTCGCGCCCGCCGGTTCCCAGAGCTGCTGCGGAAAGCCCGTGCCCTCCCCTGGGCTTCGGTCGTCGCCCCCGGCTACCCGATCGAGGTACGGGCCAGCTGTCGCCGGTCCCGCCTCATTCACGGCAAGGCCGTGGCCGAGCGGGTGGAAGAGGCCATATCGGCCCAGGTACCCGGGGCCTCGGTGGGCCGAAACACCGAGCGGTCCGACGAAGAGCCCCTGCGGGTGCGGGTCCGCTTCGAGGACGACGAGGCCCGGATCTCGGTGGACACCAGTGGCCGACCGCTTCCCCAGCGGTGTCCCGGGTGGGAGACCGCCCACGCGCCGCTGAGGGCGGACATCGCTCAGGTCATGTTTCGCCTCGGGGGCCGGGACGCCCCTTGCGTGCTCGACCCGTTGTGCGGCTCGGGCACCCTCCCGATCGAGGCCGCCTGCACCGCCGCGACCACCTTTGCCGTCCGATCCTACGCGTTCGAGGCCTTCCCGGCGTGGCGAGAGGCCCGAGTCGCCGAGCCCGGGGTCCCAGCTTCGAAGACTCCCGGCCGATTCCCCGCGGCCCTCAGCCGGCCGACCCCGAGCCCAAGTCAGGCTCTCGCTCTCCCCCACCCGAGCGCCGCCGGGGGGACAGGCCTGGAGGATGCCCGATTTCGGGGCGCGGACCGAGATTCCGACGCCGTCGCCGCCGCGACGCGAAACGCGGCCCGGGCCGGGGTCTCGGTGCGCTTCGACGTCGCATCCCTCAGTGAGACCCTGGATCCAGCCACCTTGCCCCGGGCGGGACTGCTGATGACCAACCCGCCGTACGGCCAGCGCCTGTCCGCTGCCCGCGACCTGACTCCCCTGTACCGCGCCTTGGGAGATGGGGTCCGCCGGTTGGGCGCCGGGTGGCGGGTGGTGTTGGTCGCGCCCGATCCCCGATGGGCCCGGGCGACTGGGCTTCCCCTGCGCCGCTGCGCCACCGCCGACCACGGAGGCCGACGGGTGAGCCTGTGGGTGTCGGAGCACTGGGCCGCAGGGCTCAACCTTCCAGCTTCGGGGTCATGAGCAACGTCGGAAGGGCCTTCCCCGCAGGCTCTCGCACCACGAAGTCCATGTCCGACTCGGCGACGGTCCCTTCCGGGTTCACTTCGACGGTGGTGGCCCCCCGAGACCGGGCGATCCGGGCAAAGAAGGCCGCCGGCGCCACCTGGCCGGAGGTGCCGACCACCAGCATCACGCCGCCACGCGCCAGCAGGCTGTCGATCTCGGACAGCACCTCGGGTCGAAAGCTCTCGCCGAACCAAACCACCGCAGGTCGCATGAGCCCGCCACAGCGCTCGCATTCGGGCGGGTCTTCGAAATCCAGGTCCCGGTTTTCCACCGAGCGACCGCACGAGATGCAGCGAACCCGCCACAAAGACCCGTGCATCTCGACCAGGTTCAAAGAGCCCGCATCCTGGTGAAAGCCGTCCACGTTCTGGGTGATGACCCATACGTCGGAACGCCGCCGCTCCAGATCCACCAAAGCGAAATGCCCGGCGTTCGGTCCTCGTTCGGCCACGATGCGTCTGCGGTGCTGATAAAACGACCAAACGAGCTTCGGGTCTCGCGCGAAGGCCTCCGGCGTCGCCAACTCCTGGGCGCTACGCGCCTTCCAATAGCCTCCGTCGCCCCGAAACGTCGGTACGCCGCTTTCGGCGGAGATGC
Source organism: Myxococcales bacterium LLY-WYZ-16_1 (assembly GCA_031800475.1). Classification (GTDB taxonomy): domain Bacteria; phylum Myxococcota; class Kuafuiibacteriia; order Kuafuiibacteriales; family Kuafuiibacteriaceae; genus Kuafuiihalomonas; species Kuafuiihalomonas phototrophica. Next base: position 5,795 of record DAPKRQ010000077.1, read on the forward strand.
CGGCGCCGGTGAGCACCGTCAGAGGGCGTCTGCGATCCACCGCCTCCATCAAGGGGCGAAGTCCGTCGAGAGAAACGCGCTGCGTCACGTCACCAAACTCCCTCCAAGACCCGCTCGTCGATGGCGGCGAGCTTGTGCCGGATCGCCGACTCCACCGTGGCGAAGTGGGGCTGACCGGTGGCCTCGTCGAGCATCTTGGCAGCTCGCATCACCCGAGCCAAATAGGTGAACAACGATCCTTCTTCGTCGTCGAGCTGATGCCGGTCCACGTAGTCGGTGAACGTCAGGTCCTCGTCCTCGATTTCGGCCCAGATCCGCTTGGCCCGCTTCCCTCCGTGGAGCTCCGGGTGGGGAATTCGGCTTTCGAAGTCCCGGTGGAGCAGCTCCATGGAGGTCAACTCCCGAGGATGCTCCTCTTCGTACATTTCCTCCACGTCCTCGAAGGTCACATGGGGGTTTTCTCGCCGCAGGATTCGCAGCCGCTCGAGGATCCACTGGCGGCGGGCCTCGCGCTCTTTTCGATCGAAGATCCGCTGAATGGCGTCGTGGTCGACCAAGAACTCGAGGAGCTCTCGGGTCGAAGCCTCGTCGAGCTCGGCGTGGGTCAACACGTGGTGGACGAACACCCCATCGAGACCCCGTATTTTGCCGATGACTTCCCCACCCACCTGCCTTCCGCTCGAATCCAAGACTCCCACGGCCTGCAGATTTCGGGTGATCATGGCCAGCTGCTTGTGGGCTTCGCGTTTTTGGGCATCGCCCAAAAGGAGATTGTCGATCACCGACAAGATGTCGAGCCGTCGGGTTCCCGGCGCCGATTCGTAAGCCCGAGCCACCGGCGGCGGCTCGCTGGCCCTGGGCTCGACCCCGCCGCGCGGCGCCACAGGGCCTGCACGCTCCGCTGCAGGGTCCGCGGGCGCACCGCTGTCCCCAGCAGAGTCATCCGGTGACCTGCCGCCAAAGGTGCTCGACCCGGTTCCTTCCCCCGGCGCCGGTACACCGGTCTGCTCTGCCGCGTCGGTTTCGACCGCCGCGAGCCCCGGCAAAGACTCCTCTTCGAGGTTGGGAAGCCCGATGGCCAAAATCTGCTCGGCCGTGACCTTCGATCGGCTCTGAAGGGGCGCCGGCTGCCCTTCCACCAGCCGGGTGTGGTCTTCGCGGTCCCAGGTCACGTCGCCGCGGGCTTTCGCTTCGGCTCGGGCCTTGCTGTACCACTTTTTCTTGATCTTCTCCTCGTCCACTTTCATCGACGATTTCTTTTGAAGATCTTTGATCTCTTTTCTCGCGTTCTGAATTACGTCTTCCGGAGCGAGCGTGATCGCGATGCCCTCGTCGTCGAACTGCGGGCGTCCGGCCCGGCCGGCCATCTGGTGATATTCGGCAGGGGTCAGCAGGCGCGGGGTCTTGCGGATCACCTTCTTCAGCGACGGAAACACGCAGCGCTTGGCTGGCAAGTTGATGCCAGCAGCGATGGTCTCGGTGGTCACCACGAACTTCAAGAGACGATCGGAGGTGAGCTCTTCCACCAACCTTCGATAGGCGGGTAGCACGCCCGCGTGATGCACCCCGATCCCATGGGTCAACAGCCGCCGAAACTCGGGCCCCATGCCGTTCGGCAGCAGCACCGGCTCGAGCCTTCGCTCGATCTCTTGCTGCTCCTCCTTGGTGACGAACTTCGGACAGCTCTTGAGCAAACGAGCCCGTTCGAAGCAAAGCCGCCGACCGAAGCTGAAGATCAAAGCTGGGACATCTTCGTTTCGATACAGTCCTTTCACCGTATCGATCAGGTAGTCTTCTCGGAATTCGTGGAAGAGAGGAACTCGACGCTCGGTTCCCTCGACCAAAGCCATGGACCGCTTTCGCGTGGAGTAGACCCAGTTGCAGAACTGTTGCGGGTAGCCGACGGTAGCCGACAAGATCACCAGCTGGCAGTCCGGATGGAGGCCGATGATCGACTGTTCCCACACGTAGCCGCGCTCCGGGTCGTTGAAGTAGTGCCCCTCGTCCATCACCACCACGTCGGCGGGTCGGGTCGCTTGGTCGCCGTAGATCCGATTCCACAGAATCTCCGCCACCAAGACCTGGATGGGCGCGTCCGGGTTGACGCGGTAGTCGCCGGTGGCGAAGCCGACCTGGTCCTCGCCAAAGTCCGTCTGCAATTCCCGAAACTTCTCTTCGGTCAGGGCCCTCAAAGGCGTGGTGTAGATGGCGCGGCGCCCGGAACGGAGCGCTCTCAGGAGGGCTCCTTTCGCGACGAGGGTCTTCCCGGTACCGGTCGGCACCGTAACCAGCACGTCCTGACCCCCGAAGATCCGGCCGATGGCCTGCTCCTGCACCGGGTACGGCTCGAGTCCTTTTTCCAGGAAGAAGGTCTCGTAGAACTCCAGCTCGATGTCGGCGTCGGAGGGCACGGGCCGACCCTAGCGCCCCGACTGGCGGGTGAAATCCGAAAACGGACCGCGATCCGGCGCGCCCGCCGGGTCCCCCCGCGGTTCCGTCGATTCCGCGAAGGCGAACCGGCCCTTTGGCCCCGCCGCCCGCGGGCGCGGGGCACCGCCTGCTGCCCGGTCCGGCCCCGTCCCGCCGCCCCGGACGATGGCAGCGCGCGGCCGGTCAATCGTTTCGGGAGAAGTCCAGCACCACCGTCGGACGCGGAACCCCGTACAGGCTCCGCAGGATCGCTTGCGTCCGTTCGGCCACGTCACCCCGCACCGGTTCCACCACCCGGCTCCAGGTGTGGGTCAGGGCCCGCAGGTGTTTTTTGACCCCGTTCAGGGTCGAACGGTTCACGCCCGGTTGGGCGAGCTTTCGCGCCACGTCTTCCCGCGGGTCGAGCAGGATGCGGCGCCCCGGGTGTGGCTCCACGTACGGCGGCGCCTTCTTGGCCCTGTCGTCCAACGTGCGCCCGGGCTTGGCGTACACGAACGGCACGGTTTCGCCGGTCCAAGGCTGCACCTGCCTGTCGAAGGCCATCTCGTCGCCGAGCCCGGGGGTCGTCCGCTGGGGCCGAAGGACCCAGCCGACCTTGAGCACTCCGCCCAGCTGCCGGTGAAAGTGCACCACGTCGGCCACCTGGCGCACCATGTAGGGCCGCATGACATCCCGCGACCGCTCCCGGACCTCGTCGAACACCCGCCGGTAGGCATCGGACTGGGCCACCTCGGACGCCCGCAGCACCGACCAAGCCCCGAAACCCAATCGCTCGCGAATGCGCAGCAGGGCCCGGACCACCACATTGGAGCGAAAGCGGATCGCCTCGGGGTCGAATGGATTCAGCTGGGCATGGGCGTCGGCCACCAGCACCACCAGCTTGGGCGCTCCGAGGGCCCGGCGGATCACCTCGGCCGGCAAGAGCAGGCCGAGCAAATCGATCGGGACGGCCCGGGACAGGGCCTTCGGAGTGCAAAGGCCGATCCCCACGTACACGGCCTGAGGCGGCGCCGCGCGCTTCAGCACGGGGATGGCCAGGCGCGAGGCGCGGGAAGCCACCAGCGGCTCTTGCAGGATCACCTGGTCCACCCGGCGCAAGGCGCCGGTCGGCGGAGACGTCAGCATCAGATCCGGGGCCAGGCTCATGGTCAGTGCAAAAAGTCCGGAAGCCGCCAAAAGGGCGCCCACCGGGAGGCACGCGCTTCGTACAGGCGCCTGGAGTATCGCCGCTCTTGCTCCGGACTCAAGCTCGATTTCCCTCCTTCACCGCTCCCGATGAAACGGCCAGGCTGCAGACCGTGGTCGATCAGGTGCTCGGTGATCGGATCGAACAACCCTTCGTGCGCCTTCATGAAATCCCTCGAGATCATGCGAAGGACCTGGGCCCGATCCTCCGCCGAAGGCTCGAGTTCCAGATAACCTGCGACCCGGTCGACGGCGACGGCCGGCTGCGACCGAACCTCCTCGTACCGAAGCCACAGGATCGGCCTCTCTCGGGCCGCACGGCGCCAGGCGTCCACGTGTTCGAACCAGGAGCGATACTGAAGGCGGCCCTGCATGAACCGGTCGAAGAACTCCGCGTAGCTGCCCTCGTATCCCAGGTGACTGCAGTACAGCCCGTAGTAGGACCGGGCCACGTCGCGGCCGTCCCGCTCCACGTGGATCACGCGCCCCGGGGGAACCCACTCCGGCCGGAGGTGGGTCTTGAAAACCCGCGGGTCGGCCAGGGCGGAAAAATCCGCGGCCGTCCGGGTCCCGAGGGCCAAGGACCGCTCGAACCACGGGGTCACTTCGGAGATGTGGCGAAAGTCCAAGCGCCGGTCCGATGTCAGCAGATGCACCAAAAACTGCATCCAGGTCGTTCCGGACCGGGGATACGTGGCGACGTACACATCGGAACTTCTCGGCAGGAAGCGGGCCCGCTCCTTCAAGAACGACGCGGTGCGGGCGCCGTCGGCCGACCATTGTCGGATCGCGACGAAGGCGTCGTGGGCCCGCTCCAACGCGGAAACCACTGCCTTTCGCGCGAAGGGAGCGCCCGAAGACCGGGAGTCCGTCACGGCGGCGCATCCTGAGCCAAATGTCGGATCCTTGCAAAACGGGACGACCTTGTTCACAGATGGGGCTCGGCGCCGCCACGGTGCCGCGCACGGAGAGTGCACATGGGCAGAGCAGTCGTCATCGTCGCCCTGTTGGGGGGCCTAGGCGGAACCCTCGCCGTTCGTTCGAGCGTGACCCGAGCCGAAGAAGGCGCCATCGCCGCCATCGAGGCGCGGCGGGGTCCCGCACCTCGGGTGACCTGGAAGAATCCCGGCCTCGAAGGCTGGCAGCCCGTTTTCGAGGCATCGCCGTACCGGGGTCCGAGCGCGCCCCCACCAGGCTGGACCCACCTGGCCCGCCCGACCCGATTTCGGGTGCCGGTGTTCGACACGCCAGAAAAGCCCCGAAGCCTGATCGCCCGCATGCGCCGCGGCGACGTGGTTCCCGCCCGTAGAGCGGACACGTCTCGGCACTGCCATGACCTGGGAGAGCGGGGCACCTGGTGGCAAATACCGGACGGGTACATCTGCAGCACAAGCGGCTACGAGATCGCCCAGCGCCTTCACCGGCTCGACGAGGCCCAGCGCCGGCCAGCCGTCCATCGTCCCCTTCCGTTCCGGTACGGGCACGTGACAACGAAGGGTGCACCCCGGTTTTCGCGCCGCCCCACGGCGGCGGAGTTGGCGGCCACGCGAAACTTGGCTCGGGATTCTGCGGTCCCGGCGGTCGTGGTGGAGCGCATGTGGGACGACTTCTTCTTGGCCTTGGACCGCCGGGTCCAGGTGGGCGACGAAGAGCTGTTTCGCACCGTGTACGGCGAGTACGTCCGGGCCGAGGACGTGCGCATTCTCGAGACGCCGCCCATGCGGGGTGAAAAACTCGGCGGGCAGGTGAAGCTTCCGTTGGCCTTCGTCTACGGCGCCGACAGCAGTCCCCTGTTCTGCGACGACGACGAACGCCTGGTCGAGTGCGGTGCAGCCGAAAAGCATGCCCGTTTTCGGCCCCGGGCCCGGATCGAGCGAGACGGTCGAACCTATCTCGAGGGGCCCCAGAGCGCGTACATCTCTTCCGACCGGGTGCGTGTGGCCCGAGCCATTCCTCTGGCGCCCGGGGTCTCCTCGGACGAACGCTGGATTCACGTGAATCTCGAAAACCAAACCCTGGTGGCCTACGAGGGCGAAACGCCTGTCTACGCCACCCTGATTTCGAGCGGCAAAGAAACCCACGAGACCCCGACCGGGCTGTACCAGGTCCAGCGCAAGTTCCTGACCAAGATCATGCGGGGCAACGACCCGAAAGAAGGCATCTATCACGTGGAGGAAGTGCCCTGGACCACGTACTACTACGGCGCCTACGCCCTGCACGGCGCGTACTGGCACAACACGTTCGGTCAGGTGCGCAGCCACGGCTGCACCAACATCGCTCCCGCCGACGCCCGGTGGCTGTACTACTGGGGAGAGCCGAAACTCCGACCCCAATTTCACGCCGAAGTGAACCAGCGGGCCATGCACATCCACTTCACCGATGGTTGAACCGACAGTCATCGCCCCGCCGGACCGGGTGACCCGGCACGAGCGCTGGAGCGCGCTGGGGATCCGGGGCGCCACCCTCTGGTTCACGGGGCTATCGGGAAGCGGCAAGTCGACCATCGCCGTCGAGGTGGAGCGCATGCTCTTGTCCAAGGGACAACCTGCTTACCGGCTCGACGGCGACATTTTGCGCCTGAGTCTCAACGAAGATCTCGGCTTTTCGAGCGAAGACCGGTCCGAGAATTTGCGCCGAATGGGCCAAGTTTCTTGCCTGTTTGCCGAGGCCGGAACCGTGGCCATCGTGTCGGCGATAAGCCCCCTGCGAGCCCATCGTGACGCGGCGCGGGTGCTCCATTCGAAGGCCCACCTTCCGTTCTTGGAGATCTGGGTCCAGACCCCGCTGCACGTGTGCGAGTCCCGCGACCCCAAAGGCCTGTATCGGCGGGCACGGTCCGGAGACATCTCGGATTTCACCGGCGTCAGCGCGCCCTACGAAGAGCCTGAAACCCCCGACGTGGTGCTCGACACCGAAATGGCTTCGCCCGGCGCTTGCGCCGGCGCCGTGGTGCACGCCTTGTGGCGGACCTGGCGCGAGGCCGACGGCTGGATCTGATTCGGCCACCGCTCGGGCCATGCAGCCTTCGGCACCCGCTCGACGCCCTTCGCCGCCGGCGTTCTCCCTGGCTCAGCAGACCACGAGCTGGCGGGTGCCCTCGGGCTCGAGGTCGCACAGGCGAGCGCGCACCCCGTAGACCTGGGCCAGGTTCTCGGGGGTCAAAACCTGCTCGGGCTGCCCTTCCGCGTGCACGCGCCCGCGATGCATGAGGACGATGCGGTGGGCGTAGCGAAGCGCAAGGTTCAGATCGTGAAGGACCACCAAGACGGCCGTCCCGCCGTCCTCGGCCCGCCGGCGGCACAGCCCCAAAAGGCGGTGCTGGTGGGCCAGGTCCAGGGCGGAGGTGGGCTCGTCGAGCAGCCAATATCGGGGGAATGCACCGGGCACCGCGGGAGCCTCCGAGTCCGAAGCGCTCGGGCTCGGCTCGTTCCCTGCGAGCTGGGCCAGGCTGCGGGCGATCTGGACCCGCTGCCGCTCACCGCCGGACAGACTCAGGTATCCACGGCCGCGAAAGTCGCCGAGGCCCACCTCATCGAGGCAACGCTCGGCGATCTTCCGGTCCATCCTTCGGGCCTGACCTCCATTGAAGGGATGCCGGCCGAGCAGGACCACGTCGAGCACCGGCATGTCGAAGTTCAGTTCGGCCCGCTGGGTAACGACGGCCCGGCGTCGGGCCTGCTCCAGTGGAGGCATCTGCCCGAGGTCTCGTCCGTCCATCCGAACGACGCCTTCGCTGGGTCGATGCTCCCCTCCCAACAAGCGCAAGGCAGTGGACTTGCCAGCCCCGTTCGGGCCGATGACCGCCAGCAGTTCCCCCGGCTCGAGCCGCAGGGACACTTGCTCGAGCAGGATCGCTTTGCGGATCCGAAAGCTGACCTCCCGCAGTTCGAACATCACTCGGTCCCTCGACGAACCAGGGCCAAGAAGAACGGGGCTCCGACCAGGGCCGTCACGATGCCGATCGGAAGCTCGGCCGGCGCCACCACCAGGCGAGCCGCCACGTCTGCGGCCACCAGCAGGGTGCCCCCGAGCATCGCCGCCGCCGGCAGCAGCACCCGGTGCCCCGGACCCATGGCGAGGCGAATGATGTGGGGGACCACCAAACCGACGAAGAAGATGAGCCCCGACAGGGCCACGGCGCTTCCGACCATGGCCGCGGTGCAGGCGATGGTGCGCCGGCGGATCTTCTCGGCGTCGATGCCCACATGGTGCGCCTCGGCTTCGCCGAGGAGCATGGCGTCCAGGGCCGGAGCGGTTCGGATCCCGATGAGCCCCGCAGTGGCGATGACGCCCCCGACCACGGCCAGGCCGCCCCACTGGGCCCCCGCAAGGCTTCCCAAGGTCCAAAAAGTCAGATCCCGAAGCTCGGCGTCGTCGGCGACGAAGGTCCAAAGACCGGTGCCGGCGCTGGCCAGGGCGTTGATGGCGATGCCCGCGAGCAACATGGTAGTGATGCCGGTCCGCCGGTTTCGCACCGCCAGGCGGTGCACGAAGATGGTGGCCAGGAGTCCTCCGGTGAACGCCGCCGCCGGAACCAGCAAACCGCCGACCACGCCGGGCAGCTCCGGCAGCAGCCGGTTTCCCGCCACGATCATGGTGGCGGCGCCCAGGGCCGCCCCGCTGGAGACGCCGATCAGGCTCGGGTCGGCCAGGGGGTTTCGAAAGATGCCTTGCATCATACCCCCCGCCACCCCGAGCCCGGCGCCGACGAGCAGGCCCAGGATCAGCCGCGGCAGCCGCAGATGAACCACGATGGTCTCTTCCCACGCGTCGGGCGCCGGTACCCCCGGCCACCCAGCGGCATGGGCCAGGATCTGGGCGACCCGGCCCACCGACAGATCGGCCGCCCCCCAAGCCAGGGCAGCCAGGCTCACCGCTACCGCCGCCGCACCGAGCCCCACGAACAGGGCCTGCACCCGGATCCCCCGCCGATCCCCCGCCGGGGCTGCGGGGTCATCGACGGACGGGGCGACGGCGCTGGATCGACCGGGCGGGCTCGGGGGAACAGCCGCCTCCGTCTCGAGGGGCGGAGCGGGCCGCAGCCCTTCCCCGGGAGCCGACGGAGCCTCGAAGGCTTTTGCGGAATCCGCTTCCGTCGGACCGGCTCGAAAGGCCGTGGCCTCCGCCGTTTTAGCCTTCGGTCCCCCCGAAGCTCGACCGGCTGCCGGCCCGGGTCCGGCGGTGCCCTGGCTCCCGTCCGACTCCATTCAGCCGTCCGACGCTTCCGACAGGGCCCGGGCCAGCTTCTGGGCCGCAGTGCCCAAGCTGGGGCCGAAGCCCAGCAGTTCCAGATCACCGAGCGTCACGATGTGGCCATTCTTCACCGCCGGCGTTCTGCCGAGGACCTCGTGGGAGCGAATCGCCGCCTCGCCGCCCAAGGACCGAAGTCCGGTATCGGTCATCAGCAAAACGTCGGGAGCCGCCGCGATCACCGCCTCCGGGGAAAAGGGCTTGAATCCCTCGAACGCGGTCACCGCCTGCTCGCCCCCAGCGAGCTCGATCATCGAGGCCGCATTGGTGTTCTGACCCGCTACCAACAGGGTGCCGGCGCCCCGGGCGTAGATGAACAGGACCTTTGGCTCGTCGGCCGGGGTCTTCACTGCTTTTAGGTCTCGTTCGATCGAAGCGACGAGCTCATCTCCCCGTTCGCTTAGACCGAGCGCCTTGGCGATCGTCCGGATCCGCTTTTTGGCGGCCTCCGGGGTGATGGCGTTTTCGACCCGCGTCACCGCCACATCGGCTTGCTCCAACGTGGACCACAGGTTCGCGGGCCCCGACTCGTCGAGGGCGATGACCCGGGTCGGCTTCAGGGAGAGAATCCCGGGAATCGACGCCCTGCGAAAGAAGCCCACTTCTTTCGGCTCACCGGGAAGCTCGATGTTCACGCTGGTGGCGTCGATGCCCACCACCTGGTCCCCGGCCCCCAGAGCTCGAACGATTTCGGTGACCGCGCCGCCCAAGGTGACGAGCCGGGCGCCATCGGCCCCCGGCCCGTCCCCGGCATCTGCGTGCACCGGACCGGGCAGCGCCCACAAGGCGGCGGCCAACCACGAAGCGGGGGCCATCAGCGGAAGCTCCGTCGGCCCGGGCCTGCGTAGGCGAACTCCACCTGCCAGACGCCGCCTTCGCCGGGGGTCAAGACCGCCTTGGCGAAGCTGCCGTCGCCGAGTTCCAAGACCACGGGGCCGCTGCCCTCCGGTCCGGACAGAAGCGGATTCCGGTCTCCCTGGTCGGGCTGGTACGCGCCTTCGTCCTCCGGCACGACCACCAGCTCGTCGAGCGACACCACCTCGGAGGGCGCCACCGCGCCCCCGTGGGTGCGCACGTCCGTGCCTCGGAAGGCGAGATCCCAATCGGGGCTCTGTTCGGCCATTTCGCCGTCCAGGACCTCACCGAGCCGCAGGCTGAAGTAGGTCCACGTCTCGTCCCCTGCGGTCACCTCGACGGTGCGGATGTCGGGTTTGGGCGGCACCGGCTCCACCCGCAGGTCGAAGGTTCCGTCGTTCCAGCCGTCGACCCGGACCTTGTGTTTATGTCCTTCGGCGTCCCGCACCACGAACACCGTGTCTCGCGGGCTCACCTGACGGGTCATGGGGTTGTAGTCGAACCAACTGGACAACACGTCGTTGGCGGCTTCGGTCTGCATGCCGGGCCCGGGCACGGAGACCATGCCGTCTACCACGAAGCCCACCGTGTCCACCCAGTCGAGTGCATCGAAAGACGCGTCGGCGAGCTCCAAGCCCCCGCCGAAGCCCGGGCCGCTCGCACCGCCGTTGGTTCGGACCAAGGTCCGCCGCAGGGCCACGTCCCAAGCCGTCGAGGTGCCCGGGTCCGCCACGTCGAGCTCTTCGAGGGTCTCGAGATTCAAGAACACGAAGTCTTCCCGGGACGACGCGTTCACCGTCACCGCCCGGACGCCGATCGGCGCATCCACGGGCGCCCACCGGAAGGTGGGATACCCGGAGGATCCGGCTTCACTGTAGTAGCCGAGGAAGCCAAACTTGAAGAAGTTTCCTTCGCTCGAACGGATCACGAAGACCACGTCGGCGGGGCTGAGCACGTGGTTGATCGGATCGTAGTCGAACCACCCGTTCGGCGAAGCGGCGTTGGGCCGACCGAACACGAAGTCGGTGCCGTCGTCGTCGATGAAGTCCGGTTGGTCCTGGTTTTCTTCAGCAGCTGCCGGAGCGTCGGCCTCGAACAGGGCCACCGGCGCCTGGGTCATGGCGTCGAAGTCGGCCCGGGGCACGGCCGCCACCGCCACGTCGGCGGGACCGCTGTGCCCACCGTTCACCTTGATGTTGGAACGACGAAAGGCCAGGTCCCAATCGGTCGACTCTCCGCCGTTCGAGATGTCGACGACTGCGGCTCGGTCGACGTCCAGGTCCACGTATACCCAGGCCTCGTAGTCGGTCGCCTTCACTTGGGTCGCGAGCACGCCGTCGGCCATGTCCCGGGTTTCGAGCACGGCTTCTTCGGCGTCTCCGTTTCCGTTTCCGTTTCCGGAGCCGGGTCCGCCGGGGCCCTCCGGCCCAAGGTCCTCGCCGCACGCCAGGGCCAGGACCCCCGCGGCACACCACATCGTCAGTCCTCGCAGATCTTTCATTCTGTCACCTCAGTAGAATCCATTGATACCCGCGTACACTCCGCGGGGAAGGAGCGGCAGTCGTTGAGCGTCTCCCGCGTTCAACAGGTTGTCGCCGCCGGCAAACAAAGAGAGATATCGGTTCAGGTTCTTTTCAACCCGAACGTCGAAGGTCACGAATGCCGGGATTCGGTCGTCCGGCTCCGCGAGTTCCTCGGCCGACTCATCGGCCTCGTCGATGTACGTAAACGGGGCGGACGACACCCAAGTACCTCGGACCCAGGCCGACAGCCCCCAGGGGCGATGGTCGAGAAGCGCCCGAAAAGTGATTCGGTGGGGGCTGCGCCCGACCAGTTCTCGCTCCACCGTGAAGCCTCGATCGGGGAAAAAGGTCCGGCCCCGGCCATCCAAGAACGTGTATCCGAAATCCGTACCGAACGACTCGATCCACTGGATTCGCAGCAGACTCTCGACACCTTGGGTGACCCCTTCGTCGATGTTCTCGTTGATGAACGCATCGAGCACGGCCAGCTGCTCCGGCGTGACCCCAGACACCTCTTGCAGTTGGCGCAGATCCTCTTCGTTGTCCTCGTCCAGCGGGACGAACTGGATCAGGTTATCGACATCGTTTCGGTAGAAGTTCGCCGAAAACGTCAGGGAGTCGACGAGCGGGACCGGAACCCTCAGATCGGCCCCGACATTCAGACCGCGCGACACCTCCGGCTCGAGGCCCGGATTGCCAACCACCACATAGTTGGCTGCCGGATTTTCGAAGACCAGGAACTGCTCCCGAACCGTCGGCGCTCGAAAGCCCACTCCGTAGCTGGCGCGAAAGGTCACCGCTTCGAAGGGATCCCAGCGGAGCGCCAGCTTGGGCGCCGGCACGGTGCCGAACTGGCTGTCGACATCGACCCGCAGTCCAGGCAGCAGCCTCAGCTCGGGAACCACCGTCCAGTCGTACTGGGCAAAGCCGGAGACTCGTCCTCGGTCCCGGGACCCGAGACTGATCCGCTGCCCGCTCAACCGTTCGTACAAAAGCTCGACCCCCCCCGTCAGAACGTGCTGCGGTCCGAGCGTTCCATCGTACTGGGCGGTCAGCTGGGCCAGGTCGTCTTCGGTTCGCTGCTCCAGATCTCCTTCATCAGCACCCAACTGGTCCCGGACGAAGTCATCGGTCCAGCGACTGTAGGTGGTCAGCAACCGCAGATCGTGCCCGGGAGCCAGCTCGAAACGAGGGGCCGCCGTGACCGAGAACGTGGTGGTCTCGTTCCGCCGGTCGAACTCGGCCTGCCGAGGCCGGAATGGATTATCGGGCAGCTGGATGGTCCCCTGTCCGACTTCCTCGATGGGCGCCCCCACGTCGAATCCGTTCGACTCTCGGCGAAACACGTCGGCCCGCAGGTCGAGCACCACCTGGGGTCCGAGTTGGAACCGGCCATGCCCTTCGATGTTGAATGAGGTCAGCTCACTGCCGGTCGTGGCGGGGTCCGATGCATCCAGGTCGAATGCGCCGCGGTGATGAAAACCGCCGGTCAGGCCCAACCGGACCCGGTCGGAGCCCCCCGACACCCGGGCAGATACGTCGGCCGTGTTGGCGCCGGATGGGTCCACCACCGATCTGTCGGCGTCTTCGATGGAGCCCGCCACGGCGTGGGCGCTGGCCTCGAGCCCGCTTTCCGGCGGGCGGGTGATCACGTTCACCACGCCCCCGAGGGCGTCGCTGCCGTACAGGGCACTGGCCGGCCCCTTGATCACCTCCACCCGCTCGATGCGCTCGGCCGGAATGCGCTGAAGGTCGATGGTCCCGTTCACCCGGCCGTTGAGGCGCTGGCCGTCCACCAGGATCAGCGTCTGCTCCGGATCGAAGCCCTGAAGGCGGATTTCCGCTCCGGCAAAGGTACGAACCACCTGAACGCCCGGGCTTTCTTCGAGGAGTTCCGCCAGGTCCTCTGCGCCCGAGAGCTCCACTTCCCGGCGCGTGAGAACCAACGTGTCGACGGCAGCCTCGGACAGCAGCTCTTCGCGCCGGGCGCCGGTGACCACGACGGTTTCAACCGGCGCTGAAGTACTTGATTTTTCACTGGAATCCACGCCATAGCGAGCCAGGTCGGTCGCCGGCGAACCGGTCGGCTCCGCGGACGCGGTGCTGGTGGGGACGGCGGCGACCCCCATGGCGAGGATGATGAGCGACACGTTCCTGCTCCGACGGGGTCAGTCTGATGTTGAAAATCATTCTCAAAGTCAAGTAGGAGAGAACCTGGAGGACACGACAAACATGGTCTCGACCGCGAACGCACATCCCGACGAGCTCGAACAGAATCAGCGCATCTCCAAGGCCCAGGCCATGGAAGAGGCCCGAAACCTATTGTGGAGCAGCGACCACGGCGTCCTGTGCACACTCTCCAAAAAGGCCGGTGGTTGGCCCTTCGGATCCATCGTCCCCTACGCCGTCGACGCGGCAGGCCGGCCGGCGATCCTGATCGCGAACATCGCCGAGCACCACAAGAACATCGACGCGGACCCCCGGGTCAGCTTGTTCGTGCACCAGGGCGAACAGGAGGCGAAGGCCCAGGGCGAAGACATTCAAGCCTTCGGGCGCGTGACCGTGATGGCCAAAGCCCGGCGGACCACCCAAGAAGAACTCGAGGACGTGCGGCCGCGCTACTTGTTTCGGGTGCCGAAAGCCGGGGGCTACTCTCGCGCCCACAGCTTCGAGTTCTTTTCGCTGGAGATCGAGCGGGTCCGCTACATCGGTGGCTTCGGCAAAATTTTCTGGCTGGACGCTGAGGGCTTTGCTGCATCCAGCGACACGGATCCCCTGGCGCCCTCGGCCCAGGGCGCCATCGAACACATGAACGAAGACCACCGCGACGCCCTTGCCGACATGGTGAAGGGCTTTCATGGAAAGCAGGTGGAACCGGCCCACGTGGAGATGACCGGCCTCGACTGCCGGGGCTTGTGGGTGAAGTTGCAAGACGGAGAACGGCTTCGCATCGACTTCCCCCGGCCGGCCACCGAAGACGATCTGCGTCCTCTGGTGATCGAGACCGTTCAAGCGGCCCGCGCCCGGAGCTGAGCGCTGCTGCCATTCGGGTCTCGAGGAGTTCGAAGCCCGCAACTCGCGCCTTCGACTGGGCATTGAAGGCTCGGGAAGATTCTTTCGTGTGAAAACGCCCCGGCAGGCCCCGATCCCTGTGCCGGCGACCGGTGCGCCCGGCGGACTCTGTCAGCCTTCGGGCGTCGCAGGCTCGGGGATCCGAAACGCATCCTCCGAGAAAGTCGCCTCGGCCCACCGGCCCCGGAGATTTCGGCGGATCACATGGCCGAGCCGGGTTTGGCGCAGAGCCTCCACCTGGCCCCGGAGCGCCGGATCTCGCTCGAAGTAAAAGCGGTCTCCGTCTCTCAGGGCTTCGAACTGCTCGACCAATACGGCCCGGAGCGTGGGCCCCACCCAACCGTCCCGCGCTGGGTTCGCTGGAGGGTCCTCAGCCAACAGGGCCACCCACGGGTCGACCCGGTCCACGGTCCCATACAGACGACGCAAGACACGAACGGTCTCGGGGTCGGAGGTCAGTTCCTCGAAGCGCGACAAGGGCTCTAGACCCACCGCCTCCCGGAGGGCGTCGAAGCCGGCGCCGAGACTGTCCCGCCCCACCTGGATGTTGATGGCGGCGATGTCCAGACCGCCCGAGAGGTTGCCGAACATGTAGTTGCGCATGTCGTCCACCACGGCCAGGTCGATGGGCTCCGCGGCAGACCGGGCGGCGCCGAGAAGCCAGGCACCGGGCCCACCCCCGGCCTGGTCATACAGCGGCGGCGCGAAGAAGGCCGCCTTGAGGGACGGGTGGGAGTTCACGAACTCGCGACCGTCGGGGCCGAGCCGGTACAAGGTCGGTCCAAGCTGGCTGTGACCGAAACGAAACGCCACGGCTGCGAAGGCGACCGAGACCTCTGCAGACGCCTCGGGGTCGTATCCCCGGTAGGGACTCAGCGCCGACGTTCCCAGAAGTCGGGGCAGGTACTCATGGTAGGTCAGGGCCTGAACGAGCGCCCCGGTCCACCGGCGGGCTTCACGGTAGAGCGTTTCGTCGGTCCACTCGGGATGGAGCTCAGCCAGCCGCTCGGCACGTCGATTGTGTTCTCGCAAAAAGATCGTGTGAAGCGAAAGCAGCAGAGGATTTTCGTTGGCGCGCACGTCTCCGGCGAGTCGCAGGGTCGACGTGACCTCGCGCCGAGGGTTTTCGTTTTCCAACGGTGGAAGGCACGACCGTTCGAAGCCGGCGCTCGGACGACGGCACTGGCGAATGCGGTGATCGAGCCCGTGCAAGGGAAGCTGATCGCCCGGTCCCGTCCGCAGCCGGCCTCCCGAAAAGCTCCGGAGCGCCATGGCCCGACGGCGGTCGCTTCCGTAGATCATCGATCCGTCGATCCAAGCCGTGACCCGATTGTAGGGGCCCCCCGTCTCCGGGTGAGTCGCATTCGGGGCAAAGGGGATCAACGTCCCCGGTGGAAACATGGGGTCTGCCCGTCCCACCCGCATGAAGCGGGGGCGAGCCCGTTTGGCGCGAAGGGTGATGTCGTGACCCAAAAACTGCCCGAAGGCCGCGAACAAGGAGCTGGTCGCGCCAGGCTCGGGCCCGGATCCGACTCGCGGTGCGGCGTGGACCGCGTTGCTCACCACCCGCGGCGATGGGAGGTCGGCGGATGCAGCGTGAACCCCGAAGGGCACCAGGCGCCGGTAGGGACGGCCCCGGGCTCCGCGCGTCGGATCGCCGGCGTGATTGAAGCGACCATCGAAGCTCCGGGCCTCGTGGACCGCGGGTGGATCGGGCGTTTCGAGCGAAGGGACCGGCTCGATGACCGCATGCATCGCACCCATCGAAAGGGTCGCGCCGACTCCGAAGCACCCCAGGGTCAGCCACGCAGGACTTGCGCCTTCGGAATCGGGGAGCCGGAGCCGGCGCGTTCGTTCCATGAGACCGCTCGATCTCGGGTGAACCTCAGCGCACGATGAACTTTCCGTTCATCTGCGAGGCGTGTCCGGGGAAGGAACAGAGGAAGATGTACTCTCCCTTGGCGGGTGCCTCGAAGGTGATCGTGTCCGACTCTCCGCCGCCGACCACCTTGGTGTGGGCGATGACCCGGTCTTTCATGCCCTCGGGCACATACCCCGAGTCGGCCGCGGACATGGCCGCGTTCGCGAACTCGGTCATCTTGGTCCCCTTCTTCAAGAGCACGAAGTTGTGCCCCATGGCGCTCTTCGGGAGTTTGCCGGTGTGCTCGATGGTGACCTCCACGGTCGATCCGGCCGCCACCTCGATCTCGTCCGTGTTGTACTTGATGTTGTCCCCCACCTCGAGCTTCACGGTTTCGGTGGCGCCGGCTTCGCCGGACTTGGCTTCCTCGCCTTCGGGCTCGGAGGAGCCGGTGGCCGAAGCCTCGGACTCTCGAGTGGGCTTGGACGCCGCTTCGGTCTTCTTTTCGGAGGCAGAGGGTTTTTCAGGGGCCGACGCCTCCTGCTGGCAGCCAGCCAGAGCCAGGGGGCCCACCAAGAGGCCGGCGGCGAACATTCGCAGCGCGTCGCGGCGCAAGCGGGCCCTGTCGAGTTGATTTGCTTGGGTCTGTGGTTGTTGGGTCATGATGAAAACGACTCTCAGTCTCAATCTCAGCAAACCGGAAATATTCCCCGAGTCAAGGCCGACAGAGACCCGCCCCGCTGGAAAGTTCAGGGCTCCACCTGCAACGGCTTCAGGGCTCCACCTGCAACGGCCCGCCGGCCGCACCGGGAGCCGTGGGCGCCCCACGTGGGGCCAACTCGGAGCTTCAGGCCCCGCCTCGGGCGACCGCGGGCCCGCCGGCGCCCCGGCTCGGCCGCACCGGGAGCCGTGGGCACCCCCCGCAGCCACAGGCGCCCGAGGACGACCCGAGGCCCAGCAGCCCATGGGGCTTCGATCGTGCCCCGGTGTCGGGAGCAGTTGGGCAGTGGCGGCGCGTTCGCCCGACCGGCATGTCGGCCGCAGGTGCCGCCGCGCGGGGGCCGACGCTGGCGCTCGCGCACCCACAACCGAAGCGACCGGCCCCGGACCGAGCCGGTGTGGACTTCGGTGATTCAGCCCCGAACCATACCGGCGCCGACGGTCTCGTGGGTGAAGGGGTCGACCAAAATCAGCGATCCGGTCGCGCGGCTTCGCCGATAGGCGTCGACGCACAGGGGCTCGCTCGTGCGAACCTTCACCCGGCCGATATCATTCATGCGAAGTTCCGACACCTCTTCGTTTCGATGGAGCGTGTTCACGTCGACCGTGTACGTGAGCTCTTCGACCAAACACTGAACCTCGCGCGTGGTGTGCCGTGCCACGAGCTTCGCTCCCCGCTTCAGAGGCTTGGCGCCCGAGAACCAGCAGAGCATCACGTCTAGATCTTGGCTGGGCTCGGGCTGGTTACCCGGCTTGCAGATGAGATCCCCCCGACTGATGTCGATGTCGTCGGCGAGTTGCATCACCACCGAAAGGGGCGCGAAGGCCTCCTCGAGATTGCGGCCCGCCGACTGAACCGACTCGACCGTGCTCTCGAAGCCGGACGGCAACACCCGCACCCGATCGCCCGGGCGAAAAACACCGCCCGAGACCCGGCCGGCGTAGCCCCGAAAGTCGTGATGTTCCTTGGTCTGAGGCCGGATCACGTACTGAACCGGGAACCGAGCATCGGTGGTGTTGAGGTCGGAACCCACCCGAACGTTCTCCAGGTGGTAGAGCATCGAGGGCCCCTCGTACCACGGCATGTGCTTGGACCGGGTCACGACGTTGTCCCCGTGCAGCGCGGAGATCGGAATGTAGGTGATGGCTGCGACGTCGAGGCGGCTCGCAAACGCGTCCATCTCGTCTTCGACTTTTCGAAAGGCCTCTTCGGAATGGTCGACCAGGTCCATCTTGTTCACCGCCACCACCAAGTGCCGGATCCCCAGAAGCGAAGAGATGAAGGCGTGCCGGCAAGTCTGCTCGACCACCCCATTTCGAACGTCGACCAGCACCACCGCGAGACTGGTCATGGAAGCTCCCGTGACCATGTTTCGAGTGTACTGAATGTGTCCTGGAGTATCCGCGATGATGAACTTGCGCCGAGGCGTCGCGAAGTAGCGATATGCCACGTCGATCGTGATGCCCTGCTCTCTTTCGGCTCGGAGCCCGTCGGTCACCAGGGCCAGATCGACACCCTCTTGGCCGCGCCGTTTCGTGACCCGCTCCGCGGCCTGAAGCTGGTCTTCAAACAAGTTCTTGCTGTCGAACAACAGCCTTCCGATCAGCGTGCTCTTTCCGTCGTCCACGCTGCCCGCGGTGGAGAATCGAAGAAGATCCATCAAAAATAACCCTCTCGCTTGCGATCTTCCATGGCGGTCTCGGACCGGCGATCATCCACCCGCCCGCCGCGCTCGGTCATTCGGGCTGCCGCGACTTCGGCGATCACCGAGTCCAGATCGGCAGCAGTCGACGGCACCGCCGCCGTACAGGTGGCATCTCCGATGGTACGAAACCGTACCGTTTCGGTTCGCACGGTCTCGGAAGCTCGAGGCTCGATGAAGTCGGTCACTGCCAGCAACATTCCCTTCCGTTCGAAGACTGGCCGTTCGTGGGCGAAGTACAGGGAGGGGAGCCGGATTTCTTCGCGCCTCACGTACATCCAGATGTCCATCTCGGTCCAGTTGCTCAAAGGAAAGACCCGGAAATGTTCGCCGGGCGCTTTTCGTCCATTGAACAGATCCCAAAGCTCGGGGCGCTGATTCTTTGGATCCCACTGACCGAAGGCGTTGCGGTGGGAGAAGAAGCGTTCCTTCGCCCGAGCCTTCTCTTCGTCCCGGCGAGCCCCGCCGACGGCACAATCGATCGAGTGAGCTTCGATGGTGTCGAGCAAAGTCACGGACTGAAGCCAGTTCCGGCTCGCGTTGGGTCCGGTTTCTTCCTGCACCCGTCCCTGGTCGATGGACTCCTGCACGCTTCCGACCACCAGCTCGAGCCCCCAGTCTTTCACCAGCGCGTCCCGGAACTCGATGGTCTCCCGGAAGTTGTGCCCGGTGTCGATGTGCACGAGCGGGAACGGAGGCTTGGCAGGCCAAAAGGCCTTGCGGGCCAAGTGGACCACCACCATCGAGTCCTTGCCCCCCGAAAACAGGATCACGGGGCGCTCGAATTGGGCCGCCACCTCCCGCAGCACGTAGATGCCCTCCGACTCGAGATGCTCGAGGTGGTCCAGTCGGAATGAATGCCGCATGGCGGTGGGAGCGTATCAGGCTCCGGACCGAAGTCCACCCGAGCTGTCCGCCTTGACGGCCGCTGCCCGCCGGGCCGCGGCGACCCGGGGATCCATCACCCGACGCCACAGGGGCGGAACCAGGGCGGCCAACACCATCGTTGCGTATCCGGCAGGAAGCTGGGGGCTGCCTTCGTGATGCCGCAAAAGCGGATAGGGCCGGCTCGCCACATGGTGGTGGTCCGAGTGCCGAGGCAGCTCGAAGAGCAGAGCCGACGTGAGCCGATGGGCCGAGTTCCACGAGTGTTCGGGCTGTACCCGTTCGTAGCGGCCGTCGCTCCGCTTCGACCGCTCGAGCCCATAATGCTCCACGTAGTTGATCACCTCCAGCAGGAACACGGCCACGGTGGCCTGCCCGAAAAACGCCCCCAGCCCCCAAGGACCGAAGGCTACCCCGACGACGGCGGCGATGCCCGCCACGTACGCCGGATACCAAAAGCGGGCGTCTCGCCAGCCGCGGCGGCGGTCGCGCTCGATGGACCAAAAGCTTTGAAACGAGCCGATCAGGGTCTGGGGCAGAAAGGAGAACACAGATTGCCCCCATCGGGCCGTGGCCGGGTCGTGCGGGGTGGCCACATGCTTGTGGTGCCCGAAGACGTGCTCGACGCAGAAATGGGGGTAGGCCACCAGCGCCATCAGCAGCTCGCTCAGTCGAAACTCCCAACGGCTCCGACGGTGCATGAGTTCGTGGGCGATCGTGATGCCACAGGCGCCGTTGACCACCCCGAGGGACACGACCCAACCGAGGCGCTCGAGCCCCGAGGCACCGGGGTCCGCCACCCGCGCGAACGTCCAGGCCATCAGCCCCAGCTGGACGAGCACCCAAGACACCAACCAGGCCTGATGAAGGCCCGTCCGGCCGGAGCCGACGACCGCCGGGTCCGGGTCTTTCGTCTCGAGACCGAACGGAACGTCCAGCAGGGGGACCACCACGAAGACGAATGCAGGCGTCAGCCAGACCCAGGCCCCGCCGAGCCACAAAGCGGGGACCATGGAAGCCGGTACCGAAAAGGCCAGGCCGTACCACCACGCAGAGCGCACCCCACCAGACCTACCGAGCGTCGCCCCCCGGCGGCAAGTCGAGGCCGCCCTCCTCGTGTTCCGCCGGCGGTTCTCGAAACCGCACCTCGTACAGGTCCGTCCGGCGGTCCAGCCAGGTCTGGGCCGTGCCGGTGGCCACGCTCCGCTTGAGCAAAGCCACGTCCAGGTCTTGGAAGATTACGTCTTCGCTGTTGGCACAGGCCTCGGCGGCGATTCCGTCTCGGGCGAAGGCGAAATCGCAGGGCGTGTAGATCCCCGACTGGGCGAAGTGAACGTCTGCGTTGTCCACGAAAGGAAGGGTGCCGGTGGCCCCGGCGCACGCGACGTAGACATGGTTTTCGATCGCTCGCGCCTGAGCGCAGTTGCGGATCGCCAAAAAGCTGTGCCGCTCGTCGGTGGTGAAAGGGCAGAAGATCAGGCTGGCCCCCTGCTGGCGGGCCCACCGGGCGAGCTCGGGAAACTGGATGTCGTATCCCACCAAGATGGCGAGCT
>DAPKRQ010000078.1:0-5170 GCA_031800475.1 Myxococcales bacterium LLY-WYZ-16_1
ACACCTGGTCGCGAAAGGCCCGAAGACCCACGACCCACGGATGGGCTTGGGACCCCCAAGCCGCCGTGGCCACGAAGCAAAACCCCCCCTCTTCTTCCCCGCCCTGCAGCCGGTACCACTCGTAGAAGTCGCTGATCGGAATCGGCGTCTGGATCTGGACATTCGACAAGGGCCCGGCGTTGTCGAAGGTGTCGACGGAGCGGACCGCGATGGCCACCGGGATCCCGTTCTGCAGGCCCTCGCGAACCTCGACCACTTCCAGATCTTCGCCGACCCGAGCGGTCTCGAAGTCTTCGCAGGGAAGGTCTTCAATCGAATTGCCTTCCTCGCTGGGCCCCGGGGGCTCGTACCCCGGAAAGCCTACACTCGACGTGGCCACGCAATACACGGCTTCGAAGAACTCCAGATCTTCGTTGTCGGTGAGCTCAGGGGGAATGATCGCGGCTGCCACTCGGCGCTCACCCGGGATCACGTCGGTGATCTCGGGGGGAGGGGGCGCGATCGTGTCCACTCGGAACTGCCACGATGCGGTACCCGAAACGTCTTGGTCGTTCGGTCGATCGCTGGGAAAGACGCGGACGATCAGGTTCCAAGGAGAGTCATTGAGGCGAATGATGTCATCCTCTTCGGGAGTGTCCAAGTCGAGCACCACCTGGCGCGGGCGGATCCGAATGGTGTAGGTCACTCCAGGTTGGGCCGAGCCTTCGGCCTCGCCGGCGTTCGTCGTGTTGTCGAGCACGATGAGGTTCGCATCTTGGACCTGGCCGCCTTCGGTAACCCGGGTGCGCTCGTAAGTGATCTCGTAGTCGTGGGCCCGGAGGGCGCTGAACGAGGCCGACCAGCTGAGCTCGATGAAGCCTTCGTTATCCTCCACCTCTTGCAGATTGAGCCGCTGAAGGTCGGGCCGGGCAAAGCCGGAAGTGTTCACCACCGGCTGGCCGATGAACTGGGCGTGAGCCGGCACCGCCCACGTGAGCATCGCGAGCCCCAGGGCCGGCGACCGCCAAGCGTTCCGCATCGCCCGGATTCGCTAGCAAGCTTCGTTCCACGAGCAAACACGGGACTGACTCGCCTTGGGATTCGATGGCCCCTGCCATCTTGGCAGACGCCCGCGACGGCTTGTCGGCAGCCGCGTGCTTACCCGGATGCGCACAACTCCAGCACCCGCACCACCGGCAGGGCGCCCCCGAGGCGCTGGCGGTCGAAAAAGCCCCAGACCCAAGCATCCCGGGCCCCGACCCACAGTCCGGTCCAGGCCAGGTCGTCCCGGTCCATGGCGTCGGACCCGGCCCACGGAAGCTCGGCCGGGCGCAGGAGCGGCGCGGCAGACAAGGATTCGTGGAACGCCTCCGCCGTCAGATCTTCGTCGCCTTCGAAGGCGACCCGCACGCCGACGAGGTCCGCCCCAAAGGTCGGCACGCCGATGCGGGCATGCTGCCCCGGGACCGGTCGCCCCAATGCAGCTTCGGTGGCTCGAGACAACCCCTGGCCCTCGAACGCGTCCGCCTCGGCCATGAGGTTGAACGCGGGCGAAGCGAAGAACGGACCGGGGTCCGGGTCCTGCAACGTGAACACCGCCCGCGCCCCGGCGGACAGGGCTTCGATCCCCGGTCGGTCCCGGCGAGCCACCGACTCCAATGCGACCACGTCAGCCCGGGCGGGCCGACCGCCCCCGGCCGCCGCGCCTGCGGAACCCAAGGCCCGGGCCAGCAAGAACGCGGGAACCTCCGGCCCAGACGGAAGGCGAACGGGTCCGCCGGGCAAGGTCTCGCCTGCGACCCAACTGGGAAAGTGCTTGGGGCCTTCGAGCACCCCCGCCGCGTCCACCACCGGCGCGCCCCGTTCCGCGAGCCCGCCGGCCAAGTCCCGGATCCAGCGGTCGTCGAAAGCCGCCACGACCAGGTCGGCGCCGGACAGAGCCTGGGGCGTCAAGAGCACCAGGTCGGGCTCCAGATGCTCGCTGGCGGTGGCGAGGATCCATTCGACATCGAGGCCCCGATCCTCGGCCCGCTCCACCACGGCGCGGGCCAGATCGGTGTGGGCCCCCAAAAGCGCTACCTTCACGGGGAGGGTGTGGATACGAGGACAGAGAAAAGAAAAGGAGAATTCAGATCGCGCCCAGCTCGGCCATGCGATCCTTTTTGAAAAGCTTGAGCTTTTGAAGCCGCTTTCGTTCGAGCTCTTCGTGCGGGTTCAAGAACACCTGCCGATCGAGTCGAGCCAGTCGCTGTTCGAGTTCCTGGTGCTCCCGCTGAAGCTTTTGGACTTCGTGGTCGAGCTTTTCTTTTCGCATGACTACCTCCTCGGCCCCTCGTCCCCGGGGCGTTCGGGTGACGACCGCGCCCATCGCGTCGCTTTGGACTGCGACGCTAGGCCCGCACAGTGCATCGGTCAATCGGTCCCCTCCCCCGACCATGCAACCTCCGCGGCAGAACGCACCGCGTAATGGGGTTCGAGCCGCGCCGCGTCGACGCCGGCGTTCCGGTCGACCCGGCGGGCACCGATGCGCGCCACCCACAACACGTCGGGCCGCTCCAAAGGCCGGCGAATCCACGGGCCCTCGCCGGTACCGGTCTCGGCGTCCAAACCGCTCCCGCCCAGGATGCCGCCGCCCTCGGGCAGATCCTCGGGCCATTCCGCGTCGGCCAGGGCCCGGACCCCGGAAACGGGCTCCAGGGCCCCGGCTTCACCCCGAAACAGGGCGGTGTAGACCTGCCCTTTTTTGGCCCGCACCACCGGCACCACCCATTCCGGGCGGCTGGTCCCTTCTGCAGCCAAGGTTTCGGCCCAAACCTGCAAAGAGGGAACCGCAGCCACCGGGCGCGGATGCACGAACGCGATCCCCTTCAGCAGCGACACGCCGAGGCGCAGGCCCGTGAACGAGCCGGGTCCGATGCTCACGGCGTAGCCCCGAATGTCGGCCCACCGTCCAGCCACCAGTTCGTGCACCCGGGCCGCCAGGTCCTCTTTGGTCTGTTCCACCTCGACCCGTTGGGCCTGCTCTCCGTCCCACAGGCACGCGCAACCGACGCGGGTGGAGGTTTCGAGGGCCAGGAGCACCGGCTCAGAACACCCCGAGAGCCATGATGTCGTTGCGGAGGGCCAGCACCACCAAAGCCAAGATCACCGCCAAACCCGCCAAGCTGGCCCACTCGCGGGTGCGCACCGACAAAGGCTTTCGCTTCACCGCTTCGATCAAGCAGAACATCAAGTGCCCTCCGTCGAAGATCGGGATCGGCAACAGGTTGAACAACCCGAGGTTGACGGACACCGAGGCGAGCATCTGCAGGTAAGCGAACACGCCGATCTCTGCGGCCTGGGCTGCCAGCTTGAACATGCGCAGCGGACCGCCCACGTTTTCCACGCTAATTTCGTTTGAAAAGAGCCCCAGAATTCCATTGAAGACCAGGCTGATGACGGTACCGGTCTGGCGAATGCTCGCGGTGAAGGACTCGCCGAGGGACAAGCGAGCCCGACCCGTCTCGGGAGGCACCGTGGACGGCCAGTGCGACAGCAGGGTTTGGCGGGTCTTCAGGGCCTCGCAGCTCGGTACTTCGGCCAGAGGACCGGAACCCAGCCCGGTATCGATGGCGGTCTTGGTCTTCTTGGTCACCGGGTGCACGCACTCCACCCGATCGGGCTTCAGGACCAGTTCCCGAAGAGCTCCGTCCCGTCGGACCACCACCGGAACCGGCTCCCCGCCGTGCTCCTCGACCCGGCTCAAAAAAGACCAGAACGTCCGGACCGGCTCGCCTCCCACCGAGACCAGCTGGTCGTTGGCCTCGAGACCGGCTCGGTCCGCGGCGCCCCCGGGCACCACCGAACGAACGAATTCCGCCGCCGGCCCCAGCCCCAGATCTGCCAGGCCGGCGAAGTCTTCGGGAACGTCCACGGAGAACTGGACCACGGCCTTGGGCCAGGCGAACAGAAGGTCGCCGGCAGTGGCCCGCTCTCCCCGGGCCACCACCCAAGTCACGGTCTGGCCCGCACGGTCCCTCAGAGCGGCCTCGAGCTCGGCCTTCACTTCGACGGGCCGGTTACCCACCCGGAGCACTTGGTCTCCGTTTCGGACCGAATCCGGTGCGCGGCCCGGGTCCCGCACCGCCACCCGGGTGCCCTGCCGCATGGGGGCGATGCCGATGATGCCGCGCTCGACCTTCTTGCCGAAGAAGTTCTCGTCGACGGTCGCTTCGGGCACGAGCTCGACCTGCACCCGCTCGCCGCCCCGATCGACCGCCAGGGTCACCGGCTCGCCCGGCCGGGCGCTGACCAGGTCGCGCAGCCGATCGAAGCTGTAGGTTCGGGTCCCATCCACCGAAACGACCCGGTCGCCGGGCTGTAGCCCGGCTCGGGCGGCAGGCCGGCCTGGATCGACGAAGCCGACCACCGGCTGCAAGACCTGGGGCCCGAGGAGGTTGTAGGCAAAGAAACAGAGGACCGGGAACGCCAGGTTGAAGAACGGCCCCGCCAAGGCGATCAGGGCCCGCTGGTAGATCGGGGCCGTGGAAAACGCCCGCTCCCGGTCTGCGGGGTCGAGTTCCTCGCCGGGCTGGTCCCCGGCCATGCGCACATAGCCCCCGAGCGGCACCACCGCCACCTGATAGGTGGTCTCACCCCGGGTGAAGGAGAGCAGCGGCGGCCCGAAACCCAAAGAAAACCGGAGCACCTTCACATCGAAGAGCTTGGCGGCCAGGAAGTGCCCCAACTCGTGGACGAAGATCAGGATCCCGATGAACAGGATGAACGCGGCCACCGAGGTGGGGCCGAAGCTCCAGGGAGCGTCCATGCGTCCCCGGACTCTATCCCGGGTCTGCCCCGGGTTCCATCACGGGCGCACTTCCGACCGGTGTGGCGCACTCCGTGCGGCCTTCGCGGGCTCAACCGAGGGGAAGCCATTGCAGGTGGAGCCCGCCGATCCAGATGGCGTAGCCGAGCAGGGTCGGCCCCACGAAGATCAGTGCGTCCACCCGATCGAACAGTCCGCCGTGCCCAGGCAGGATCTTGCCCGAATCCTTCACGCCGGCCGACCGTTTGAGCAGGCTCTCCGCCAGGTCCCCACACTGTCCGAGCGTCGACGCCAGCACCGCCAGGATGGCCAGATGCACCCCGTCGATGTCGGGTCCGATCCACGCCTGCCAGCCGTAGGCCCCCACGGCCGCCCCGAGCACCC
>DAPKRQ010000079.1:0-18551 GCA_031800475.1 Myxococcales bacterium LLY-WYZ-16_1
CCAGGGAGTCGGGGGTGGCTTCGACGGCCTTCCACTGCAGGTCCCGGTCGTAGCGATGCGCCACCTGCCCGGACTCGTCGATGGCGAACAGGTGCAGCCACCCGTGGTCGAGGAGTTCCCGAACCGCTGCGTGCTTTTCGATGATGCCGTTCATGGCTTCGATCGGCGCCTCGATCATCACGTTCAATCGGGTCGGTTCGTGCACGTAGTTTTCCCCGTCGTGCACCGATTGCCACGGCAGCCCCACCCGGAGGTCTCCGCCGTTGCCTTCGAGCACGCCCAAGGTGCCGGCTACGTTGTGCAGGGTCTTGTTCCCGCATCCGAAGACCCGGTTGTCGACCGTCGACCCGTAGTACTGGAGGCTGATCCAGCTGGCGACCACCATGGGTGCAGTCATAATCAGCTCCAGCACGCCGTAATCTCGGTCTTGCTCCCATTCGTAAGAATGCAGAAACGAGCGTCCCGAAAGATCCAGGTCCTTGGTGCGGTGCCGAGGCGCTGCGACGAAGGCGCTGCACCCCGCCAGTCCCCACTCGGGCCGGACTTGGGACCAGTCTTTGCTTCGGGCGACGACTGCGGCATCCAACGACAGACCGGGGTCGAGCTGAAGCAGCCGAGCTCGTTCGCTTCGTGCGATCTGACCGGCCGCGGCCAGTCGCTGCTGGAGCTGAGCCAGGTCCTCCGCGTGGCTCGCCGGGATCTGGTCCAAGTCGAAGATTTCGATCTCGTCGGTGCAGGTGTCGTGCTGGCAGCCGAGGAAGATCGTGTCGTCCGGAACTTCGAGTCCCTTGGCCTTCAGGCCCTCACGCACCGCCGGGTCGTTGAGCACCGCCGCGGCGAAGCGGGCGTTGGCCTCACCCGTGTGCCCGCCGCAAGCGCCGCAGTCGAGGCCGGTGGCGTGGGGGTTGTTGACGGTCGTGGAGCCGTGACCGGTGAGCATCACCAACCGGGCGAAGTTCTCGGTCAACGACATGGCCTGAAGTACGCCTTGCGCCACCGCGATGCGCTGCTCGACGGTCATGCCGGTGGCTCGACCGGCCACCTCGCCGGGCTCGAGTCGAGGGCCCAGCCGTTCCCGGACCCCTTCCTCGAAGCCCAGCTGCCTGCGGGTCTCGACGGGTCGGGTCCAACCCAGGCTGTCCGTGAACAGCTTCTTGGCGTACGCCAGTCCCACCGGCCCGACGAACCCGAAGCACGACACCGCCGCGAACTTGAAGGAACGCCAGGCTTTCGACGCTTTCAAAACTCGCTCTCTGCGGCTGCGGGCCCCTTCGGCTTCGTCCACCGAGCCGCCCCGCACGGTCTCTTCGACCACGACCTGGGGCGTGAGCAGAACCGGGCACTGAGCGCCGCCCCGCTCTTCACCCAGCGGGATGAACTCGATCGGAAAGCCGAAGAACCCGGCGAACCCGATGGTCTCGACTTCGGAGTCCACGGTCTCCAAAGCCCGCCGGAACACCTCCGAGCGCACGTCGATGCAGAAGGCGGCCTGCACCTTCTTGCGTGAGGCCCCGTCCTCCGGGGCCGGTCGCGGTTTTGCGAACTTCGACACCAGTTCCCGCTGCAGACTCTTTTCGAAGGCGTCCTGAAGAATCAGGTTGGTGCGGAGGGCGGTCTCGAGCTCGGCGTCCAGGGCCGGTTCGGCCAGGGTCCGGGCGGCCTCGGACCAGGCCTGCGGCAGGTCGGTCTGGGACAGGGCTTGGTGGATCGCCCAGTCCCAGGCCAGGCGCACCGTCAACAGTTCGTTCAGGCTGCCGTCGGTCTTACCGTACAGCTCCGCGTCCCAAACCCGATACCGGGCGTAGGCCGCCCAACCTCCGATGCTGGTGGCGCACCGGTGCAGGTAGGCGTCCACCCCCGCCTCGGGCACGCCGAGACGGTCCAGGATGAAAGCCGCCGCTTCGGGCACCGACTCCGGCAAGTCCGCCACCCGGGCGCGGAATCCGGCGAGCCCGGCGACTTCGGGCGTCTTGTCGATCTCCGCTTCTCGTCGCCAGGCGACGAAGGGCGAAAGGCTCGACCAGGGCGAGGTCCAAAACGCCTGTCCCCGGTCGAAGTGGGACGCAGCCCAGTTCGAGATGTGGTGGGTGGCGAATGCTGCCCAGTCGGTGCCGGTGACCTTTCGCGCCACGTCGGCCACCGTCGGGGTCTCGGGGCGATCCAGTCTGGGCTCGGGCGTGCGGGCGGCGGCCTTCAGCCGCTCGACCGAGTCGGGTCCGCCTGCCGCCGCTTCGGCGAGGGCCTTTTCCAGGTCGGCGTCGGTGATCCGGCCGCTGTCGATGGCCCGGGCGAAGAAGCTCCGGGGCGGGGTCATGCGCGCACCGGCGGCCCGGGCCATGGTGCGGGCCGCTTCCTCGAAGGACTGGGCGGTCACTCCGAGGAAGGGGTTCACCGCGACGAAATGTTCGAGCGGCCACAGGGGGGCGATCTTGCGGCCGGCTCGGTCCAAGGCGGACTCGGCGCGCTCGGCGGCTCCGGACGAGACGAGGGCGGTCGAGGTTTCGTTCGAAGATTCGGTATGCATCGTGGGATCCTTTCGCGTTCGTTCCAGAGTCAACGTTTCAGCGGAACGCCCCGACCCAGCGGTCGAAGACGGTGTTGGCATACAGGCCGTTTTTGAGGTGGACGTAGGCCCGGCAGAAGGCCGGCTTCTGCGTCAGGGTGGGCAGCAAGATCTGCAGCAGGCTCACCCCAGTGAAGGCCACCCCCACGGCGCCCATCAAGACCATGGCGGTGGGCCCGTTCGATTCTCCGGCCGGCAGGGCCGGCGCCAACAAGGCTGCTGCTCCGGATTCGAGGACGAAAAACGCCGTGGCCACCGCCGCCGCGGATCCGGCGGTTCGAAGCAGCACGTACGGGGCGCGCGAAGCCGCCAGGCCCCGAGCCAGCAGATGGGTCAGCGCCATCACGAAGATGGCCCCCAAGGTCATCGACACCGGGCGCTCGGCGAAGGGAACCCCGAACGCGAGACCCAGGCCGATGAAGATGGCAAACGCTCCGGCGAAGCTCGCGAGCAACGCCACCGGACCGGGTGCGAACTCCTTCGGCCCGCTTCCGGTGGCCCGGGCGTAGTCCACCACGCTTCCGGACGATAGGAAGGCGTGGGCCTTGTAGAACGAGTGGGCCACCAAGTGGAGGATGGCCACGCTGTAGGCCCCCAGGCCGGTCAGCATCAGCATGAAGCCCATGTGGGCCGCGCTCGAGTAGGCGAGGGACACCTTGACGCTGGTTTGGGTGACCATGGACACCGAAGCGAACAGGGCGGTGAAGCCGCCGAAGAGCACCAGCAGAATCAGGGCGGGCGTCTGCGGCATCATCACGTCGCCGAGCCGCACCACCAAGAAGGTCCCGCCGTTGATGATGCCCGCGTGCAGCAGGGCCGACACCGGGGTCGGTGTCTCCATCACCTCGAGCAGCCACCCGTGGGTGGGGAACATGGCCGACTTCAGGATGGCGGCCACGGCGATGAGCACCGCGGCGATGCCGAGCGTCGCCGGAAGCTCACGGGTCTCGGCCAAACGGGCCGCCCCGTCGAGGACCGCCGCCAGGTCCGCGGTCTGGAAGGTGTCGATCAGGATCAGCACCGCGCCCAACAGGGCGGCGTCACCGATCCGGGCCACGATGAACTTCTTGCGTGCGGCCACCACCGCCGCCCGGCGCTCGAAGTAGAACACCAGCAGCGTGTGCAGGGCCAAGCTCGTGGCCACCCAGGCCACGAACAGGTGGACCAAGTTGCCGGCCAGAACCAGCAGGCACACGGAACCGACGGTGAGGTTCAGGTTGCCCATGAAGCGAGCGTGGCCCGGGTCTCCGTCCAGATAGTTGCGGCTGAACTGCACCACCACCGCGCCGACGAAGGCGACCAGGACGAACATGACCGTGCTGAGGGGGTCGAGCCGGACCGAAAGGCCCACGGAGCCGACCCCGAGGGTCGGGCTGGTCATTGAGCCCGAGATGCCGATGGCCAGGGCGGTGAGGGCGGCCACGATCAGGCCGCCGACGGTGGCGACCCGGGCGAGCCGGAGGGTGGCGTGGGGCGGCTGGCCCCGGTCGAAACGGGCGAAGAGGCCCACGGCGTACATGGCCGCCGGGGCGAGCAAAGCGAGGAAAGCGAGGTACTGCATCGGTGAAGGTCTCCTGTGCGGCGGAACCGCACGGCCCTCCCTACGGCAGTCCTGAGTTCACGAAAATTTCAAAGTCTTCATCGGGTTCTTCGGTTTCGTGAATGGTTTGTCTGCAGGTGCCGAAAATATCCCGAAGCCGGGCCGCCGAGCACGATCGGTGGGGCCGTGCTGCCGGCGGCCTCCCTTTGCGACGTGGTGCACCTGCGTCGTTCGAAACGAATCAAGCAGGGCGACGCCGCCGGCGATGCGCGGCCCAGGCCGCCCACGGCAACAGCCATGGCGAAAGAACGGAAGGTCCCAGGCTCGTGCATCCGCCCGGGTCGTCGCCGATCTCGCATTGGGCTCGAAAGCGCCTCAGGTCCAGGTCGTCCACTTCGTAGCTCGATGGGCTGCGGCAGGTTCGGGTGGACGCGCCAGCGGCGTACACCGTGCACAAGCCGTCCAGATCGGTGGCCGAAAGGGTCCTTTTGTGGGTTTCGCAAGCGTCGGCGGTACCGAACATGGTCGCCTCGTCGTCGAGCGTGTGGTCGAACCCCAAAAGATGCCCGACCTCGTGGGTGACCGTGCTCGGAAGGTCGAATGTGTCGAGACACCCCGAAGCGTCCACCGAAGCGAAATCGAAACGGGCTAGATTGACGACGATGTCGGCATCAATGATCTCTCCAGTGGAGCGAACGAAGGTGGTCAGGGTCAGGGCCAACAGTCCTCCCCGGAGCGCTTCGAGTTCGTCCAGGTCGGCCTCGGTGCGTGCCGCGGTGATTGCATTGACGTTGGTGCCTTCGGTGTCGATTCCGACCAGGTCCGGGCCGCCCTCCAAGCCGAGGGCCGAGGCCGTGCGAAAAGTAAACCGAAGGTCCGTGCAACCGGGCCGGGACCAGCGCTCGAAAGCGTCCCGAATGACGGGGGCCCCTTCGTCGCGAAAATCGGCAATGCCGTCGTCGACCACCACGGGGATGCAGCGGTTGGACTCGGTCCAGGCCTGGGTGTGGGGCCCCGGGGACGCTGGTGCGCAGACCCAAGCCTGCCCGGTTCCGAGCCACGCGGTCGCCAAGGCCCACCACACGAAGTCCAACATACGCGGGAAGGTTCGGACGCACGAGTCGCAGTCCACATTTTGGGAGCGAAAAGCTCGGAACGGGTCCGGTGGCGATGGCTCGAAACGAGCCGTCCCTATCGGCCTGGGGGATTTCTCCCGAAGGCCCGCTCCAGGAACGCTTTGCTCTGGGCCTTGCTCTCGAGCTTCGAGACCGCTTCCGCAAGGCCGGCCTCCAAGAGCTTGGACGCCTGCTCCACCGCGCCGTCGAAGTCACCGACCGGCACGGGGCGGCTGCCCTCATAGGCGAAGCTCCAGAGCAGCTCGCCGCCATCGAAACGCACCATCTCCAGGTCGAAGGCGATGCGGACTTCCCAAGGGTCCCGCTCGACCCGCACCTCCAGCGCCCGCAGGTTGCCCCCGATCGAAAAGGTCGGCCGGCCCTCGGCGAGCATCCGACTGACCGTGGAGAAGGTGCCGCGGCTGATGAAGGACTCGGCGACGATGTCGCTGATCATGCGACTCGGCTTGGTCGCCCACAGCTGTTCGCGGCTGTAGCGGACGACGTAGGGGCTTCGTCGCAAGACGAGTTGCTCTTTGTCGTAGATTCGCTCGCAGGCCAGGTCGCTGACATAGAGATGACCTCCGAGGATCTGGTCCGGCTGGCTCCGAACCGTATCCGTGTGAAGAATGTAATAGTTTCGCTGGACCGATCGTGCGCTGAGGCAGCCGGTGGTCACCCCCAATGCGCTGAGCACCGCGAGCCAGGTACGCATGTTAGTTTCCGATCTCCGCGCCGCGCAGAAGCAGGGAGGGGTCGCGCGAGATCAGTTGGGTGAACTCCCGCAGGTGCTCGGTCGATTCTCGGATCGCCCGAAGAGAAAGCAAGAGGTCTTGACGCCCAGCTCGGACGACCAGGTCGACTTCATCGAG
The DNA here is from genome assembly GCA_031800475.1 of Myxococcales bacterium LLY-WYZ-16_1. GTDB lineage: Bacteria > Myxococcota > Kuafuiibacteriia > Kuafuiibacteriales > Kuafuiibacteriaceae > Kuafuiihalomonas > Kuafuiihalomonas phototrophica. Next base: position 6,091 of record DAPKRQ010000079.1, read on the forward strand.
CATCTGGGTGAGTCGGGTCAGGGCCACACGGGTCTGTTGCAGGGTCTCGGCCAGCTCGCTGCGCGACAGCTCCTCGTCGATGCGCGTGGCGATGGCGTCGGTGCGGGTCACGATCGAGCGCACCTGCTCCCCGTCGACGGCAGCCATCACCCGCTCCGCTTCTTTCAGGGCACCGGTGGCCGCCCGAAGCGCTCGCTGGGCGTCCCGGCGGAGCCGCCGGACGCTCTCGGTCACCTCCTCGGAGGCCTCCCGGACCGAGCGGCTGGTGTCGGTCAGGCTTTCGATGGCCTTTCGGGCTGGCTCCCGGGCCTGGGCCAGCCACTCGTCGGCGGTGCGAGACACGCCCACCAAGTGGACCAGCAGGTCTTCGAAACGACGTCGATTCACCGGGGATGTGAAACCCAGCAAGTTGTTGGCGAGCCGCTCCACCTTCGCGGCGATGGCTTCGGCTTCGCCCGAGATCCGTTCGATGAACGACGATCCCGGCGGGATTCGGCTTCCCGGAGCGAGAACCGGGTTTCGAGGGTCACCGGGAACCAGGTTCACGGTCTTCAGACCCGTGATGCCGCTGAATTCCAGGACCGCTTCGGTGCCCTCGTGCAGCACCGTGTCGGGCTCCAGGGCCAGGCGGATCAGAATGGCCGACACGTCTTCGTCGGGAGCGACCTCCAGGGCTTGGACCGAGCCCACCCGAAGGCCCTGGTAGCGGACTTCGGCCCCTTCTTCGAGCCCGCTCACGTTGCCCGGGTAGGCGACGGTGTAGACATCGACCGGGCTGAACAAGCGCAGCCCCAGAACGAACACCATGGACACGGCGACCAAAAAGGCACCGATGGCCACGAACAGACCGAGGCGGACCCGCTGGGCCTTGGTTAGATTCAAGGCGTTACCTCCCCCGCCATCGCCTCCCACACCGAAGGCGGCGGCTCCCGGGTGCCGGCTTCGCCGAAAAAGAACGCCCGCACCTGCGGGTGGTCGCTCGCCTTGACCTCGGACAGAAGTCCATCGGCCACGACCCGCCCGCGGTCGAGCATGATCGCCCGCTCCGCCAGCCGCTCGATGCTCGCCAACTCGTGACTCACCACCACCAGGGCCATACCAAAGCTCTGTACCAGTCCTTTCAATAGCCGATCGAGGCTTGCCGCGGTGGTGGGGTCGAGCCCCGCGCCGGGCTCGTCGCAGAACAGAATGTCCGGATCCAGGGCCATGGCTCGAGCCAGGCCAGCTCGCTTCTTCATGCCGCCCGAGATTTCCGAGGGCAACAGGTGACCGGCGTCTTCCAACTCCACCAACGACAGCTTCATTCGCACGATCTCGTCGATGACGGAACGGGGGAGGTCCGTGCATTCCTGCAGGGGGAGCGCCACGTTTTCGTGCAGCGTCAAGGCGTTCAGCAGGGCGCTGCCCTGAAACAGCATGCCGATCCGCCGCAGGACCCGGTCCCGGTCGCCTTCCGAGGCCTTGGACAGGTCGGTGTCGAGCAGGCGAACCGACCCCTCTGCCGGGGGGACGAGGCCGATGACGTTCTTGAGCAAGGTGGTCTTTCCGCTTCCCGAGCCCCCCAAGATGAAGCGGACTTCGCCCGGCATCACGCCCAGGTTCACCTCGGACAATACCGTCTTGTCGCCGTATCGGGCGACCAGGTCGCAGACTTCGATCACGGGGGTCGTTTCGTCGCCGTCGTGCAAGGATCAAATCTCATCAAACATAGAAAACCAGGCTGGTCAGGGCGTCGGCAGCGATGATCGCCACGATTCCCGCGACCACGCTGGTGGTGGTGCTCCGCCCGACGGCGTCGGGTCCACCCCGGGTCGAAAACCCCGTGGCCACCGCGATCACCAGGAGCAGATGGGAAAAGACCACGCTCTTGATCAGTCCGGTCACCAGGTCTTTGGCCAGGAGCGCCTGCTCGAGCCGCATGAAAAACGGCACCGGCGCCAGTTCGAGCGCAGTGGTCGCCACCACGAAGGCCCCCAAGATGCCGAACACGTTGGCGAAGGTGGTCAGCAGGGGCTGGGTGAAGGTGATCGCCAAGAACTTCGGGACCACCAGGTAGCGAAGGGGCCGGATCCCCATGGTGCGGAGCGCGTCGATCTCTTCGGTGACCATCATGGTGCCGATCTCCGCGCAGATCGCGGAACCGGACCGGCCGGTGACGATGATCGCCGCCATCAGCGGTCCGATCTCTCGGGTGATCGAGATCGCCGCCAGGTCGACCACATACAGGTTGGCGCCAAACTGGCGAAGCTGGGCGGCGCTCTGGAGCGCCAGGGTGGCACCGAGCAGAAAGGAGATCAGCCCGACCACGCCGAGGGCCTGGGAGCCGATGGTGGCCATCTGGTGCACGACTTCGCCCCAGCGAACGCGCCTTGGATGCAACAGAGCCTTCAGGGAAAAGATGAAGGTGTCCGCGTAGATCGATGCCGTGAACAGGGCCCAGCTTCGGGCTCCCAGGGTTCGGTTGCCCAGGGTTTCGAGGGGACCGGCCCGCGGCCGGGACACCGAATGGGGCTCCACCGAGGGGAACAGACGCAAGGTGTCCGCCACCGCAGCGTTCGGATGGGACAGATGCAGCTGCCGGCCTTGCTCCCGCAGCTCCCGAGCGAGCTGCGAAAGCAGGGCCACCCCGGCGCTGTCGATCCGCGGAACCTCCGACAGGTCGACCTCCACGTCGCCCGCCGGCGGCACGGATTTCAACTGTTCGAGGGTCTCGAAGACCCGATCGCGGACCAGAGGACCCTGTAGCTCGATCACCTCCACGGTTGGACGCGGCAGCCCGTGCTGCGCCGGCGCACTGTACCCGATCGCGCACTTCGGTGCTGGCTGCCGACAAGCGACCGTGAAAACATGGAGCCCATGGCGAAATCCCCCGGGGAACTGACCCACCTGGACTCGCAGGGCGCGGCCCGGATGGTGGACATTGCCGGCAAGCCCGTCACCCGCCGGGTCGCGGTGGCCGAAGCCCGCGTGTACGTGGGGGCGGCCGCCGAAATCCTGGCAGGAGGACCGGGACCCAAGGGAGACCCCTTTCAGGTGGCTCGGGTGGCAGGGATCGCTGCGACCAAGCGCACGGCGGATCTCATTCCGCTCGCCCACCCGATCGGGCTCACCCGCGCCGCGGTCGACCTGTGGCAGGAGGCCGATGGCGAGCAGGTCCGGATTCGGACCCGGGCCGAGACCACAGACCGAACCGGGGTGGAGATGGAGGCCATGACCGCCGCTTCGGTGGCGGCGTTGACCCTGTACGACATGATCAAAGCGGTGGCCCCGGACGCCCGGATCGAGTCGGTCCGGTTGGTCTACAAGGCGGGCGGCAAGAGCGGCACCTGGGGCGCGGACCCGGATCCGGAGCCAGACCCGGCCCGGGTTCGCGGGGGCTGACCCGCCGACCGTGTCTTCCGCCATCCCAGTGCATGGTCCTTGGCGGGGCGGTTCGAGGGGCGCGGCCAAAGTCCGAGGCGGGTCGATCCTTCGTGGTGGCGATGGGGACACGGGGCGGCGAACGGAGGTTGCATCTTTTCGAGGGAACGAAAGGGAGATCGGGGGAGCGAGGTCGGGTTTTGAACGCCGGTCGGATCTCGGACGATGCACCGGTCGTCCGGCGAACCCGCATCCCGCGGCCCACCCGACCACGTCCTGCCTCGACCGCTGCCGGTCGAAGGGCCAGCCGGCTACCGGTCGAGGCGGGCTTGAAGGACCTGCATGCGGCGCTGCTGCACCTGTCGCCAGACCCACAACGCTCCGGCGAGCACTCCGGCCGCGGCGGCCAGCAAAGCGCCCACCGCCAACGGCAGATTCTCCAAGAGCAGGAGCCTTCGGTGCAGGGCCACGAGTTCGGGAGCCTCGGCGGACTCTCGGCGGCGGCGGTCGACGATCGCCCGGGCGCGGGCCCGCTCTCGGGACGCGAGGGCCTGGCGGGCTCGGCCCACGGCCAACCGGTCGCGGGCTCGAGCCACCTGCGCCTCGAGCCGTGGCGGAGGTGGGTCGAGCAAACCCGAGTCCAGGGCCCGAGCCATGGCGTCCCACCGAGCCAGGTCTCCCCACCCGCGGGCCAGTCGGAGCTGGGCGATCGCGCCGATCTGCCTCAGCTCGGGCACCTCTTTCACCGCGAGCCCGTTCAGCGCAGCCTCCACCGCCAAATCGAGATTCCCAGCTCCGAGCAAGTCCCGAGCGCCACGCACGTAGAGCTCTGCAATCTCCTCGCGATACGTTCGGTAGATCTCGGGGTCTTGTCGATAGACCGAGTCCAGCTTGCGCTCGGCTTCGAAGAACGGAAGCGTCAAGGCAGTTTCTACCCGCTGTCGTAAAGCTTGCCGCCGGGCCTGGCGCCGCTGTCGAGCTCTGCGACGCACGAAACCGGACGGGTCCCGGGCGGCCCGGGCGTCGAACCGCCGGGTCGCCGCCCGTGGATGCCGTTGGATCAGAGCGGTCAAGACCGCCTCCGCCGCCTGTGCGCTCGGATTGGCCAAGGCCGTCTCGAGAGGCTCCAAGGCGGGGGGCCCGATCCGGACCAGCGCCCGGGCCGCCGCTCGGCGGGTTGCACCGGGCTGGGCCAGCAGCTCCACCAAAGCGGGGGCAGCGTCCGGCAGGCCGATCTCCCCGAAGGTGTGCACCATTTTGATCCGAGCTTCGGGAGCGATCCGCAGTTGGGCCCGCACGGTGGCCCGTCCCATGGACACCAGAAGCTGCCACGCTCGCTCTCGGATCCGCTCGGAGGTGCCGGTGTGCAAGGCGCGGACCAAACCCGGTACCGCTGCATCGCCCATCTGCACCACTGCGTCCCGCACCGCTTCGGGAACGGCATCCTGCGCCCGCACCCGAAGCAGCTCCGAACGCTTGCGCGCCCAGCTGGGCAGGACCGAAAGTCGCGGATCATCGGAGCTCGACGCGTCGACCATCCGTCCGGCCAGGTCGACCACGGCCGGACCCCAGGCCCGGGGCGGAAGACGATCTTCCAAAGAAAGGAGCGTTTGAATGGGCTTCGACGTTCCGAGCTCCCCCAAGGCCCGCAGGACATAAAGCAGACGCAGGGCGTCCTGGGCGCTGGCCCGGCGAGGGAGGGTGTCCAAAGTGCTCGCCAGCTGGCGGACCGCCTGCATCACGTCTCGGGGCGACAGCCGCTCTCGGTCGAAGCTGTCGAGTGCGGCTCGCTGGTCCGCGGCTGCGCTGCTCCGGAGCAGCTGAAGGCCCACTTCCAGCCGGGCGGGCGACATGCGGTAGGCCACCAACTCGACCCGATGCTGCACCTGCTCGGCCGGAAGGGGCTCTCGGCGGTCCGGCAAGGGACGGTCCACCGTGATCCGCTCTCGGCCTCGGGCCGGCACCCACACGTCCCCGAGGCGAACGTCGAAGCTCCACCCGGGGATCGGCTGGGCGGGGGCGTCGGCGCGAAGGAGCTCGACCCGCAGGAGGAAGTCGCCCACGTCCACCGGTAGGCTGTTTCGGAGTTCCAGCTCCAGGTGGACCCGGTCCCAGCGGGGCGCAGCCAGCACGCCCCGATTCGGGCCGTCCAGGACCCCGCGGCTTCGGACGATCTCGACCCGGGGTCCGTCGTCGGCCTCCTGCGGTGTGGGCGCGAAGGCCCACCACAGAGCGGTCCACCAGATGCCGGCGGTCACCGTCCCAGCCAATCGCGAGCCGACCGATGCTGGCCAGTCGAAGCGTGCGACCCGATGCCGCGAAGGCCTGGCGGCCCCCTCCCACCCGCTCTGCAGTGCCCAGATCTGCCGAAAGCGGCCGGGGAATCCACTCGGCCTCGGTTGAGGGGGACAACCGGGGCGCGCCGGGGCAAGCTTTTGCGGTGCTGGTGGTGTTCGAGGGGATCGACGGCAGCGGAAAGACCACCCTGTCCAAGGCCTTGGCCGAAGCGATCCGCGCTTCGGGCCGCAGCGTGGTCTGGACCCGAGAGCCCACCGACGGGCCGTACGGGGCCCGGTTGCGCCAGGCCGCGGCCCGGGGGGAACGCTTCGCACCCCAAGAGGAGCTGGACCTGTTCATGGCGGATCGGGCCCAGCACGTGACCGAGGTGGTCCGGCCGGCCCTGGACCGGGGAGATCACGTGGTGCAGGACCGTTCCTTCTACTCGACCGCCGCTTATCAGGGGGCCAGGGGGCTGGATCGCGACGCGATTTTGGAGCGCGGGCGCTCCGTGGCTCCGGAGCCGGACCTGCTCTTCGTGTTGGATCTTCCGGTCGAAGACGCGCTGGCCCGCGTCGCCGAGCGGGGCGCAGTCCGGGACGCGTTCGAGCATGAGCGCGCCCTGCGGGACGTCCGCGCCTTCTTCCGAGGGCTTCGCGGCATCGTCTTGCTCGATGCACGTCGCTCGCAAGCAGACTTGCTCCAGGACGTTCTCGCGCGAGTGGTCGGTTGAGGGGCGCAAGCCGGCTCGTCTGCGCGGGGGGCCGCCGGGTCGCTGGATTCGGGTTTCGGCTTCTGTTTTCATGAGGCCGTGTTCCGGCGGGGAGATGGGCTGGGCCGCTACGTACTGCTCGAGCAGATCGCGGTGGGGGGCATGGGCGAGGTCTTCGTCGCCGCCCGGCCGGGACCGGTCGGGTTCGGGCCCCTGGTGGCGCTGAAGATCCTGCGCCCGGAGCTGGCCGAGGACCCCCAGTTCGTGGACATGCTGATCGACGAGGCGAACATCTCCATGTTCTTGAACCACCAAAACGTAGTGTCGGTTCTCGATCTGGGGCAGCACGAGGGCACGTACTTCATCGCCATGGAGTATGTTCAAGGGATCACGGCCGAACGCTTGGTGGACCGGTTGAACCATGCCCAGCGGAACCTGGACGTGCCGCTCGCATTGTTCGTCGGCATCGAGCTTTCGCGAGCCCTCAAGTATGCCCATTCTCGCGTTGACCACTCCGGTCGCTCTTTGGGGATCGTCCACCGAGACGTGACCCCTGCGAACATCCTGCTTTCGGTACAGGGCGAGGTGAAGCTGACCGACTTCGGCATCGCCCGGGCCCGCAATCGGACCCATCAAACCCAGGCCGGCATGCTCAAGGGCAAGTTCGGCTACATGGCTCCCGAGATGGTCCGGGGCGATGCAGTCGACCATCGAGTGGATCTATTCTGTGCGGGTGTTTCGCTGTATCTGCTGCTGACCGGGCACCACCCAGCGGCCCACTGCACGGCGGTCGAGGCGATACAGCGGTTTGAAAACCGAGCGGTCCCGCCCCCGTCGTCGTTGAATCCGCTGATATCGGAGGCCGTCGATGCCGTCGTCGCCAAGGCCTTGGAGCCCGACCCGGAGCGCCGCTTCGCCAGTGCCGCGCAGCTGGCCGATGCGCTGCAAGACTGCTTGCTGTCTCGGGCGGATTGGCGTGGGCGGCAGGGCTCGAGCCGACTGGCCGAGCTGCTGCACGCCGTCTCCCCCGAAAGCTTTCGAGAGCCGGTCTCGGCCGACCAGCTGGATGCCCTGTTTCAATCCGCCGTGGAGGCCACCCGCCCCCGACCCGCCGGGTCCCGAGCGGTCGAGCCGTCGGCGGGCGGCGATGCCACCCTGCCCACCGACGAAAACACCGCTGTGATCGAGGGGCCCGAGCTTCCCATGTCGAGTCCGACGTCCACGCCCCTTCTGCCCGCCGAGCCCGGCGGGGGCGTCTGGGATACGAGTTCCAGCGACCTGGACGAAGCGACCGTGGCCACGCCGTCGGCTTCCATGGAGCCTGATTTTTCCGGTGAGGTCTCCATGCCCGACACCGCCGACCTGGCCGACCGGACGGTGGCCTCGGCTCCCGTGTTCGGTCCGTCCTCCGACCTGGAAGACTTCGACGACCCATCCACCGTGGCCGCCCCGATGCCCGGGGCGGGGCGCGGCGCCGGTCCGGACGCACTCGCTTCGGTGGCGTCGCGGGACGGCCCGGCCCCGAACCCGGCGGAGCCTGCGTCGCCGGATCGCTCGGAGGCCCGACCCCAGGCCCCTTCTTGGAGCGACGAATCCGCCGCCCGCCACCTGTTGGCCACCCGAAATCTCGACGGGGCGGCGCCCACGTCGCCGATCCCCGACCCGGCGGTCCAGCCGACCTTCTCCCAGCCCGCAGCCCGGCCCGAGCCCTCGTCCCCGGCTCCGCGGCGGTCCGGACCCGGGGCAGCCCCCTGGGTCGGGAGTCTGCTGGCGGTGGTGGCGGCCGCGGCGTTCTTGATCGGTTCGCAGGCCCTGTGGCCCCAGCTTCGCCTGGAAACCGAGCCGGCCGGCGCGACGGCTCGGGTCGACGGGCAGCCGGTCGGCCAGACCCCCGTCACCGTCCGGGTCCGTCCGGGCGTCGGCCACTTGATCGACTTTCGCAAACCCGGATTCCGGCCTGCGGCGCGGCGGACGATCCAGGACGTGAGCTGGGGCCGCTCCTACACGGTTCGGGTGGTGCTGCAGCCGGGGCCGAAGCCCAGCCAGGGGCCCTGAGCCCGCCGGCGGGCGGGTCGGGCTTGGCACCCAGGGCTGGGCCGCTTTAGGGTCCGCCCCATGGCCGAGCCCTTCCACGGAACGGATCTGTTCCGTCTCGACGCCCTGCTGAGCCCGGACGAACGACTGGTCCGGGACAACGTCGCCCGCTGGGTGGACGAGCGATTCCTGCCGGTGGTCACCGAGCACCACCGGGCCGGCACCTTTCCGGTGGAGCTTCGGACCGAGATGGGCGAGCTCGGGCTGCTGGGGACGAGCTTGAGCGGTTACGGATGCCCGGGAATGTCTTCAGTGGAATACGGTTTGGCCATGCAGGAGCTCGAACGGGGCGATTCGGGCCTTCGGTCTTTCGCTTCGGTCCAGGGATCTTTGGCCATGTACCCGATCTGGGCGTACGGCAGCGAAATGTTGAAAGACCGGTTCCTCCCAAAGATGGCCCAAGGGGAGCTCATCGGCTGCTTCGGGCTCACCGAGCCCGACCACGGGTCGGACCCGGCTGGCATGGCCACGCGGGCGGTGGACGATGGGGACCATTGGGTCCTTCGAGGCGAAAAGCTGTGGATCACCAACGGCAGCGTTGCGGACCTGGCCGTGGTTTGGGCCAAGACCGAAGGCGACGACCCGCGCTCGATCCGGGGCTTCGTCGTGGAGCGGGACCGGCCCGGCTTTTCCGCCTACGACGTGCACGGCAAGTTCTCCCTGCGCGCTTCGGTCACCAGCGGCCTGGTGTTGGACGAGGTCCGGGTTCCCAAGAGCCACATGCTCGAAGGGGTGGCGGGTCTCAAGGGGCCTCTCAGCTGCCTCACCCAAGCCCGCTTTGGTATCGCCTTCGGGGCGGTGGGTGCCGCCATCGCGTGCTACCGGGCGGCGGTGGACTACGCCCTCGACCGGGTTCAGTTCGGCCGGCCCATCGCGGGCTTTCAGCTGGTGCAGGCAAAGTTTGCCGACATGATCACCGAGATCGTGAAGGGCCAAATGCTGGCTTTGCAGCTGGGTCGAAACAAAGACACGGGCCGCATGGACCCGGTGCAAGTCAGCTTGGCCAAGCGCAACAACGTGGACATGGCCCTTGATATCGCCCGGTCTGCGAGGACCGTGCTGGGCGCCAACGGCATCGCGGACGAGTACCCGGTCTTTCGGCACATGACCAACCTGGAGAGCGTGCATACCTACGAGGGCACCCACGACATCCACACCCTGGTCCTGGGCCGCGCCGTCACGGGCATCAGCGCCTTCGCCTAGCCTGCCGATCGGAACCATTCGAACGTATCGGCCTTTCCGGAGCCACGAACTCGGGAAGTCACGGATCAGGCGGTTGGTACGAACTGTTCTGGCTCCACCGAGGGATCGCGAGGGCGACTTCGAAGCGCTCGCGCGAAGCAAAGGGCTCCTGGAGATCGATCGCGATGAGCTCGCATCGTCGTTCGACCGAGACCGGGTGAGCCAGGCGATCCGAAAAGCCGGGCCGGCCTCGAAGGCTTCGTCTCGCGACGAAAAGGATCGGCCTGCCCGAACTCGTCCGCCCGAACGACAGTCGCGCCAAAGGGGTCCGGACCGTCATCCTCCTGCGCGGAGCGAGCGTGTTTTCGCGACCCTCTGGATGCTTGGTCGGAGCGTCTCGCAACGGCGGGATCCTGGGGCCGGGTCGTGAGCCGACCTCGACTTGATGGTACCGTGCCGTTCGCCGGTGGGGGATCTGGAGGCACTGTGGGAGGCGGTTCGGCTCGATCCGACCTCCGACGAGGCGATGGCGGCTTTTCGGGCTCGAGCCTGGGAGGCGGGAGAGGTGGAGCGCCTCGCCGAGGTCTGCGTCGGCCGGGGCCGGGCTCTGGCGCAGCGCGGAGATGCCCGCGCCGTGGATGCGTGGGTGGAGAGCGCGGGCCTTTACGGTGAAGAGCTCGGCCGGGTGGATCTGGCGGAGCGTTGGTACCGCGAAGCCCTGGAGCGCGATCCGGGGCACCGCCAAGCGCTTCATGCGCTGGGCCTGCTCCTGTACCACGCGCAGCGTTGGGACGAGCTGATCGGCCTGTACCGAAGCCGCTTGGCCGACGCCGACGATGGGGAGAAAGCTACCTTGCACTCCTACGTGGCCGAGGTCCTGGACGAGCGCCTGCGGGACCCGGCCGCGGCCCTGTCGGAGCTGCTCCTGGCGGTGCAGCGTGCCCCCCAAAACCTGCGGCTGTTGCCGCGGCTCGAGACCCTGGCCGAGCGCACGGGCCGGTGGGAGGACCTGGCTGTGGTCCTGGCGGAGGCTGGGATCCACCAGGAAGCGGCGGAGATCCGCGCGGGACTCGCCTATCGGCTGGCGGAGCTGTATTTGGGCCCCTTGGCCGACCGCAACCGGGCGCTGGTCCACCTTCGATCGGCCGCGGTCGAGCTCGATCTGGACCCCATGGCGGTCGAAGACGTGGAGGACGCCACCGGATTTCGGGACCAGCTCGAGGCGGCCAAAGCCCGACTCGAACAGGCCTCCCGGGACCGGCGCGTGCACCCCCACCCGGTTCGCCTGGAGCGGGAGCTGGCGCGGATCTACGAGTTTCAGCACGGGGACCACCGGCGCGCCCTCGGCGCCCTGGCCCGGGCCCTGGTTCAATCGCCAGCCGACCGGGAGCTGCAGGACGAGGTGCTTCGGCTCGGATTGGTCGCCAGCGATCTGGACCGGGTCGCAACCACCTTCGAGAGCTTGGTCGAGCAGTCGAAGCATCCGCTACTCAGGACTTTTTTGCGTCTTCGGCTCGGTCACCTGTACGGACAAGCGCTCGGTCAGCCGGAGCGAGCTGCCGAGGTCTATCAAGCGATCCTTCGAGACGAGCCCCAACACTCCGAGGCACAGCGTCGCCTGGCGCCCTTGCTCGATCGTTTGGGACGAAGCGACGGGCTTCCGGAAGCACCTTCGGAGGAGCCGGCCCCGGCGACGACCGAGGAATCCGAGTGGGCAGCGCGGGTTCAGGCGGCGATCGACGAAGCTTCGGACCTGCCCCGGGCCGAATCCCTGTGTGACCAGGCTCTCGAGCAGCATCCGGATTCGGAGCTCCTGCTGGAGCTGCTCGAGGAGATCCACCGGCGGCAGCACCACTGGGAAGCGGTGGCCACGGTGCTCCGGCGACGGCTTCAGCGGGCCGAGCGCCCGGAGCTTCGTTCGGCGCTCTTCAAGACCTTGGCTGCCCTGTTCGAACACCAGCTCGGATCGGTGCCGCGGGCCCTCGAAGTGCTGAACCAGGCCGCTACCGAGGGCTCTTTCGACCTCGAGATTTCGCGGGAGCAAGAGCGCTTGCATCTGGAACGACTCGACTGGGCGCAGGTGCGATCGGTGCTTCGAGATCGGGTCGAGCACTCCGAAGAACCGTCGGTCCGTGCCCGGGCCCGAGCCACCTTGGCTCGGCTGGCGTTCGAGCTCGAGGGGGACGTGGAGTCGGCCGAGGAGCACCTGCAGGTCGCCCTCGAAGAGGCGCCGGATGACCCGGACGTCATCGGTCTGGCCGCTCGGGTGGCGGAGCGCCAGGGGCATCCAGAGGCGGCCGCAACCCACTGGGAACGGCTGGCCCGGGCCGAGGGCGACACCGAGGCGTGGCTGGAAGCGGGCTGGTTGCGGCTGTCCCCCTTGTCGGATCTGGAGCGGGCGCAACACTGCTTTCGGCAGGCCATGGCCCGGGATCCGGCGGCGCCCGAGGCCTGTCGAGGGCTGTTCGAGGTGGCCCGTCGCCGAGACGACCCGGCAACCGCCTTGGTGTGGGCCATGCGGACCGCCGAGCTGACCCCGTCGGTGGAGCTGCGGGCCGAGCTGGTGGTGCAGGCCGCCGATCTCTCCGACCAGGCCCTCGGGGACGACAGCACGGCGGTGGAGTTGTACGCCATGGCGGCCAGCCTGTTGCCCGACCGACCGGAGCTGCGGGCCCGGCTGGGGCAGCTGCTGGTGGATCGAGACCCGACCGAGGCCCACCGCTGCCTGGTGACCGCGGCCGAATCGGAGGCGGATTCCGAGCGGGCCGCGGCTTGGCTGGAAGAGGCGGGGGCGGTGGCCGAGCAGGCGGGGCGGCCCGACGCGGCCCTGGCGGCC
>DAPKRQ010000080.1:0-11270 GCA_031800475.1 Myxococcales bacterium LLY-WYZ-16_1
CCCTGGCCCGGAGGCGGCGTGCGGGCCAGTTTGCCCGAGGGGCTGGGGACCGATCGCTTTTCCCTGGGGGTGACGGCGGGGGTCGAGTTCCGCAGCCCCGGATTCGTGTCCCCGACGGTAGGGGTGGACGTGCAACGCAGCGACTGGGTGGCCCGAGCCCGATTCGGAGTCCTCGGCAGATGGGACTGGGAAGACCGACCGCTCGAGCTTCGGTCCATCGGGCTCGAAGGCGGATATCGGCCGCGCTGGGCCCTCGGTCGCCATGCCGCCGTGTGGGCCGAGGTCGGGATGGGGGCCGAGTTGGTCGGATGGCGCCGGAGCGACCAGCCCGACGGCTCGACCTGGGGGCCGCTGGGGTTTGCCTCGGCCGGCCTCGGGCTCACCCACCCCCTGGGCCCCTTCGAGCTCGGTTGGGGAGCTCGGCTGTGGGGGGCGCCCTGGGGCGTGGCCCTCCGCGCCGGCATCGATGGACCGGAGCGCACGGTCGGCCGGTGGGGCATCCGCGCAGGGCTCTTCGGACGGTGGCGGCCGTGATCAGCCGGGCGGGAACCGCACATGTATCGATGAAGCGGGACGGGGGCGCCCTGGGGTCCTCGGAAAGGATGGGTCTGCTCGAGGACCTGCAGAAGGGAAATCCGGCCGCTTGGCGCCGGATGTTTCAGCAGAACGCCCGGGCGGTCTACCGGTGGTCGGTGCTTTTGGGCCTGTCGTCCGCTGAAGCCGAAGACGCGGCGCAGGAAGTGCTGTGCATCGCGGTGAAGAAGATCGACCAGTGTCGGTCGGACGAGGGGTTGAGGCCGTGGTTGTTTCGGATCACCCGCCACGTGGCGGCAAACGCTCGCCGAAAGGTGTGGTTTCGGCGGGGGATGTTGAGCGATGTGCCCCCCGAGCCGGCTTTCGAGTCCGGCGACATCCAGGGTCGGGAAGACGAGCTGTCGGTGCGCCGCTGCCTCGAAGCCCTGTCCGTCCGCCATCGAGAGGTGCTGATCCTCTCGGATGTCGAGGGCTATACGCGGGACGAAGTGGCCGAGGTGCTCGGCATTCCGCCTGGGACCGTGGCCAGCCGCTTGCGGTTGGCGCGACGCGCCTTTCGGGCGCGATGGGATGATGCGTGGAGCCACAGAAGCGACATGAAGCCCTCGCGCGGCTGAGTCGGGCCGGGCCTTCGGCGTCGGTCGAAGCCCGGATCGTGGCAGGCGCCGAAGCTCGACTGCAGGCAGGGCGAACGGGCCGAAGCTTCGGATGGCGGGCGGCCGGCGGTGTCCTGGCTGGGCTGGCCTGTGTGGCGGTGGCGGTGTGGCTGGGCGTCGGTTCGACAGCGCGCCATAGCCCTGCACCCCGGTGGGTCCAGACCGACGCCGAGTCCGCGCGGATTCGGATCGGCTCCCACCGGGTCCAGATCGATGCCCGCTCGAAGGTGCAGGTGGCCCCCGCCCCCTCCGGCGGCGCCCGGCTCGAGTTGGCCGAGGGCAGCGTCGAGTGCCGGGTCGAGCCCCTGCCGGAAGGGGCCACGTTCTCGGTGCGAGCGCCCCAGGCCACCGTCACGGTGGTCGGCACCCGGTTTCGGGTCCGGGCCAACGGGGCCTGCACGCAGGTGCAGGTCTCGGAGGGCCGGGTGCAGGTGGCCCCCGATCGGAGCCCGGTCCGCACCGTGGACGCGGGCGGGTCGGTTCGGATCTGCAACGACGACGACCCGTCCAGCGAGCCAGCGCCCACGCCGCCCGCCGTATCCGAAGCCGAACGCATGCGGGAGGCCCTCGGAAAGCTCGCCGCGAAAGATCTGGAGGGGGCGCGACGCGGTTTCGCGGCGTACCTGGAGGCCCACCCGGAAGGCGCCTTCGCGGAAGATGCCCTGTTTCATCAAGCCCGGCTCGAGCTCAGCCTGGGCCGGCCCGAAGAAGCCCGACGGCTGTTGGACGCACTGCGAAACCGTTTCCCCGCGTCCCGCCGGGTGAAGGCCCTCGAAGCGGCGCTGCAAAACTGACACACTGCCGGGGTGGGGGCGGTGCGGGCCATGGCCGTCGTCTTCGCCGGGGTCGGCCTGGCCTTGGGCTGCACCGTGACCTTGCCGGCCGACCCGGGCCCCGATGCCGGGCCGGGACCGGACGGAGGTTCGGGACCGGACTGCCGGTACGACCGGATCGACTGCGCGCCCGGACAGGTGTGCAACCTGGTGACCGGGCAGTGTGGGCCCGGACGTTCGTGCGATCCCGAGGACCCCGAGGCCTGTCGCCCCTGTACCCAGGGCACCGGTTGCGGCCACGGACTGGCTTTGGTGAGCCGTTGCGACCCAGAGCATGGCGTCTGTGTCCGTTCCCGGTCGGCTTGCGAACCGTGCCAGTCCGATGGGGACTGCGGTCCGGCCCCCGTGGGCGGCACGCTGCGGCCGAGCCACTGCGTGGAGGACGGCTCGTCGGCGTACTGCGCTCCACCTTGCGAAACCGATGCCGATTGCCCGCTCGAGTTCGGGTTTCGGTGCCGGCGTCTCGACGGCGGCCCCCTCCGGCGGGCCTGCATGCGGCTCGAACGCTGCGAGTCCCTGCGGCTCGAGTTGTGCCCGCTGGATGGGGCGTCCGGTGCCCAATCGGTCTACGAAACCCCCTGTCCCGGCGGAGGGTACTGCGCCACCAACCTGCAGCCCGGGATGCTGGGCCTGTGTCTCGGGCGATGCATCCGGGATGCGGATTGCCCAGACCCGGGCACAATCTGCAACCGGATGCGGGGGGTATGTCAGGCTCCTTGTCTTCCGAATCAGTGCGCCAGCGCCAGTGATCCACCCCAGGTGTGTCACGAGGATGGCCTGTGTGGCCGGCCCTGCGACCGGGCCGAAGACCCGGATGCATGGTGTCGGGATCGCTTCGACAGCCCGGGCGTTCACTGCAACCTGACCGCCTCCCGGCCTCCGCCCTTCGAGCGGGACTCGCGCCTCGAAGTCGGCGCCTGTTTGCAGTCTTGCGCCCCCGGCGTGTGTCCACCGGGCCAGACGTGCGTATCGGACGACCGCCCGGCCCGCTGCATCGACGGCTGCCGGAGCCCGGGCGATTGTTTTCCAGGGGACCGGTGCGTGGCGGCCGACCCGGGGGTGGAGCTGTCTGTCGAAGAGTGTGCCACCCGAGACGCCCTGGGTGCGGGCGACGGGCTCGGGGCTTGCTGCGCCGCGGGGGCCCCGTGACCCCGCGCGGGCAGGCGTTTCGGGAAGCGGTCTACCGCGTGACCTCGCTGATCCCGCGGGGCCGGGTAGCGACCTATGCCCAAGTGGCCACCTACGTGGTGTCGCCGCGACACGCTCGGGCCGTCGGCAACGCGCTCAAGGAGCTTCCGCCAGAGCGGGTGGATCGCGTTCCGTGGCAGCGCGTGATCAACAGCGCCGGTCGGATTTCGGCCCGTGGAGAAGTCCACCGGCCGATCTTGCAGGAAAAGCTCCTTCGAAAGGAAGGAGTCGAGTTCGATCGGTATGGTCGGGTCGACCTCGCGATCCATGGCTGGGCGGGGCCCGAGCCGGACGGCGACTTTCCTTTGGAAGGACTGGACCTCGACGGGGGCCCCCGGGCACCTGCCGGTCCGATCCCCGTCGGAGCGGTCCCGTCTCGACGCGGCGCCAAAGGGCGGCGCGGCCGCTGAGCTTCGAGCGCTGCGGGCGATCCGACCTCACTCCGTCACCGATCGCGGCCGGATGGGGCAGTGCGGCCCTGGCCCGCCGAGGTCGGTGACGGCCCGCCGGTCGAGGTCGCCGGTTCGACCGGACTTTCCCCTCCGCTGGAGGATCCCATCTCGGCCCGGAGGGTCTGGACGTCCCACGCGGCGTCCAGGTGCGATCCGGGGCGGCCCAGGTCGGCTTTCAAGGTGCGTTCCACCTCGGCGCGGCGCTTTCGGATCATGGAGAAGAAGTCTTCGACCTCGTGGCGCGTCGCAGCCACTTCCCGCAAGAAGCGTTCATCGTGCCGGGCGAAGGCCCGCGCCAGCCGGTGGGCCCGGTAGCGCCGAATGCCGAGGCCTTCGAGCACCTGCACGCCGGCGTCCAAAGCCGACCCGAAGGTTTCACGGACGACGTGGTGGGCTCCTGCATCGATCAGGTCATAGGCGTCGCTGCGCTCCCGGGCTCGGGCCACGACCTGCAGGTGAGCAAAGTGCCGGCGGGCCACTTGGACGATCTCGAGCGCTTTTTGCGGTCGGTCGACCGCAACCACCAGCAGCTTTGCCTTCTTCGCGCCGGCCGATTCGAGCAGATCCAAGCGGGTGGCATCTCCGTAGAACGCGTGGCGGCCGAACTTTCGGAGGAGGTCGATCTGATCCGAGTCGTATTCGAGCACGGTGATCGGGATGTCTTGGGTTTCCAGCAGGCGGGCCACGATCTGGCCGAAGCGTCCGAAACCCGCGATGATCACGGGAGCGTCTTCATCGATCGAATCGAAGGGCCGGTCCGCGCGCTCCCGGGTGCCGACCCGGGGCAAGAGCAACCGCTGAAAGCCGGCCAGCACCACCGGAGTGGCCGCCATCGTCAGGGCCACCACGGCGATCAGGCGGCTCGCGAGCTCGGTGCTCACGACCCCGTTCGACACCGAAAACGAGAACAGGACGAACGCGAACTCGCCCCCCTGCGCCAGGGCCAGAGCGAACAAGAGCCGCTGGTCGAACCCCATGCCGAACAGCCACCCGAGCCCCCACAACACGAGCGCCTTCGCAGTCATCAATCCCAAGACCAACCCGGCCATGGTCGCGGGAGCCTGCCCGATCAAGCCGAAGTCGATGGCAGAGCCCACCGCGATGAAGAAAAGACCCAACAGCAGTCCCTTGAATGGTTCGATGTCGCTTTCGAGCTCGTGCCGGTACTCGCTGTTCGACAAGACCACACCCGCCACGAAGGTGCCGAGCGCCGGGCTCAAGCCCACCCGGGTCATCAACAAGGTGACCCCGACGATCAGAAGCAGCGCCGCCGCCACGAACAGCTCCCGAAGCCCGGTTCGGGCTACGTAGCGGAAGGCCGGACGGATCCCGAAGCGCCCGAAGAGCACGATGCTGAATACGGCCCCGAGCACCGCGGCGGTCTGGGCCCATGCGGGCAGCCCTTCGACCCAAGAGGAACCGTGGCCGGCCTCGCCATGCCCGTGGGCTGGGTGGCTGGCCAACAGTGGCAGCAACGCCAAGATGAAGATGACCGCGATGTCCTGAAACAGGAGGACCGAAAAGGAGCTCTCCCCGGCCTGGGTCTTGGAAAGGCCGCGCTCCTCCAAGGTCTGAAGCACGATGGCCGTGGACGACAGGGCCAAGATCAGGCCGAGGGCCACCGACTCCCGTGGTGCGATTCCCAGGGTCCAGGCTCCGCCGCCGAGCACCACGGCGGTCGCCGCCAGCTGAAGACCGCCCAGGCCCAGGATCGGGATCCGAAGCCGCCACAGCACCGTCGGATCGAGCTCGAGTCCGACCAAGAAGAGCATCATCACCACGCCGAATTCGGCGAAGTGCATGACGTCTTGGCCTTCTTCGCCCACCAAGCCGAGCCCGAAGGGCCCGATGGCCACCCCCGCCAGCAGGTATCCGAGCACCGACCCCAGCCCGAACCGAGCGGCCAAGGGCACCGCGCAGACCGCGGCGGCCAGGTACACCAGGGCGGTGACGAAAAAGCCGCCCTCGATCACGGCTCGGCCTCGGGCCGGTGGGCGCGCAGCACGTCGGCGTTCGCGTAGGGGAGTTTCGTCCAGGCTTCGAGGTCTCGGGGGGCGTGCGCCAGACGCCCGAGGAGGCCTCCGTAGGCCCCGGCCTGGGCGTCGAGCTCGGCGTCGGACAAGCGGTGGGTGCCGGGCACCCAAAACGGCGGCAACCAGGCCATGCCGCACAACCGGGCGGTCTGCTCGAAGGGCAGCAAGTAGTCCGAGAGCGGCCGTCGGTTCATGCCGCGGGGGCCGTAGGCGTCGGTGCCGCCTCCGGAGGAGACGGCGTGCAGCACCCATTTGCCGTCCAAGGCGGTGCCGGATCGGCCGTAGGCCCACCCGTGTTCCAGCACCAGGTCCAACCATTGCTTGAGAAGGGCCGGGCCGCTGTACCAGTACAGCGGGTGCTGGAACACCAGCACGTCGTGCTCCGTCAACGCGGCTTGCTCCGCGGGCACGTCCACGTCGAACTCTGGGTACAGTTCGTACTGGTCCCGGACCTGGACCCCCGGCGTGTGGCGGGCCTCTGCCACCAGCCGGCGATGGACCCGAGATTTTTCGAGGACAGGGTGAAAGAAGAGGACCAGCACACCCATGGAGCCACCAGTGTAGACGAACTGGGGATTCAACCGAACCGGACCGAGCCGGCTCCGAAGAGGGCCTCGACCCGGTCGACCACGGCGTCGGTGGGGGCCAAAGCCAGGTCTTTGGGCAACTCGATCTCCACGTCGCCGCACTCTCGGACCTGCACGACGAAGCGGACCGGGCACCGGCCCCGATGGGCCTGAAACAGGGACCGGAACGCGTCGAGTCGCGGCGGGTCCACCTGGTCGTCGGGCACCGTCACCACGACGCTCTTGGCCAGGGCCTCCCGAGCTTGGGCCAGGGTCTCGGCGCCAGTGCACCGCATCCGGGTGCGCTGGTGGCCCTCGTCGTCCCGGTCGTGACTGACCACGGCCTTGATCCGCAGGGGCACGTCCTGGCGGAGGATCTCTTCCACCTCCTGAAAGGTGGAGGCGGGCACCATCATCTCCACCGCACCGGTCCGATCTTCGACGGTCAGAAAGGCCATGCGGCCGCTCCCGTCCCGCAGCGGTCGCTCCCGCAGGGCGGTCACCACCACGCCCAGATGGACTTCGGATCGGTGAGCCTGTTTTTCTAGGGAGGACACGCTGGCGCTGGTGAGTTTGCCCAGGTCTTTGGCGTATCGGTCCAGCGGGTGCCCGGTCACGTAGAAGCCCAGGGCCTCCTTTTCGTACTTGAGCCGCTCCAGCTCGGGCCACTCCCGCACCGACTCGTCGTAGGCTTCGCGAGGTCGGACGGCTTTGGCCAACTCGGGGGCACCGAACAGAGAGGTTTGCCCGGCCGCGGCGGCCTTCTGCACGCTCTTGGCCGCTTCGATGGCGCCGTCCAGGGCACCGGCCAG
This sequence comes from Myxococcales bacterium LLY-WYZ-16_1, assembly GCA_031800475.1. Lineage (GTDB taxonomy): Bacteria > Myxococcota > Kuafuiibacteriia > Kuafuiibacteriales > Kuafuiibacteriaceae > Kuafuiihalomonas > Kuafuiihalomonas phototrophica. The sequence goes on from DAPKRQ010000080.1 coordinate 7,075, forward strand.
TTGGGCCCGCGGCCGCCCGAAGCAGTCGAATGCCCCAGACCGAACCAGGGTTTCGAGGGTCTTCTTGTTGAGTTGCTTGAGAGGAACCCGCTCGCAAAAGGCGTACAGCGAATCGAAGGAGCCCGCCTCGTTCCGGGCTCGAAGGATCGCTTCGAGAGCCGAATCACCCAACCCCTTGATCGCGCTCATGCCGAAGCGGATGGCTCCCGAGTCCACCGTGAAGGAACTGTCACTGTCGTTCACCGTGGGCGGCAGCACATCGATGCCCATGCCTCGGGCTTCGGCAATGTACTTGACGATATTGTCGGTGCTGTTCACTTCCGTGCTCAGCAGCGCAGCCATGAACTCGGTGGGAAAGTACGCCTTCAGGTACGCGGTCTGGTAGGTGATCAGGGCGTACGCGGCGCTGTGGCTCTTGTTGAACCCGTACCCCGCGAACTTCTCCATCAGGTCGAAGACCTCGGTGGCTTCGGATTCAGCAATGCCCTTGGCGGTACACCCCGCCACGAACTTCACCCGCTCCTTGGCCATGACCTCGGCCTTCTTCTTGCCCATGGCCCGGCGCAGCAGATCTGCGCCGCCCAAGGAGTAGTCGGCCATGATCTGAGCCGCCTGCATCACCTGCTCCTGATAGACGAAACCACCGTATGTGGGTTTCAGCACCTCTTCCAGGAGGGGATGGGGGTAGGTCACCCGCTTTCGGCCGTGCTTGCAGTCGATGAAGTCTTCGACCATGCCGGTCTGAAGGGGGCCCGGACGGTACAGTGCCACCGCCGCGACCACGTCTTCGAAGCAGTCCGGTTTGAGCCGCACCAAGAGCTCTCGGAATCCGCTGGATTCGAGCTGGAATACGCCCAAGGTCTGGCCTTTGCCGATCAACTCGTAGACCTCGGGGTCGCCCAAGGGCAGCAGACTGCAGCGTAGCGTCAGGTCCATCCGCTCGGTGTCGACGGGCTCGCTGCTCTTTCGAACCACCACCCGGCCGGCGTCGAGAGCCTGGCGGAGGGCGTCCTTCGATGGGGCGACCCGCCGAACATGGGGCTGCTTCCACAGGGCTTCCACGTCCTTGGCGTTCACCCGATCTTGAAGGTGGGCGTTCGCATGCCGCTCGGCGTGGTAGATGACGTCCAGGGTCTTGAGTCCGAGGAAGTCGAACTTCACCAGGCCCGCGTCTTCCACGTCGGACATGGAAAACTGCGTGACCAGTTCGCCGTCGTTGCCCCGAAAGACGGGCACCACGTCCCACAGATCCGAGTCGGCGATGACGATGCCGGCGGCGTGCATGCCCGCCTGCCGGTACAGGCCCTCGAGCTTGCGGGCGATGTCGATCACCTCGCGGTAGGTCTCGTTTTCTTCCTGCAGCTGCCGGAGCTTCGGCTCGAGCTCAAGGGCCTTGTCGATGGTGATCGGCTTTGCACTCCCTTTTTCGTCTTTGTAGACGTTCGGGAGTTGCTTGATCAGGGCGTTGACTTCGGCGAACGGAAGCTCGAGGCACCGGGCCACGTCCTTGATGACGGACTTGGCCTTCATCTGGGCGAAGGTGGCGATCTGGCCCACCTTCGTTTCACCGTACTTTTCGGTGACGTAGTCGATGACCTCGCCTCGCCGTTCCTGACAGAAGTCTACGTCGAAGTCGGGCATGCTGACCCGCTCCGGATTCAGGAATCGTTCGAAGAGAAGGTTGTAAGGTAGCGGGTCCAGGTCGGTGATGCGCAGGGCGTAGGCCACGAGCGACCCCGCACCCGACCCGCGGCCGGGGCCCACCGGAATGTCGTGGTTTTTGGCCCAGTTGATGAAGTCCGCCACGATCAAGAAGTAGCCCGGAAACTTCATGGAGATGATGATGTCGAGCTCACGCTCCAGACGGGCCAGGTAGGCTTCCCGATCGACCTCGTAGGTGAGCTCCCGAAAGCGCTGCTCGAGCCCAGCGTGGGCCCGATCCCGCAGATGGGTCTGCAGGTCGCTGCCGTCCGGCGGCAAAAAGGTCGGGAGCATCGGCTTTCCGAGCTCGAGCTCGAGGTCGACCATGTCCCGGATGCGCACGGTGTTTTCGACCGCTTCCGGGCAGTCCCGAAAGAGCGTCTTCATCTCTTCGGCCGACCGCAGATACAGCTGATCGGTCTTCTTGGTCATGCGCGTCGGATCGTTCCGCGCCTTGCCGAACTGGATGGCCGTCAACACATCGTGGGCGTCGGCGTCCGATCGCATGAGGTAGTGGCAGTTGTTTGTTGCCACCAAGGGCAGGCCCTCGTCTCGGGCGAGCTCCATCAGGGCCTGGTTGGCCCGTTCTTGGTCTTCGCGGCCGTTGCGCTGAAGCTCGAGGAAGAAGGCGTCCTCGTCGAAGAAGCTCCGGTAGGTGCGGATCGCCTCGCGGGCTCGGTCCAGGTCGCCGGCGGCGCAGGATCCGGCGATTTCACCCCCCAGGCACCCGGAAAGTCCGATGAGCCCGCTGCCGTGCTGGGCCAGCAGCTCTCGGTCGATCCGGGGCTTGTAGTAAAAGCCTTCCCGATAGCCCATGGAGACCAAGCGCATCAGGTTTTGGTAGCCCGCCCGGTTTCGGGCCAGGAGGATCAGGTGGTGGTTTTTGGCCTTTTGCCGGTCGTGTCGGCTTCCCTCGACCACCCAGGCCTCGACCCCGAGGATCGGTTTGACGCCGGCGGCCCGGGCTCGGCGGTAGAAGTCGATGGCACCGAACAGGTTTCCGTGCTCGGTGACGGCGCAGGCATCCATGCCGAGTTGCTGGATCCGCGGGACCAGGGCCGACATGGGGATCGCTCCGTCGAGGAAGCTGTACTGGGTGTGCAGGTGCAGGTGGACGAAGTCCGCCATGGCGCACGCACATCCTAAAGCAGCCGGGCCTTCGAAACCCTCGAAAAACGCAGGCCGCCCAAACCCTCGCCGAAACCAGGGATCAGCGGACGCCGAGGTGCGCGAGAACCCGCTCCACGGTTCGGGCTCGGGTCCGGTGACCGGCCCGCATCAGGGCGTCGTGGTATAGAATCCACGCGCCGGGATCGCTGGGATTGATCTGCACCGCCTTTTCGCAGACTTCGAGCTGGTCCTTCGGCTCGGCGTCGCGGCAGTCTTGGCTGGCGCGCAATTGAGAAGAACGCTCCCAGGGCGTGCCCGGACGGATCGGAATGAACAGAAAGCTCTGCCCCCGGACATCCCGTTTCAGGTACCCGGGCATGCCGTCGATGTGCTGCACCATCGTGACGAACGATCCGACGATGGCGACCAGGACCGCCAGCATCGCCACCGACTGAACGCGGTTCGCGACCACGGTCTGGGTGAGGCCCAGCGGCAGCATGAACCCCAGGCCGGCCCCCACCGCGAAACCGCCCAGGTGGGCGGCGTTGTCGACGCCTCGCACGACCAGACCGAACAGGCCGATGTATACGGCCCACCGGACCATGACCTGCACCACCTGCTTGCCCTGGGGACCCGTGCGCCGGCCGCCGAAGATCGCCGCAGCGATGAGGCCGGAGATGGCGCCCGAAAAACCGACCGATGTGGCCAAGGTCTGACCCAGCACCCCGACCGACCATCCGTAGCTCGCGACCATGGACAGGACCCCGCTGGTCACCGCGATGGCCCACATTTTCTTTCGATCGAACATCTCTTCCACCACGGGGCCGGCGATGGTCAGGGCGTACAGGTTGAAAGCCAGGTGGATGAGCCCGCCGTGCAGAAACGGCGAGGTCAAAAAGCGCCACCACTCCCCTTGCAAAATGCCGGCTCCGTACATCGCCCCGAGCAGGCGCAAGCTGTAGCCGGAAAACGAGAACACGTTCCGCGGACCGGCGATCAGAGCCTGGAGGATGAACGCCAGGGCCACGAGCAGGAACACCAGTCCCACCCCGGGGGCGGCCCGCAGAGCCGGCGGCAACAGCTTTTCGACCAGCAAGCCTTCGAGTTGGGTGCCGTGCAGGTAGGTGCCGCACTGCCGGCAGCGGGACAGCTGGGGCACGATCAGGGCCCCGCACGACGGACAAGTCCGGACCTCGCGGTTCATGGTCCTAGGTCATTCGACCTTCTGCAGGCGCGCGTCGAGTGCTGCCCGCTCTCGGGCGCCTGGAGGCAGGTCCAGTTTCGGGCTTTCCTGCGTTTTCCGTTCGAGCTTCCGCTCGGCCTGTCGGAGGGTTCGGGCCTGGCGCAGGGTGGCGGGGGTCGGGGCGCCCTCGCCGGCGGTGCGG
>DAPKRQ010000081.1:0-7960 GCA_031800475.1 Myxococcales bacterium LLY-WYZ-16_1
GGGCTCTTCATTGTGCTGGCGGTCCCCCTGATGCGACGGAAGGTCCCCCGCAACTCTTGGTACGGTCTTCGAATCCCCGACACGCTCGAGGACGACCGCGTCTGGTTCGAAGCGAACGCCCGCCTGGGCCGAGAGACGCTATGGAGCGGTCTGGCCATCGTGGTCGCGGCGAGCGTCGCGGCTTTCGCCCTCGGGGACGACGAAGAGCTTCCGGTCCTCGTGGCGAGCGGGCTGCTCGCTTCACCCCGAAGCTGGGATCCCGGGGGCTTTCGGTCCGCCGACGTCTAAAAGAGTCAACGACCCTTGCAGCTCGTTCCCTTCATGATCCGGTCTCTCTCTAGACGCGCGTGGGCCCGATGAGGGCGCCCACGCCTCGCCGATCGGCCAAGCCGTCTCAGCGCAGCTCGACCGTCGCGGTCGTCGCGCCTGGGGGCCGGCCCCAAGCTTCCGTGCAGAAGACGTACTCCAGACACGCCCGCACCTCGTCGTTTAGGGATGCGCAGGCCTCATTGCTGCGGACCGCGGCCACGGTACCACTCTCGGTGAACCACACTGTATGGGCGCATCCGCGCGGCAACCAGTCCAGGCCGGCGTCCCACGACGTGGTGTCGTCCGACTCGACGCCGGACTTCGATTCCGAGTTCGGTTTTGTCGCTTGCCGACACCGCGCAAACTCCGGCGCCTTGACGGCGACTCGGTCCCGAAGCCACGCTTCAAACGAGCGACCCTCGGGACTGATCTGGACGAGCGGCCCGGGAAATTCTTGCGGAATGGACAGGTCTGTCAATTGACAGCTGTCGCCACGGCGAGCTTCTCGAACCATGGCGAAGAACCTCCCAAAGTCGGATTTCCACTTGGTGGGCTCGATGCCGAGGTCGTTCGCGCGCTTCGGGTCGAGTCGAAGAGCATCCACCGCGAAAGAGCTCGAGTCGCTCACCAGCTGGAGGTGCCCCTCGATCTCGACCAGATGCGGCACACTCCAGTACCGAGGCGGAGCCTTGGGCAGCCGACGCGAGTAGCGAAACACGGAGAAGCACCCGAGCGACCGACCGTCCACATGCACACAGGTTTCCTTCGATGGGACCTCGGCCACCAGCAGACGACTCTTCACCCTCTTCCAAGAGGCCACGACAGTCTCGCCTTGCCTCCACTCCACCCGCTTCAATCGCCGCTCCACCAAGACCGGCATGACCGCCGTCTGTGCGGTCCGTTGGTCGTACTCCTGCTCGGACCAGGGGCACGAGGTGTCTAGCCTGGCGAAGTGGGCGTAGTCGTCCGCGGTGAGTTCGCTCCAGGCGGTCCTTTGAAGGTCCTCCCACCGGATCCAGACCACGAAGGAGTCCACGCGATCGCGATCCCTGCAATTTACCTTGCCGTCCGCGCCCGCAAAAATCATGGGCACCTGCTTCGGGAAGCGATACCCCAGAAAACGCCAGTCGGGGAGGACCAACCAGGTCCCTTCCCGGTCCTCAGCGCCCTCGGGGGGGCCAGGCGCGACCTTCGGATACCGCGGCAAGAACGTCTCGTAGACCGAGCCTTCCACGTGCTTCAGGAGCATCATGTACGTCTGGCCTGCCTCGAACGGCGGCCCCCAGTCGGCGGACGTGCCCTGCAGCCTGACGTACCGGATCCGAACCTCCCGCGAGATCGCGTCCTGGTCTGCCCCGCCGTCGACGTCGCCCAAAAGCCTCCCCCTAGCCTCGTAGGTCACCGGCCCGGCGCCCTCGTCCAGAACGGTCACCGACGTGAGGGGCACGCCCTCGCCCCCCGCTTCGGGGTCGACGACCTCGGCGGCGTGAGTGACATGGACCAAGCCCCAGAGGTCGGACTCCGCCAGCCACTGATCGAATCGAACCGGCCGGACCATGCTCGCCTCAGCCGGGAGCACTCCAGCTGCCATCCACACCGCTCCAAGGACCACGTTCCACCTCACGGCGCTCATGTTACGCCTGCCCGTCCACACGAACCAAGGAGGCCAGCTCGGCAACGCAAGCATCGCCACGCCCGAGGGGCCTCGGAAAGCGCAACGCGTGCGCCGAACGCCCCAGTCGGGCCAGGGTGATGGCGGTCGCGTCGCGGGGGAGTAACTGGGTCTCGCGTCCCGGGAAGGATAGGGTGCTCGCATGAAGCGATGGACCGATTCCGTAGCTCTGGCTTTCGCACTGGCAGCAACTTCCGCGGCGTGCGGTGACGATTCCGACGGGAGTCCAGGGACGGGGGCCTCCGGGACGCATGGCGGGGGGGCCACCAGCCGCGACGCGTGCGTTCTCCATCCCCGCTCCGACGCGGAAGATCTGGCTGAGGTTCCCATGCCCACCCAGGATCGTTCCGAGAGACCCGACCGCAACCAGACCTGCTGCTCGCATGCGAACCTGGAGCTCCCGTCCCGTCCCATCACCCAGTTCTGCCTCGCGCAGGGCCGGGGCCTCTTCGAGGAGTTCACCGACACCGGAGGCTTGATACCGGTGGACGGCATCGCGGACGAGGCGCTGTGGAGCTCGACGGGGATTCGCTACCTGCTCGTGCGTCGTGGCGGCGACAGCTTCTTCGCCACCTACGACGAAGTGGGAAGCACCGAGGAGGAGGAGCGCACGCGATCCATCGAGATCATGAACCGCGCCTTGAGCCGCCTCTGAGCGGGGGTGCGGTCAGGGGCCGGGTGGTGGGATGCAGGAGTCGACGAACTCGGTGACCTGGCGGGTCAGCTCGGCGCCCTCGGGGTTCGGGGCGCCCAGCAGGCGGTTGATGTCTTCGTGGCTGAGGCCGGCGGCTCGGCAGCCGAAGGCCTCATTCGATAGCGGATGACCCGAGCCGCCGACGACCGACAGCGAAAGAAGACGCGTGTTCCGGGATCCTTTGAGAAACTGGAGCTGGGATGCCGCCCGATCCACGCTGCGGGAGCGTAGATCGGGTTCGTCGGTGAGCACGATGACCACGAGAGGCGAGCCCCGCCTCAAGGCCGATCGAACCCCGTATGTCCCGTCCACGGCAGCGTCGATCGGCGCTTCGAGCTCCGCGGCGGAAAACGCCGATGTGGCATCGGCCCCAACCGCCGCGGTCAAGGCCTCCGCGCGGACCTCCGCCGGATCCGACGCCTGGACGTAGCCTCGACCGCTCGTCCCGATCCGAATCGACTTCTCGGGTGCGCTCGCCCGCACGACGAAGAAGCGATAGTCGACCTCTTGCTCGTCCAACCACTGAATGAGGGCTAAAAGATTTGCAGCCAGGTTGTCACGCCACCGCGCCATGGACGGCGAGTCGTCAACGACGAGCACGAGGTCCAGCCCATTGGGGACGGGAATCTCGTACCGGTCGATTTGCTCGGCGGACTTATCCATTCCCGCGAAAGCCAAGGGCACCGTGAAGTCGATGCCCTCGCTGCGGCCTCGAAGGCTCACGGCGCCGCTTCGCGAAGGCCGAAGCGGGAGTTCGATCTCTGCGACGACCGCGCCCGAAGCGGGGAGCGGCTGGGACGTGCGAAGCTCGACCCGTCCCGAGAGTTCGCCAAGGACCTCGAGCCCGTCGAGGATCGGCCCGTCGAGCAGGACGCGGTACGTCTCACCTTCGGCCAAGCACGTCGGCGCCGGTCGGCGTTGCAGCTCGAGCCCAATCCGTGGCCCCTCGTTGTCGCGAAGGTCGGCCCGCACCTCGACGGCCTCGTCGACGACGTACGGTCCCCAGCTCGAAAGGCGCAGGCGTCCCGTCTGCTCCCTCGCTGGCCCATCGGCGCCGAGGGCCGCGGCGAAGCGGATCGTCTCGCCAGGCTCCCAGCGCATGGTGGTTTCGGACTGCGGCGTCATGGAGCCAGCGCCAAAGCTTTGACGTACGATCCCAAAGCCCTCGATCCCCTCCGCCCGCACCTGCGCGGTACAAGCGGTGGGCCCTTCGTTGGTGACCCCGACCGTGAACTGTGGATTCCACGGCGAGCCGTCCGCGAGGCGCTCCGACCGTCGGATGCGCCCGAGGTCCAAGACGCCGTCGGGCCCCTGCAAGCGACAGCGAACCGGTCGAGGCGGATCGGTCTCGAGCTCGACCACCAGCGGCTCCGGCCGCCCCGCCGCGTACACCCGCAGCTCGCCGCGGGTCGGGCGGTCCTCGAAGAGCTGGTCCGTCGCGATGACGACGTCCAAGAGCCACCACTGGCCCCCACCCAGTGCCCGGGGCTCGGGCTGGGTGTCCGGGGCGAAGGCGAACGGCGGGTCGAGCTCGACGCCGGTCACCTCGACGGGTCCGATGCCTTCGTTCCGCAAGACAACCTGCGCCTGGCCCTCGACCTCACCGACGGTGAGCACGGCGCGGGCAGGAGCGGTCAACTCGCCGGCAATGGCTTCGCCTGAGACCGTGCTCTGCTCGACTTGGATGTCGCTCCCTGGTTTCGTCGTTGCTCCCCAGGACAGCTCGACCTCGAACGGCCCGGGTCGTACGGGACACAGCCGGAAGGTCCGTTCGACGCCTGTCGGTTCGAAGGAAATTGGGGCGTCTGGTGTGGGCGGCGGCTCGACGGAGCTGTCTTCGATCCGAAAGGGGCCTGTCAGGTCGATGTGCGTCAAGACGGCCGGACCCAAGCCAAGGTTTTTGCAGCGCACGTGTCTTTCGCTGCATTCGCCAGCGCCGAGGGCATCGACGTCTGGGTACAGGCTGCACACCACCGGGAGCGCGTCTTCGCTTCGACCGATCAATGGGATCGTGCGTGGGGCGCCGCCGCCGGGGTCTCGTGCCACGAGGCTCGCCCGTTCGATGGTGCCCGCAGCGACCGAGGGGCGATAGTGAACGTCGAGGACGACGCGGTCTGGCGGTTCCGCCTGGGGCCGAAGGGCGGCACAGAAGGCGCCGGGTCCGTCGCATGGGCCCGGGCTGACGAGCTCGACCTCGCGCGGATCGAGCCCCGTGAGCTCGACGGTGACCGTGGCGATCTCGCCGGACTTCACGCGGCCAAAGACCAGATCGGGCGGGTCGATCCGACGCCCTTCCGTCGCGAGGGGCACGACGGCCCGCAGATCCACATCTTCGTAGCCGCCGAACTCGATGGGCTCCGGGGACTCGACGACGCTGGCCATCCCCGCGTCCACCGAACGGCCGAACGGCCGCTCGCAGGTCGATGCACCTCCGTCCCGAGGTTCGGTATCGGCCGCGTCCGGGCGGAACGGCTCGTCGCACAAGGCCATCCCGCCGTCACAAGCGGGCTCGGTTCCCCCGTCCACCCTCGCCAAGTCGGTGAGGTCGGCCTCGCAAGCGACCCCGAAGCAAGCGGCCCCCAGCACGGAAAGAAGCTCAGCGTGAGGAACTCGAACAGCTGAGCGCACCGAGCCCATGAAAGGAGAGTGTGCCCGAAGCCCCCGTTCCGTCACGAAAAACGCTCGGACGCCCTCGATACCGACCGCGGCGTTCCGCAGATTGAGGTCAACCGGAACGCCGGCGAGCCGAAGCCCATTCGCTGGCATACCAAATGTCTGTTGTGTATCCACATCATGTGTCTGGCGGCATAGACAGTATAAAACTAACCTGGATCAGCGACCGGGGCGGATGGCTGCCCCGGAGTGTTCTCGGTCCTTTACTTGAGTTGCCTCCGGGTTTCACACCGAAGCTGGGGTCCCAGACGCGAAGTCGAGGGAAGGTCGCGAGGGGGAACGGAGGAAGAAGAGGCCATGGGACGAGGACGACCCGAACGTACATCTCGCAACGGAGGCGTTGGTGCGCTCGCGTCTTACCGGGGTTCCTGCTCGGCCCGCCGACCGGTGGGGCGCGCCGCGTCTCGGGCCGGCGGGCCGGGATCGGAGGAGCCCGGCGGGATCGCGTGCACAGCGCGGACGAGCACCCATCCGTAGACGGCCTTCGACACGACGTCCAGCCCGGCGAAGACGAGAAGGGACGTCGGCTGCCCGACCCAGCCGAGCCCCAGCGGCGTCGCCATCCACCAGAGCGGGTAGAGCACCGCGACGCCGATCAACGCCGTGGAAAGGCGCCAGAAAGTGCGCCGGCGGGCCGAGGAGGCGCCCTGCCGACGGCCTTCTCGGGGAACGCGCCGGAACAGGATCCAGACGACTCCCGCATACGAGCCGCTCCCGATGGCGTACCACGTCCACCGGGCTGCGGCGGCGGTCGAGAAGCCGGCGAAAAGGCCGCTGCCCATGGTGATGATATTGGCAGCGGCCAGGCCTGCGACGAGGGGCCCGCGCCGCGCCGACGGCCGGGGCAGCGCCACCAGGGCGGTGTTCACAACGAGCACCGTGGCCCCGAAGACGGCGTCCGCCCACCGCGCCCAGTAGTACACGCGTCCCGTTGGCAGAACCGTCACGCCCTGACCAAACAGCATGGCGGTGTAGGAAAGAGCGGTGACCGCCGGGACCAGGAACGCAAGCAGGTGATGCCAGAGATGCCGGTCGGCCCGAAGGCCACGTACGAGAAGGGCGGCGGCGCCGGTGGCGAGCCCGGCCAGACCAATCATCAAACCGAGGGGAGGAGACGACATCGGAGCGCGATAGTAGGGATAAAGGGACCCTTGTCGAGCTGCGGGGGCTTCGGGCGATTCGACACCGTGGAGGACGTGCGCCGCGCCCTGCTGCGATTCAAGGAGGCATACAATCAGACCTGGCTCATCGAGCGGCACGGGCACAAAACCCCCGCTGAGGCTAGGACAAGCTTACTTGCAAAAGAGGCTGCGTGAGATTGGAACTGGGACGGAATCGCATTCGCAAATTCCGCCATGAGAGTCGGTGGATCATACAGTACTGGAATGCGATGCCAGAGTTTCAAAGGATACGTGCGGTCCTCTTCTTCGAAGTGGATGGCGGGCAGGGGGGGCAACGCGGTCACCCAGAGTTTGGTGAGCTCCAGGGCTTCGGGTCCGGCGTCGACCGACCCGTCCGCGACGGGGTCCAGCACCAGCGGCGGTGCCTCTTGGCATGCAAGCAGGAGGTAGGAGGCCAACAGAATGCGTGTGCTCATGGCCGTGACTCGAATCGAGCTCCGGAGCCTTCTATCTGCAGGAGCGTGAAGAAAGCCGGAGGTTTGACGAAAGACTTCGGATCCGTCTTCTCGGCGGTTCCGAGAATCAGGAGGTGGCCTGCCCGCTGGCGAGCGAGAGCTTCGCTGGCCGATTCCGTCACTCGGGCTCCCGGAGGTCACATTCGTTGCCGGGGAGTTCCTGAGGTATCATGTCCATCGAGCACAGACGAATTTGATAGGTCCTTGAGGTGCTGGCGAACCCTTCCGATGTAAACACGACCTTGAATTCACCAACAGGGTATTCTTCGTACAAAGAAACCCACTGCTCAGATGTTAGAGAAGGGATCTCCGGATCCAGACTCTCGCAGTGAAGCTCGCGAGTCAGCGAGTTTCCCCATCCCTCATCCCAATAGAAGAGCTCTTTATATGATACACAAATCACCAATAAGTCGTCGAACCGAAACTCGTATCGAGCATAGATGGGTTGGGACGGCGTCGCGTTCGCAAACTCGGCCATGAGAGTCGGCGTAATAACGGCCTGAATGCGATGCCAGAGTATCAAAGGGTACGTGCGGTCCTCGGCTTCGAAATGAATGGCGGGCAGCGGCGGCAACGCGGTCACCCACAGTTTGGTGAGCTCCAGGGCTTCGGGTCCGGCGTCGACCGACCCGTCCGCGACGGGGTCCAGCGCCAGCTGCGGTGCCTCCTGGCATGCGACCAGGAAGCAAAAGGCCAACATAATGCGTGCGCTCATTGCCATGATGTGATCCGTTCCAATTTGACGACGTCCTCCACTGCAGGAATGGCCAGCCGGAACGGGTCCGCTCCAGTCTGAAAGCCCGCGGCTTCCAGGCATTGGCACGAGACCACGGACGACGTCGGATGAAGGTAGCTGTCGGTCAGGGAACGAAGCGGAAACCACTCGCCGTTCGGCAAACCCACCAGGGGCTGCACCGAAGCCCCTTCACCAGACGATGTCCCGTCGACCTGAAGATATCGAGGTCCTGCGGGCTGG
>DAPKRQ010000082.1:0-11011 GCA_031800475.1 Myxococcales bacterium LLY-WYZ-16_1
CACTTCGTGACCCACCAAGACCTGGCCTGGCTGGAAAACGAAATCGTCGGCGGCCCGTCCCAGGCGGGAGGCCCCCCGCGGCCGGATGCGCACCTCGAAAGCTCCAACCCGGTCTCCCCCTATTGGCCCCGCCCGGTGGCCGCAAAGGCACGAGGCCAATTGTCCCAGCAGCCCGCCGTGGTAGGCGGGGGCCTCATCGGCATCGAAGCCGTGGAGGTCATGGTGAACCGAGGGCTTCGACCCCACTTCTTCGTCCGGGAAGAGTGGTTCTGGCCCATGGCCATCGAGCCGCGAGAGTCCCGCTGGATCATGGAGCGCATGGCCGACCACGGCGTGCAGGTGCACCCCAGCCACAACCTCGAGGCCATCGAGGGCGAAGACGGCCTGGTGAAGGCCGTGCGCACGGATCATGGGCGCTACGAAGTGGACTGCCTGGTCGTGGCCATAGGCGTGGTCCCGAACACCGAGTGGCTCGAGGGCAGCGGCATCGAGCTCCACCCGAAGGGTGGAGTCCAGGTCGACGCCTCCCTTCAGACGAACATCGAAGGTATTTTCGCGGCCGGGGACTGCGCCATCGTCGAGTGGTTCGACGGGTCGAAGCGCCCCGAGCAGCTTTGGTACACCGCCCGTGACCAGGGCCGCATCGCCGGCCGCGCGGCCATGGGCGAGATGGTCTCGTATCGCCGGCCCATCTGGTACAACTCGGCGAAGCTCATGGATATGGAGTACACGACCGCAGGGCTCGTGAACATGAAGGTCGAAGGCGAAAAGAACTGGTTCTTCGAAGAGACCGGCAAGGTCCGTTCCACCACCCGCATCGTGGTGGAGGGAGAGCGTGTGATCGGGTTCAATCTTTTGGGCCGACGCTGGGACCATACGGTTTTGAACGATTGGATCCGTGAGCGGCGAAGCCTGGAGTGGGTGCTCGAACACCTGCACGAGGCCTCCTTCGACACCGAGTTCGTGCCGAGGCTTCGCATTCCCGAAGAGGTCAAACGGCAGCCCCTCGAAGACGAAGCACCGAATCCGTCGATGAAAAAGAGCAACAAGTTCACGCTGGCCTGAACGGAAGAGAGGACACCATGGACCTGCAAGGACAAAACGGCCTGGAGAATACCTTCCGGCAAGGATGGAGAAACCGCAGCCCGATCGGCATCGTCATCGCGCTGTCGTTGATCGGCTTCTATGTCGCGTTGTATTTCACCCCCCACCTGGATCCGGTGGCTCGGGCCATCGGGCTACAAAACCGATGGTTCCTGTACGGTGCGCTGTACACCCTGGGCATGTCGGCCGGCGCCATCTACTACCTGAAACGGCACGGAAACAGCCGCTACAACCGCCTGCGCATCGCGACCAACGTGGGCGTGCAGATCGCTTTCGGCTTTTCGGTTCCCTTCATCATGCATCTGGCGGGCCGCAAGGACTTCTATTTCTCTTACCTGTGGCCCTTGAAGTTCGAGTACCTGATGCCCGACACGCTGGCGGATCTTCCGCTGTACCTGTCGGCATATTGTCTGTTCGGCTCGCTGATCGCGGTGCCGGTGCTGGGTATCGTGCTCGGCAAACGTTTCTACTGCTCGTGGATTTGCGGCTGCGGAGGCCTCGCCAACACCTTTGGCGACCCGTGGCGGCACTTGACTGCCACCAGCACCCGCTCCTGGCGCTTCGAACAGGTCACTGTCCACACCGTCATGCTGGTGGCCTTCGCAACCACCGTGGTGGTGTTCCTGGATTTCTTCTTCGGCGACCGCTTCCCGGGCTTCAGCGCGTCGGTGGCGAACCTTCGCTGGGGCTACGGACTGGTGGTGAGCAGCATCCTGGCCGGTGTGGTGGGCACGGGCTTTTATCCGCTGTTCGGCCCTCGGGTGTGGTGCAGAAACTTCTGCCCGATGGCGGCCCTACTCGGCATCACCCAGAAGGTGGGCCGGTTCCGCATCAAGGTGAAGGACGACATGTGCATCTCCTGCGGCAACTGCACCACCTACTGCGAGATGGGCATCGACGTCCGGTCCTACGCCCAGAACAACGAAAGCTTCACCCGAGCGGCTTGCGTCGGGTGTGGCATGTGCGCCCACATGTGCCCCCGAGGCGTGCTGAAGCTCGAAAACGTCGTGACCCCAAACCGAGAGAAGCGACGGCAAGGTCTGAACGTGGTCAACTTCTGAGCCCATGGGCTCGGGCTCGGCGCTTTCGACCCTCGACCTCGTCACGGTCCTGGTCTACGGCCTGGCGATCCTGATCCACGGCTTTTGGGTCGGGCGAAAGAACGCCGGAGTCGACGACTACTTTCTCGCTGGCCGCAACCTGACCTTCGGTCTGATCGGCTTTTCACTGTACGCATCCAACATGTCGGGTTCGAGCTTCGTCGGCCTGATGGGTGCAAGCTACAGCCACGGCTTCGCGGTCTATCACTACGAATGGACCGCCGCGGCCGTGTTGATGTTCTTCGCGTTTTTCATGCTGCCGGCCTTCTTACGCGGTCGGATCAGCACGCTGCCGGAGTTCCTCGAGCGCCGCTTCGACGTGCGCTGCCGCCGGGCCTTCGCGGCCTTCACGATTTTCGCGATCCTCTTCATCGACATGGCGGGGGCCCTGTACGCCGGAGGACTGGTGTTGACTTCGGTGTTTCCGGGCATGTCGCTGCCCGCGGCGGTGCTGCTGCTGGCCGGTGTGGCAGGACTGTACACCGTGACCGGTGGTCTTTCGGCGGTGGTGATCACCGACGTGGTGCAGGCGGTGCTCCTGATGCTGGGCGCCGTTTTGATCCTGGTGTTCGGATTGGCCGAACTCGGCGGCCTCGACGCCATGTGGGAGGCGCTTCAGCCTCGTCAGACGGTACTGCTCCGACCCCTGGACGACGAATTTTTGCCGTGGCCTGGAATCTTGGCGGTGGGGCTGCTCGGATTCTACTACTGGACCCTGAACCAGTTCGTCGTGCAGCGCACGCTGGCGGCCCAGACCCTGGCAGAGGGTCAGCGCGGCGCTTTCCTGGCCGGCCTGCTCAAGATTCCGAACCTGTTCCTGATGGTGCTTCCAGGCGTCATGGCCACCGTGCTCTATCCGGGACTTTCGAACCCGGACTTGGTGTTTCCAAAGCTCGCGTTCGAGCTGCTCCCGGTGGGGCTACGGGGCCTGGTGCTCACGGCGGTTGTGGCGGCGATCATGTCGTCACTCGATTCAGCCTTGAACGCTTCAGCGTCGCTCGTGACCTACGACTTCGTCAAACCCATGCGGCCCGACATCTCGGACCGACAGCTGTTGCGCATCGGTCGGATCGTCACGGCAATGTTCATGGCAGTGGCCGTGGTCTACGCGCCTTCCATTCGTTCTTTCGAAAATCTCTTCGGTTACTTTCAGTCTATCTTGGCTTGGGTCACGCCGCCGGTCGTGGCCACCTATTTGGCGGGTCTTTTCACACGAACCGTCACGGCCCGCGCCGCATTTCGTACCCTGGTGGGTGGCTTCGTCGCCGGTGCTTCCGCGTTCCTGGGTTTCGAGGTCGTTCGTCTGGCCGAGGTGGTGGGGCTCGAAACGCCCCATTACAGCTACGGAGCCCTCGCCATGTTCATGGGGGCGTTCACGGCCCTGGTGTTCCAAAGCCGCAGCGGCGAGCTTCGGGTCGAGCAGACCGAGACGACGACGGTGCGCCGAAGCGACTGGGCGTATCCTCTGGTCCGGCCCGTCCACCGCGACCTGCGGGTGCAGGCTGGCGGCGTGGCCTTGGCCTTGGCGGCGAGTTTTTTGTTTCTGTGAGCGGGGGCGAAGGGCGCCCTCAGTCTGAGGAGGACGGTGTGGTTGCCTGCTCGGCCAGGCCCCCCACGGGCAAGGGCGCTCCCGTGGCTTCGAGCAGAGCGAGCTCTGCCAGCCGGTTGTCGAACCGAGCGGCCGCCAGGGCCACCCGGGCTTCGAAGAGCTGCACCGACGCATCGGCCTGTTCGAGCGACGTGGACAGGCCGCTGCGATACCGCGCCTGGACCTCCTCGTAATTGAGCTCCGCCACCCGAAGCCGCTGCTCGGCTTGGGCCAGGGCTGCGACGGCCGTGACCCGGTCGGTCCGCGCCTGCTCGATCTCGAGTCGGGTGGTCCGCTCGAGTCGGGCCAGCTCCAGCTCCGCGGCCCGCCGGCGGGCGGCCTGATCCCGGGCGTCAGCGTAGCGGACGCCCCCGTCGTACAGGTTCCAGGTGGCCGTCAGCGACAGGTTCCAGTTGAACTCTTCCCCCACGAAGCCCGTCTCGTTGGTCAGGGTGAAGCGGCCCGCGGCGTCGATGAACGGGACCAGCCGAAGCCAGGGCTCGAGAGCATCCTGGCGCCGAGCCACCAGCTGTCGCCTCAACGCTTCCAGGTCCGGCCGGGCCTCGACCGCCTGCCGGTAGAGCGACTCGGCGCCGGGATCCTGCACGACCAAGGCCCCGCTGGGTGCCAGCGGCTCCTCCACCGGGCGCGCCAGCAAAAACCCCAAGGACAGACGGGCCTGATTCAGGGCATTGTCGGCCTGGGTGGAAGCCAGACGAGCGGACGCGGTCTCGAGCTCGACGCGGCTGCGGTCGTTGGTGCTGGCGAGGCCCGCCCGGACCCGCTCCTTCGTGTCGGACTCGACCTGCTCGGCCAGCTCGAGCCTCTGGGCTGCAGCCTGGGCCGTGCCCTCCGCGGCCAGCACCAAGAAAAAGGCGTCGGCCACCTCGAAGACGAATGCCCGGTCCGTGGCGGCGGCGCTGGCCCGCTGGGCGTCCAGGCGGGCTCCCGCCGCAGCCAGGTCGGTGATCTGGGTGGCGTCGAACAACCGGCTCTGCACCAACAGCAGGCCGCCAAACGCATCGTTCGCTTGAAGCACCGCCCCGTTCGGCCGGGCCTCTCGGGCTCGGCGGGTGTAGCTGGCCGACAGGTCGGCGGTTGGGAACCAGGCGGCCAAAGCCCGGCGGCGGGCAGCCCGGGCCTGGACCACTTGGGCATCCGCCAGCTCCGGGACCTCGTTCTTTTCGAGCGCTTCGGCCACCGCTTCGGACAATGCGAGCGGCTCCGCGGCCGCGAGAACGACCGAGATTCCCACCCAAGGTATCACGCCGTCCCTCGCAGCCGCTCGAGCAGCGAAAAGAGCGCCGGCACCACCACCACGGTCAGTATCGTGGACAGGGCCAATCCCCCGAGTACGATGCTGCCCACACCCCGGTACAGCTCCGAACCCGAGCCCGGAAAGAAGACCAGAGGCGACAGGCCCGCCAGCGATGTCAGCGCGCTCATGAAGATCGGTCGCAACCGGCTTCGCACCGACCCATCGATGGCGTCCGCGAGCTTCGAGCCCCCCCGCAATCGAAGTTTCGCTCCGTCCACGACCAAGATGGCGTTGTTGACCACCACCCCGATCAAAATGATGAACCCGACCGCAGTCAGAAGGTCGAAGCCCTGAGCCCCCAAAAAGGTGTCCACCGCCCGCAGTCCCAAAACCCCCCCGGCGGCGGCCATCGGTACCGAAGCCATCACCGCCACCGGTGCCAAGAAGTCTTCGAACAACGCCGCCATCAGCAAGAAACTGACCACCGTAGCCAAGAGCAGCACCCAGCCGAGTCGGGCTTTCGCCCGCTGCAGGTCGCCGGCGGCTCCCTCGAGGGCAATGCGCACTCCGAATGGAATCGCTCCCCGGGCCTCGGCTTCGGCGACGATTCCCCGAAGCCGTTCGATCGCGGTCTCGAGAGCCAGATCGTCCGGGGGTGTGAGCGCCAAGGTCAGGGTCCGTCGGCGTTCCACCCGTCGGATCTGGGTCGGACCCAGCACCTCGCGAACTTCGGCCACGGCGCCCAGCGGAACCACCCCACCCGGGGCGGCCAGCGGGGTGGTGGCCAAGCGATCGGGCGCCTCGATGTCCTCGGCCGCCGCCAAGACCACGTCGACCTTGGTCTCGCCGCTGGGGCCGACCTCTCCGATGATCGTGCCGTCGACGAAGGCGTCGACCGCCACCCCGATGGACCGGCCGTTCAGTCCCACCTTTGCAGCCTGCTCCCGGTCCGGGAGCACACTGAGCTCCGGCGCCCCGAGCTCGAGGCCGGGGATCGGACGCACCTGCACGCCGGGGATCTCTCGACGAAAGGTGCCGAGCAGCTCCTTTCCAGTGGAGATCAGCTCTCGTAGGTCGGTCCCTTGAATGTCGACCTCGATGCTGCGGGATCCGCCCAGGCTTCGGCCGAACAGGCTCGCCTGGTTGACCACGGCGAAGGCTCCCGGGATCTCCTGAAGCACGGACCGAAACCATTCCTTTGCAGCGCCCACGTCGTCTCCGAGCCGAAGCCCCATCCCGGTAAAGCTCCGATCGATCCCTCCAGCGAAGAACCAGCGTTCGATGCCGGGGACACCGTCCTTCGGCGTGTGAAGCCGGGGCACCACGCGAGCCTGGACATCCTCGGCAAAAGAGCGGGTCTGTTCCACCGATAAGCCCGGGGGCGTCACCACCAGTCCGAACAAGAACGACCGGTTGCCGGACGGCAGATACTCCATGGGAGGAAGCAGGCCGATGGCGATGGCGGCCGAGCCCGCCATCGCTCCCACGACGACCGTGACCGAACGCCAGGGCTTTTGCACCACCCAAGCCACGGCCCGGCCGACCCGAGCCCGAAACCGGTCGGCCCGGCGAGCCCAGGACTGCCCAAAGTTCAGCCGTTCTCCACCCTTGGGCAAGAAGGCCGCGGCGAAGCTGGGGATGACCAGCACGGAGACCAAGAGCGAGAAGAACACCGCCAACGATATGGCGACCGCCACGTCACGCAGGACCTCCCCGACCTCATCCTGCCAGGCCACGACCGGCGCGAACACCACCATGGTCGTGGCGGTGCTGGCCAATACCGCTCCCCAGACCTCCCGAGTGCCGAACAAGGCTGCAACGCGCGGTTCCGAATGCCGATCTCGGTGGGCATCGATGTTTTCGAGAACGACAATAGCATTGTCGACAACCATGCCGACCGCGAAGGCCATGCCGGCCAAGGAAACCACGTTGATCGTACGCCCGAGGAGCGACATCCCCAGAGCCGTCCCGAGCGTGCAGACCGGAATGGCCACGCTGACCACCAAAGACGCCCGCCAGGACCGAAGAAAGACCAGCAAGACCAGCACGGCCAGCGCGCCGCCCACGAACAGGTTCTGTTGAACGAGATCGAGCGCCCCTTGAATGTAGTCCACTTGATCGTCCACAACTTCGATGCTGAGGCCGCGGTTGGCCATCATCTCGGACTGGATGCGTTCGACCTCGGCGCGAACGTCCAAGGTCACGTCGAGCACGTTGAAGCCCGCCTCACGGGTCAAAATGAAGACCAGCGAGGTCTGGTCGTCCGACATGACGAAACCACGGGGCTTTCGAAGGGCGTAGCTGACCTCCGCGATGTCGCGCACCAAAACGGGCCCGCCGTCCGCGGTGTGGACCAGGACAACGTTCTCCAGATCGCTCGGCTCCATGGGCTCGAGAAGCGTTCGGACCAGGAGCATGCGCTTGCCCAAGGTCACGTCACCGCCCGCGATGTCTCGAAGCTCTGCCCGCAGGGCGTCGGCCACCTGCTGGATCTGCAGCCCCCGAGAGGCCAGGGCGGTCGGGTCGAAGGCCACCCGCAGCTCCCGGTCGCGGCCGCCCCGGAGCCGCGCGCTGCCCACCCCGGGGATCCGCTCGATGCGCGGCTGGACCTGCTCTTCGACCCAGGTTCGGTAGGGGGCCGGGTTTCGGCCATCGTCCGCCGTGACCGTGATGATCGCCAGGGGTGGACCCGCGTCGTCGGAGGTGTCGAGCAGGGGCTGCTCGGCCGCGTCCGGGTAGTTGGGAACCTGGTTGAGGAGATTGGTGGTCCGAACCAAGGCTTCTTGCACGGAGGTGCCGATCCGCATCTCCAAGGTAATGCGGCCGCTGTCCAACGTAGCGTTGGACTCCATTCTCTCCAGCCCACTCAGGCTCTTCAGGACTTCCTCCTGCTCTTCGAGGATTTCGGACTCGACCTCCTGGGGCGAGCCCCCCGGCCAGATCGTGCGTACGGTCAACGTGGGGATCGAGATGTCCGGCACCAGCTGGATCGGGATCGCGGTGAGGGCCAGGGAACCGGCCAGACACACCAAAATGACCGCGCTCAGGACCGACACGGGGCGCCGGACCGCCAGACCCAACAGCCCCGGGGCGTCGCCGGACTCGGTTTCGGGCGTGTCGCTCCGCTCGGTCACTGCCGACCTCCGTCGGTGCCTTCACCGACCCGCTGCACCGATTGGCCCGGGCGAAGGCGCTCGTTGCCCTGCACCACCACCAGGTCCCCCACCTGCAAGGTGTCGGAGCGGACGAGGGCGACGCTGGAGCTTCGAACCAAGACCTCCACCGGAAACAGCTCCGCGGTGCCGTCCACCACCCGGGCCACGCGGGTTTCCGACGGCGAGACGAGCAAGGCGTCCCGGGGAACCACCACACCGGCTCGACGCACCGCCAGGTCGAACTGCACGTCGATGGGCGCCCCCGGAACCAAGTCGTGGTCGCCTTCGGCCACACCGAGCCGAATTCGCGCCGTGCGTCGGACCGGGTCCAAAGCCGGAACCACGCCGAGCACCTGCAGCGGAACCGGCTTTCGTCCGGGCTGGCGTCCGACCGCCGCATCTTTGGGGGCCAGCTGGGACAAGACGTCGGACGATGCGTCGACCTGCACCTCCGGATCTTCGGTCCGCACCACCTCCATGACCGGGTCGCCGACCTTCACCCAATCCCCCCGGTCCACCAGCCGGCGGACCACGGCGCCGTCGAAGGGCGCGCGCACCGCCGTGAGCGCGAGCTGGGCCTTTGCCTCTGTCAAGTTCGCGCGAGCCCGCCGCAAGTCCGCCTTCGCCACCGACCGGGTGGTCCGGGCCCGGTCGAGCTCGATGGCAGGCACGATGCCTTCGCGGAGCTGGGCCAGCCGCCGCAGTTCCACTTTGGCCTGCTCCAGGTTTTGTTCGGCGCGTTGCACCTCGGCTTCGGCCACCTCCACCCGAGCCCGGGGCAGCCGGTCGTCCACCTGGACCAACAGGCGTCCCCGGCGGATCTCATCTCCTTCTCGGACCGTGACGCGCCAGACCGCGCCTTCCACGCCGGCCGCCAGCTCCGAGCGAGCCGACGCGCGCACCTCTCCGGCGAACCGCCAATTGCGGCGGACGGTGCCCCCCTGGACCGGGGCAACCTTCACCCGGGCGGCCGGTCGCGATGGCTTGGCGGAAGGTGCCGCCGGCGACGAGCGACCGCATGCGGCGGGTCCTCCCGCACAAGCCACTCCCAAGAGCAGGCTTCCCCCCAGCCGGAGGCCCAAGCCGACCCGTCCTAACGACGCGCGCACCGGCCGGCCCTAACGTGAAGTCGGAGCATCTCAAACGGGAAACGAACCTCGCCGAACAGGGTTCCCTTCGGTCGAAACCGGTCGCGACCTTTTGGGCGCACCCGGATTCGAGTAGGTTGTCTCCCCGCATGCCCGGTGGCCGCGACGACATCGACGCCGGCGAACGGTTCGGCGCTTACGTCGTCCAGCGGCTGCTCGGCGTGGGCGCCACCAGTCACGTGTACCTGGGCCGGCACCGAAAGCTCGGGCGCCTGGCCGCCATCAAGGTGTTGAGCCCGGAGCTCACCGCCGAACCCAAGAGCGTGGAGCGTCTCCTCCGTGAGGCGCGGCTGGTGAACGACATTCGACACCCGAGCATCGTCGACATCTTCGACGTGGTCGAAGTGGACGACCCACCACCGCGGATCGCGCTGATCATGGAGCACGTCCCCGGCCCCAGTCTGAAGCGATTGAAACGAAGGCTTTCGCAAACCCAGGCCGCGGGTGTGGCGGTGCAGATCTCCGACGCCCTGGAGTCCGCCCATCGAGCGGGTGTGATCCATCGAGACCTGAAACCCGACAACCTGCTCTTGATGAGCGAGCCGAGCCCGGACCCCCACCGAATTCCCGAAGTGAAGATCATCGATTTCGGGATCGCCAAAGCAGCCGGAGCGGCCCTCGGATCCCAGCCCGCCACTTCGGTCATGATCGGCACGCCGGGATACATGGCGCCCGAGCAGATCGCCGGCAGCCCTCCGCCGTCCGAAAAGACCGACGTCTACGCCGTGGCAGAGGTTCTCTACGAGATGATGACCGGACGGCGCGCCTTTCCGGCCGACTGGGGGGTGGAGGGCGTGGTCAAGGCCAAGCTTCGGGGCGAGCCCCCCCGCTTGCACTTTCCAGACGGGCTTTCGCGGAGCCTGATCCATTGGATCGAACAGGCTCTCGCTCATCATCAAAACCGCCGGCCGGAACTGGCCTCGTTGCGAGGCATCTTGCGGCCCATGCTCCCCGGGAGCGTGGCTTTCGATGGCGAGCGCTCCTTCGCGAACTGGACCTCGTCCGAAGGCAGTCGGGACAACTCGGAGGACGAAGTCGAGACGCTCTTCGACGACCCCGGCACCGAAGACTTCCCCGAGACCTTGCCCCCAGAGCCGCTCGAAGAACCGGCTTCGCCCCTCGGCCCGTCCGACGGGCCACGCACCGACCCGCAGCACCCGCCCAGCGAGCCGACGCCGATTCAGGGCCTGGCTGCCACCCAGGACGACAGTCCGGCGTATCTGGTGGGGCTCGACGAATCGGACGACGAGATGCTCGCCACCGAAACGGCCACCGCGTCCCTGCTTCGCCAGGGCCGCCGGGGCGACGGCAGGGACGGGCCGGCCGATGCGGGCGTTGATTCGAGCGACCCCCGGCACCTGCCGAGTCCCCTGGACGCCGAGGAGGGCAAGACCCGAGCCGTGGTGATCGGGCCGACCGAGCCGGTCCATGTGCCCGCGAGTGGTGGCACCCGCTCCCCGGTCCCGCCGCCGCCACGGCCCGCGGACGCTCACGAATCGCCGGAGGACGAAGACCCCGAAGATCCGGTTTCGACCTGGCGCTCCCAAAGCGACCTGCCGGAAGGGTCCATGGGTCTGGGTCCGGCCACGGACCCTCGTGCTCGGACTGCCGATGAGGGACTGAACGCCTCGGACGACCCGCTCCACGCGGAAGCCCTG
>DAPKRQ010000083.1:0-24262 GCA_031800475.1 Myxococcales bacterium LLY-WYZ-16_1
GGTTCCATGGGTGCTCCGAGTGATCACCTATGGAAGCTTCGGCTGGACGCAGTTTGCCGAGGGGACAGACAACCGAGATCAAACGTTGGGAATCCGGGTCCGGGTTGAGAAGATGTGGAGCGCTCGGGTCGCCTCCCATACCGAGATCGCTGCCGAGCGGGTGTCGGGCCAGCTGTCTGGAGCGCAGTCTTCCGGAGCTTCCATCGATCCCTTCGCAAGCACGGCCGCAAGCCACGAAATGATCCTGACGCCGCTTCCCTGGCTGGAATGGGTGATTGGGGTCAGAGGTGCGTTCAACTCGGCCACCGATTTCATCTGGGCCGCGAAGACGGGCGCTCGGCTGTCGCTTTGGGAGGGAGCTACGTGGACCCTGCGCTATGCGCGCAACTACCGCTACCCGACGCTCCGGGAGCTCTTTCTGCCGTTTCCCGTGTCGAATCCCGGCCTGGAGCCCGAGACCGCTCACTCTTTCGAGACCCATCTGGAACAGGACTGGGGAAGGGTGAGCCTGCGAGTGGGTGCTTTTCACACCCTGGCTCGAGACCTGATTCGAACCTTTGGCGTGGCCTCTTCCGCGGAGATCGTGAATGTCGGATCGACGCAAGTTTCAGGCATCGAAGGCATGATCCGCTGGGTGCAGGGCCCGAGCCGACTCCAGGTTGCTGGAGCGTGGCTCGACGTCGACGTGTTCACTCAGCAAAACCCGGACAAGAAGGTGGATGCGCTTTGGCAGCTCGACTTCGATCGGTGGAGCGCCTACGCGCAGTTTCAGTGGGTGGGAGGGTTGTACGCGAACAATTACAACCTCGATCCATTGCCCGCCGTGTACCGGCTCGATGCGGGCCTTCGATACCGTCCGGACCGAACGCCCTGGACCTTCTTCGTCGACGCGAAAAATCTGTTGAATCGAACCCGTGCCGTTTTGATCGAGTATCCCCAACCGGGATTCCATGTCTTCGGGGGCGTTCGCTTCGATTGGTCTTCACGATAGCCGAGAATCTCGGCTGCGGCGCCGGGCCAGAAGGCGACGACCGAGAAGGGGTGCGTGTCGGGCTCGGTGACCAGGTCTTCGCGGCTCTGCCGCGCGCCGGCGCCATCGAGCGGGACGAGATCGCGGGGCCACACTCATGGTGAAGACCGATAACGAACACGGACTTCCATATAATCGAGCGAAAGATGGGACTGCAAAGAACTGCCCCGCGTACGGCACTGAAAGAACATGTTCCGGTCTGGCCCAAACATCGATCGCGCCCTATCCGAGGCTTCGTCCTCCGTGGGACGATAGTCCATCAGGCGTTCGTCGGCTTCGGCGTTGGTCGACACCGAATTCTCTAGAAGGGACACCCATCCGCCGGCTGGATTGCTCGGTCCTCCGGTTACCCATCCTCTGAGCTCGGTTCCCGGAACGGGCGTCGAGTCGGGCCCGATGGCTTTTCCTCCGCAGAAGGCCCGCACCCGCAAACCATGGAGGTCCTCTTTCGAGATGTCGGGGGGAAGAGCCACACTCAATTGGGCCAAAGGCGCTTCCGGCGGAGCTCCGAATTCCCAGGTGTCGCCGACACCCGCGCCCCCAAACAAGACCAATCGATTCCGCCGGGTGTCCCAAACCATGGCGTGACCGCTGCGGGCGCCGGGGGCCTCCGAAACGAAGGGTTGCTCGAGCCACCGAGAGCCGTTCCACGCCCACAGATCGGCGCCGATGGCTCCGGCTCCTCCGAAAAGCAGCGTGGTCGCCTCGACAGGGTCGTATGCAAGGCCGTATGCACTCGTCGGCGGGGGCCGGGGTCCCGGCGGGTCCCGCTCCTCCCATGCCGCACCATCCCACTCCCATGTATCTGCCTGCCCTACGACGTTGTCGTCCGTCTGCCCCCCAAACAACACGACCACGCGCCGAGCCGTGTCGTAGGCCAGCTCGTGAAAGCTCCGGGCCGATGGAACGGGTGCCGGGGGCTCGAGCTCGGTCCAGCCGTTGCCATCCCACTGCCAAGTATCCGACAGGCGGCGAAAGTCCTGGTTCCGTCCGCCGAATAGCAGGATCACGTCTCGACCGCCGTCATAGACCATTGCGGGAACATCGCGAGATTCGGGTGATGCGCCGGCGGCTTGCCACTCTGTCCACTCACTGCCGTCCCATTCCCAGGTGTCGCCGAGAAGCCGAATCGACGTCGCCTCTCGGTCGAATCCTCCAAAGACCACGGTTCGATTTCGACCTCGGTGATAGGCCATCCCGAAAAAGCTCCGGCGGGGTGGACTGTCGGCAGCTGGAAGCGAACGATCCTTCCACCGAGACCCGTCCCACTCCCAGGTTTCTGCGATCTCTTCGAAGCCTCCGGATCCCCGGCCTCCGAACAGCACGACCCGTTCTCGGTCTTCATCGTAAACCATCCCATGTCCGTCCACCGAGCTCGGCGCAGCGGCGCTCGGAGTCCGCTCTTCCCAGTTTTGTCCATCCCACTCCCAAGTGTCGGCGAGCAGGACGTTCGCCCCCGTATTGCCTCCAAACATCACCACTCTCTTGCGGGCGCTGTCGTAGGTCATTCGGTGCCCGATGCGCCCGTCCGGGCTTTCTCCCGGGGGCGTTCCTTCTTCCCATTCTTTCCCGTCCCACAGCCAGGTTTTGGACGACCGACTGCCTCCTCCAAACAAGATGGTTCGACCGCGGGCCCGGTCAAACGCCAGGGAATACGAGCCCAGGGCAGGAGGCCCGGAAGCCTCGATGCGTTGCCACCTCGAGCCGGTCCACTCCCACGTATCCGCGAGGGGCCCGTCGGTTCCGTTGCCCCCGAACATGACGACTCGCCCGCGAATCGAGTCGAAGGCCATTTGGTGACGCCCCCGCGCTGGCGGATTGTCTTCCGGAGGCGTCACTTCGGTCCACTGAACTCCATCCCAGGTCCAGGTGTCGGACATGGGCTCAAATGCCTCATCCAACCCTCCATGAAGCACCACGCACCCTCTCACCGCGTCGAAGGCCATGGCGTGGCTGCTCCTGCCCGCAGGGCCCTCCACGCTTGGCGAGTGCCAGGTCCTGCCGTCCCATTCCCAGGTGTCCGAAAACGTACTTCCCAGGCCGTTGGAACCCCCGAACATCACCACACGACCCCGGATGGAGTCGTAGACCAGATCGCTGCTGGTCCGCGGAGGTGGATTGCCCTTCGCCGGCGTCACATTCAGCCAAGAGACGCCATCCCATTCCCACGTCTCCGAACGACCCCGACTTGCGAACAGCACCACCCTAGCACGAGCGCTGTCATACGCCATGGCATGAGCCTGCTGGACTGGCGGAATCCCCGCGCCGAAGCGGGTCCAGCTCTTCCCAGAGACCTGAATCGCCCCCACACCGTTCGGACTCTCCACGAGAGGTCGGTCTTCGATTGAAGTCCCAGCTTCGAGGGGTGCCTTCGACTTGGCCGAAAGCTCGGTTCGATGTGGGCTGTCGCCCAGAGCCGAGAGCGCCGTCGAAGCCACGTACCATGCATTCTCCACCCGGACCGGCCGAGATTCGTTTCCCGCCTCGTCAACTCCGCTTACCCACACCTGTGGGCTGTCCCGATTGGCCAAACGGAGTTGATCGCGCGGCCACTCTCCGAGCTCGTTCGACGAAGCCCGACCCAGCAAGATCTCTCGTTCTTCCGTAGCCCAAAAGCGGACCAATGCGACGGAATCCGTTCCGTCGAATGAAAAGACATTTGGAGGGAGGTGCGATGTCGGATCCAACCCGTCTGGGGGTCCGAGTTCGTAGAACGCCACTCCTTCCGGCACCGTGAACACTTCCTGACCTTCTTCGTTCCGAAGCGCCTCGGGAGCGGGATTGCCGATGGGGCTGCGAATGTAGCTGACCTCGGACTGTCTCAGGACGAACCGATCCGCTGAGAGGTCGACCCGAATGGATGGATCGTCGAAAGAGGCCGCTGGATTGAGATTGCCAGCGCTGTCGGCGATGGCGATTTCGGGGATGTAGACACCCCCGATGTGCTGGTCTCGGTCCACGCGCGCCACGAAGCTGGCGGATGTGGTCATATCCGGGATGGGGGCCGCGTGCCGGAAATCCAACGCGACGGTTCCATTCGACGCCCGGAGCTCGAGGGGCGCTGCTTGCACATCCAGCGGCTCGTCGAACGATAGGGTGACACGAATTTCGGTTCCGTCCGTTGCTGCGTTTACATTCGAGAGAGGGTTGCCGTCAGATGGCGTGTACGCGATGCTCGATCGCGTGATGTCTGGAGGGACCGTGTCCAGCACCAATGGGAGATCCAAGGGCCGACTGGTGAAGCCCGCTCGAGAGACGCGCACCAGAATGCGTCGGGCCCCCTCACATATCGAGGGGGAGTCCCGACAGTCTTCTCGAGATTCGTTCAAGTCGTACGACCACCGAAACAGCTCGGTGCCTCCGGTACTTTCTTGGGTAGAATCCACTCGGATATCCTCGGCCGGAAAGAGGACGTACCCGACGGTGAAATCGATGTCCTGGGCTACTTCGATTCGCTCGGCTCCCCGAGCCCGGAGTTCGAGCTGCAGCTCTCGAGAAGAGACCCGGTTCGCTCGACCGTTCAACAAGCGCAAGGACTGCCCCTCTGGAATGCGTGGAGACCGCAGCAGAGACATGGGCACCGAGACGCGGCGCCGGTCCCCCGGTTCGAAATCGAACGGAGCAGAACGTCCAAAGTAGAGGAGCCTTTCGGTGTCCGCCGCTCCAGCGGGAACGATGCGTAGTTCCACCCGTAGGTCGGATCCGAAAGGCACCCGGCCAAAGCTGACCGCCGTGTCTGCCGTAAAGCGTGTTGCGTCTCCGCTGTTGGCCACGACGCGCCCGCCGGAGTCGAGGATGGAACCATAGATGTCGACGGTGCCGGGCTCGGGCCGGTCTTCGACCCACTCGGTCTCGATGGTCAAGCGAGTCTGGGTGGCCTCACAGGCTGCTCCCGAGATACCCAAGGTGAAGCCCGCGAATACCCAGCCATGCAGTTTTCTTTCCACGGCAATTCCCTTGATCCATCAGATCTGGAACTGGCCGCAACCCCGAATTCGGTCGTTCCAGAAATAGAGGAGCGACCGAAGGGCCCAGGGGTCTCGAGCGGCACCTCAGTCCAGTTGCGGCCGTTCAATCCAGGAATCTCCGCGCGCTCGATGACGGCAGCGAGGTGCGTCGGCCGTCGGAGATGTGCGTGACGTCCGCGGGCCACCGCACATCGCTTGTCGGCGTCACGCTCCGGCTTCTCCGGAATGTCTGTCACAACAACCAGCGTTCACCATGCCCCCCTTTCCTCGAGGGGGGCCCGAGAGTAGAGCGGAGCCGGATAGGGAGGGCCGCTCGAATCATCGCCCTGGGCACGGAGTGTCGCGATCGGAGTTTCGTGCCCGTACATCGAGGGCGAACTGGTAGTATTGCTCGATCCCAAAATCCGAGAGCGGCAGCCAGTCAAAAGGTGGCTCGCGGGCATTGCTCCACCACGCCACGGACGTCGACGGGACCGGTGTCCCGCAGGAGCCAATACATAGGAAATCTTCGATGGAGGTGGCTGTCATTCGAACCGCAATATATAGGTAATCGCCGGCCTCCAGGTCTAGGATCGGAAGACCCCCCTCCATGTCGACGGAGACGATCCGAGCCCGTTCTTCCAGCTCGCCGGTACCCTTGATCTCGAATCGATGAAGAATGACGGGGTCCGCGTCCGGATTCGGATCCTGCGACTTGAAGACCAAGACTTCGTGGGCCAGATGGCTTCGACACTCAGACAAGTTTCCTGCTGAATCGAATGCTCCGGCGAGCAAGTAGCGGATTGTGCACAGATGCACCGGTTCGTCGACCCGATATCGCGCAGCAGCTAAATGTCCCGCTTCCTCCGGAACCACCGGGGAGATTACGCCAGCGGTCTCGTCGCAGGTGAGGGCCCCGTTCACCAAACCGCCTTCGTTCGTGGACGATGCGCTCAACGTCCACTGGTTACCGCCACTGAGGCGGTCGGCAAGCGGCTCGGTTCCGCCTCCGCACGCCGTCAAGACCACGAACCCCAACAGTGATTTGCTCATACTACTGCGCATCGATTTAGCTCCCTTCCATTCACCGTCGTTCGCGAATTTCAACACTTTCTTCTGCTGAAAACAGCATAGCCCCCACCCGGACCCTACACTCGGTGCAAGCGCGGGCGGAATAATAGAGTCGAAACTCCATCAACCTTGCGTCATCGGTCCTTTCGACCTCGACAAAGCGCCCTTGGTCCAAACCCAGTGCATCGAAGCTTCCCTCGATCCCGCTCGGTTCGATGGTCCAATCTTCCCCAGCGTTCAGGGCGCCTGTAATCCTCTGATTGGTGCCCTCGGCCAGGGTCTCGAATGCAACCAACGATACACCGAGGGTGCCCAAAACGCTGGTGGGAGCAACAGTGACAACAGTATTCCCAAGCTCCAACAAGGAGATCCAGGGGGCTTCGAAAGCACGCTCTCCGGAAGCGCTGCTTAGGAATCGAACGGTCCGGAATCCCGCCTCTCCGTCGGCTGCCGATGAATCCTCGATCCACTTTGCGTAGCGACGCGCATTGCTGGCGGCATCTGTCACGAGCCAAAGTTCGTGCATCGAACCATTGACGGCATATTCCAAGAGCCGTCCTGGCTCGCCTCCCAGCTGCAGGAGCGAGTCCGCCTCGGAAGTCCGATCGAGCGGTTGAACCGACCAGTTTCGGCAGTCCTGCGAGTCGAGTGAAACCAGCTCCCTCTCATGGCCATCGGCGTCCAGTTCGGCGGCTGCTCCCACGAAACTTTCGGCTACGGGATCCCAAGCGATGACCGGATTGGCGATGCGTCTTCCCGGGGGGGCCATGCTGCCCTGCTCGGTCCACTGATCGGGAGCTTTGTTTCTCAATTCCACCCGGTAAGCGAGCGGCTGGGCAGTCCGAACACCGCCCAGAAGCAGGCAGTCATACTGTCCATTGTGGGCTGCCGCCAGGACTCTCGGACGTTCCAGAAGCAGATCCGGAGGCATTGCTACCCCACAGGGATCATACCGAGGGCGGGCGAGCTCGAGCGACTCGATCAAGATCTGGTCGTCACTGCTCTCATAGTCCAGTTCCACTTCGAGTGGAATGGCTGACGGCCAGCTCAGCAGACCGAGCTCGACCGCAACCGATGCTCCTCGCTCTGGTAACCTCAGTCGGACCTGCGCCTGGTCTCGGGCACCATCAACCTCCAGATCGATTTGGAGCTCGAGGCGGGTCCATCCCGTGGAGCCCAGGAGGACGGGTTCGAGCTCTCCCCGAGGCAAACGGATTTTCAAGCTCCCCTCGTCGGATTCCGCTGCGAGGGTTGCTTCGAAACGCCCGGGTGCACTACCCACTCCGACTTCGCTGTCGAACCGGAGCGAAAGCCGCTGCACTTCCGGGTTCATCCAGACCGCCATACCACCACGGAGTCTCTTCAAGTCGCCACGCCAGGAGCGTTGCAGCACTTCCGTACCGGAACCGGACAGGCGGACGACGCTCCTTTGCGGATCGTCTGGGGAAGGGGCTCGTTCGAGCCGATCAGGGGCATGGCGGGCGTCGAAACGAACCACTGATCCACCCTGGGAAGCACAGCGCCGAAGTAAGCTGGGTGACCAGCACTCCGGATCGAGTCCGTCCGAAAGGCCATCCAAGTCGTTGTCCCGCCCATCCGTGCAAACCTCGAAACACGAACCGTCGCAATCGCGATCCGAGCAACCACGCTGTCCGTCCAGGTCATTGTCAACCGCGTCCTTGCATGCTTCCACGTTGTCCTCAGACGCAGTGGCCGGGAATTCGATGAGAGATTGGCAGGACATCAGAGCTAGGCAGGAAACGGGACCCCACAGTCTCTGCCCCGGGCCCACTGGCCTGGCAGTCGGCCAAAGGATCCCGTAGTTGGCAAGCGCGAATCGAGTGACACAGAGAATGTCACGCAGGGTGTCACGCGAGATCAGGATGACGAACGCGGAGGATTTGAAGCGAGGTCTGTCCAGGGCCTATCCGAAGAGCAGCCGTGAAGCAGCTTCGTCGAGTGTATCCCAGAACTAGTGCCGCGGCGAAGCATCCCGGCGCAGGTCGATGTCGAGCAGCATGTTGGGACCGGGGCGCACTTTAATCGTATCGGTCCAGGTCTGCTCCTCCTGGCCGTTCCCCCGAACCTCGACTTCGTACTCACCCACGGAGAGCGACATGGCAATGGGCGTGACCGCTCGCCGCGTCCCGTCGATCCAGACCTCTCGTGTGCCTTGCTTGCAGCGAATCAGGATTTTGACCTGTTCAGGGGGCAGCGGAAGCAGGGTCACGGAACGGATGACCTTCTCATCCGGGGGCACCACGATGGGGCTGATGTAGGTTTTGTGTTTGGCTGAGTCGACCCGGAGCTCGTAGGACCCGGCGGCCACCGTTTGGCTCCTGTTGGGATCGATGCGGCGTTCGTCGCCAGCGTCGGTCAAGAGCCGCACTTCCCCGGCGACGCCGCGTGGCAAGTTGACCCGAAGTGTCCCCTGCTTGCGCTGCAGGGTGAAAGAGACCCGTCTCACCCGGCCTCGCTCGACCACAGTCTCTGTGGAAGCGCTTTCGTGGGCCTCAACCGATACCCGCACCCTGTGGCGGCCCGGTGTCAAAGCCAAGGTCGCAGGAGTGCGCTCGAAAGTCTCGCGGGCCTGGCCATCGATGGAGATCGTCGCCCTGGGGGGTATAGATTCCACTCGAACGAGGGCCAGCCTCTTGGCCAATGTCGTGAGCTTTTCCTGCGCGAAGCGCCTTTGAAATTCCGGGTCTTCGCCTGTGGCCACGTTCAGGTATCGGTTGTACAAAGAATAGGCGAAGGCAGGGTCGCCGGACAGCTCGGCGGCCACGGCCATGTTATAGAAGACCTGGGGTGTGGGAGCAGCTTCGGCCACCTCGCCGAACAAGCTGAGAGCCTCCGAGAAGCGGCCCTCGGCATACGCCCGTCGCGCCAATCCATCCAGGAATTGGGCTTCGGGGGCGTTCCCGGGGAGCAGAAGAAAAAACAGAACCAGCTTCGTCATTGTGTGTCCCAAGAGAAGGTCGCTGCGGAGCTCTTGGTCTTCTTCGCTGTGGCGAAAAACAGAACGATGGATGTGGCCAGCGCGACCCCGCCGGTGATGTAGAGGCTGTCGGCCACCGCCGCGAACGTTTCACCCTGGCTCTTCAGCTGAGCCAGGTTCGTGCCGTCGGGGTTCGCTTCGAGGCGGTCGAATTCGTCCTTCGTCTGCAGGGCAACTGCTCCAGTGATGATGCCAGCGGTGATGGCGGTGAGGCCGATGCCGCCCGTGACCCAGGTCCAGGGGCTCCTTTGGACCTGTGCCGGAGGTCGAAGTGTACTTGCCAAAAAGCCGCGGCCTTCGGGTTGGATGTCGACCTGACCCTCCCAGGGAACACTCCCTTCATGGCTGATTCGGACCGTACGGAGGCCGATGTCTACGTCTGTCAAGAGTACGGGCGCGAAGCCCGTCGGTTCACCGTCCAGCTCGATCAACGCTCCCAACTCGTTGCTGGTGATCGTCAGCTCACCCTTGGGAGACGGCAGCCGCTCCAGCAACACGCGCCGCGTCACCGTCTGGTTCTCGACGACGGTCATCACGACCCTCTCGGGTCGGTTTGCGGGAGCACTCAGCTCGGCAACGTACACGCCGGGCGTGAGGCGCTTTTCGAAAGGTGTTTGGCCCCGAGCCACCATATCTCCCTCGGGGGTAGAAAGCAGGATGTTGGCGTCGGGAACGGAGTTCACCTTCAGGGTACCCAGGACCGGCGTCAGCTCGAACTCGACCTTGGCTTCCTTGCCCAGCTGCGTCACAACCTCCTTTGTTGTCCTCCGGAAGCCGGGTTTGGAGACCCAGACTTCGTGCGTGCCCTCGGTTGTCGGCACGGTGACTGGAGTCTGGCCCCAACTACCGTGCTCGATTCGGTCCAGGAATACCTCGGCTCCGGGAGGATCGGATTCGACCAGGATCTGAGCAATGCCGGGTCGGAGGCGATCCAGGGCTGCATTCGCGAAGTTGCGACGTTCTTCATCTTCGTTGGCGTTCTCCAAGAACTGACCGAAATAGTAGAATGCTTGGTCCGCTTGTCCGAGCTGATCGAAGCACAGAGCAATGTTGAACAAGGTTTGCGCTTGAGGCGCGAGGCGACGGACGATGAAAAACTCGCGTAGCGCCGCCTCGAAGCGGGCCTCCTGGTAGAGCGAGCGGGCTCTTTGATCGTGAAAGCGCGCTTGCGCAGCGTCGTCGGCCAAGGCTGGAGGCCCTGCAAGAAAAACGGTGATGGCCCAAGCCAGCAGCGTTGGTCGTTGCAGTTGCGATCGGGTCACAGGTCGAGATTGACCCTGGGAGAGGGAAAAACTCAATAGGTCGGGTCGGCCAACTTGGGGAGCAACTTCACTGAGATACGCCTGTCACGGAGGGGTGTGACACGTAGGCTGCGCCGGTAGTGGTTCGGTGCGTACACGGTGTAGCGGACAGCGTTCCTGGATCGCGCGACCTCGATGTTGCACGGCAGTCGACACACCCGTCTCCCCGTGGCGTCCGTGACGACAGCTCCCTTCGGCGAACCCCTGAGCTTGATTTCCACAGTGCGCGCTGGCTCTGCCGGCGCGGGATTCGGCGGGGGCTTCACGACCTCTGCTGAAGCCGCGGTTGCAGGTTCTTCGCCGGCGCTTTCAACGCCCTTCGAATCGGCCTCCATGGAAGATGTTGTCGGAACGGAAACCTCCCCGCCTTCTTGGGGGGGACTCACCGAGGAGGGGGCATCTGTGGCGGACTGCTGGACGGGATCGGCTGTCGGTTCTCGCATGCCCGGGGGCGTCTTCAACGGCTGTTCGCCCGTTTGGGTGATCCATATTGTCGCGCCGATGCCCAGCACTACCAGCGGGATCAGGGCCAACAGCTTCCGACGGCGCCTCGCCATCTCCAGCGGCGACGCTTGGTTGTGTGCGCCGGTCTGGCTTTCGATGCCCAAGCTCGAGAAGGCCCGGCTGTCTGCGGGCGTTGGCACGAGGCGAGACTTGACGTGGGTATCCGTGACAGCGTCGTTGCTTTCGCTCTTTGGACCCGACGGGAAGTCGATCGAGTCTTCGCCAAAATGACCGCTTGCACCGGTGTCCGAGGGAGCGTGCAGGAGGGCTTCGACCCCGCCCAGAGGCTGCCGCCGCGCGACTCGGCGCATCATGGCCGCCAGTCGGGCAGCGTTGACCGGTCGCTGCTCCGGCTCCGCATGAAGCAATGCTCGATGAAGCTTGCTCATGGCTTCTTGGAGCTCTTCATCTTCGGTGACCTGTGGTAGCGGCGGGCGGACCGCATTCACGTGCCTGAGCATGAGTGCGACTGGCTCGTCCGCGTTAAACGGAGCTTCTCCGGTCAGCATCTCGTGCAGGATGCAGCCCACGGCGTAGAGGTCGGAGCGGTGGTCCACTTCGTGGCCCTTGACCTGCTCGGGCGACATGTATCTAGGGGTTCCGACAACCACCCCGGACGCGGTCAAGCTCTCCTGCAGGCCGCCTGGGGTCTTGGTCGCCTTGGCAATGCCAAAGTCCAAAACGGTGACGTGCTCGTCGCCGCCGGGTAGGCGGCCCACCATCATGTTGTCGGGTTTGAGGTCCCGATGGACGATCCCGAGTTCGTGGGCCGCCACGAGGGCCTTGCTCACTTGCTCCAGGATGTCGGCCGTACGCTGCAGCGGAAGGGGGCCCTCCTCTGCCAGCAAGCGCCGAAGGGTCTGCCCTTCGACGAGTTCCATGGCGAGAAAGGGCATCTGCGTGGCGTCGTCGACGCCGAAGTCGTACACCCGCACCACGTTGGGATGTTTGATGCGGCTGGCGTTTTTCGCCTCGCGATAGAAGCGCTTGAGTTCCTTACCGTCTCGGAGCAGTTCTCGGACCAAGATCTTCAGCGCAACGCGCCTATCCATCCGGGTCTGGGTGGCCGAGTACACCGTTCCCATGGCCCCGCTGCCCAGCGCAGAGTCGATGCGGTAGCGCTCGTCGATGATGGTCCCAGCTTTGAGTTGAGCGGTGGAGGACTTGAGGACCGAGTAGGGGATCGTTTGGACCCCATCCTTCGGGCATGAGGTCTCGTACATCCTCTCTTCGCAGATCGGGCAGTATCTTTCCTCCCCGCCACCGGTCATCTGTCAGGGGAGCCTAACAGGTCGGGGCCGTCCTGACAGCGGTACGGGAGCAGCTCCGTGGGCCGACCTTGGGCTCCGGAGAAAGCCGCCCATTGTGGTATCGAGCGATCGCGGGCCCTGGTGACCCGTGAGCTCCGGTGACCCGTGCGGACGTAGGTGAATACCCATATCTCCACGAAAGGGGGCCCATGATGGGTGACCGCGAAAATGCTGCGCCCTTCACCCGAGTCGGGCCCTGGTGACCCGTGAGCTCCAGTGACCCGGCCCATTCGGAACGAAAGGGCTTCGCGCGCGACCGTTCCCCTGCCGCCGTGGTGTCGATCGAAGAGTGGATGTTCTCGGCGAATGCAAGCTGAGTTGCGCGGTCGGGGAACCTGACTCACTCAGCGCGCCTTCGCCGGCGAGGCCGCGTGAGCCTTCGAGCCGCAGTTGGGCTGGTTCCGCACCGGCGGCCCTTTTGTGGAAATCCGCTTTCGGGCATACGCCCGTCGGCCGGACATGTCTGAAGACCTGGTCCGGCCCTAGGACCCTCGCCTTTGCCGGCAGGAAGCTGCCGAGCGGCGTCGACATATTCGGGTCGGCCAGGTGAGTCTGTCGCATGCGCAAGCCGCCCCGACACCCATTGAAAGATCTGCAGGGCGCCGTTCGCCTGGTGGTGGACGGAACCCGAGGGGTTGTGGACGTGGTCGAGCGCATGCACGGCACGATCCAACGATGGACGCTGCCTTTGGGGCGACCCACGTCCGACCGACCTTTTGGAGTCACCGGACTCGTCTATCGCAACCTGACGAAGGGCATCGGTCGGGTCGGTGATGGGCTCGATTCGGCGGTGGAGTCCTGGACCCGGTTGATGCCGGATGTGAAGCTCCCCAGCCCCCGCTGGGAAGGTATGCTCGCCCCGCTCAACGGCGTTTGGGGGGACCATCTGGAGGCCACGGGCAATCCTCTGGCGCTGCCCATGTCTGTCCGGTTGCCCGAATTGCGACAGCCCTCGGCGCCGGATCGAGCAGACCGTCTGCTGGTTCTCGCCCACGGTCTGTGCACGGGCGACGATGCTTGGGCGACCCGGAGCGGGCACGACCACGCAGCATCGCTCTCGAGCGAACTGGACCTGCTGCCTATATATTTGCAATATAACACTGGGCTTCGTGTCGCCGCCAACGGCCGGAGCTTTTCCGCCCTCATGGAAGTCATCTTTCAAAATTGGCCGCGACCGGTGGAGCAGGTCGTGTTGCTCGGATACAGCATGGGGGGCCTGGTGGCCCGCAGCGCCTGTCATTGCGCCGAAGTCGAGGGTCTCGCTTGGCGATCGAAGCTGACCAAGCTCATCACGGTCGGAACGCCCCACATGGGTGCGCCCGCCGAGCGTGCCGGCACTTGGATCGACGCCATGCTCGAAGTCAGCCCCTACTCCGCCCCCCTGGCTCGACTGACCCGGAGAAGAAGTGCCGGCAT
This sequence comes from Myxococcales bacterium LLY-WYZ-16_1, assembly GCA_031800475.1. GTDB lineage: Bacteria > Myxococcota > Kuafuiibacteriia > Kuafuiibacteriales > Kuafuiibacteriaceae > Kuafuiihalomonas > Kuafuiihalomonas phototrophica. Next base: position 13,578 of record DAPKRQ010000083.1, read on the forward strand.
TGCAGATCTGGGCCGCGGAAACGTGACGGAGGTGGACGGGGAAGGGGTGCCGCTTCCGGACGGGGTGCAGTGCTACGCGCTCGCTGGAAACCGCCGGCCATCAGGAGCCGTGGGGGCATCGAGCGCGGCAGGGGATGGTCTGGTCCCGGTCGCCAGCGCACTCGGACGCGACGCCCTTGGACTGAGAAGCCTCGCGTTTCCGGAAGCACACCGCGCCATCGTCTACGATGTCTCCCACGTGGGCCTTCTCGCGAGCCGCGAAGTGTACGAACACTTGCGGGCGTGGACCGAGTCCCTCTGAGATGCACACCGCGCGGGGGCGGTATCGGCCTGCGACGTCAAGCGCGGCGCATGACCGGAGTCACCACCGTCGAGCTAAAACTTCGAGCATTGAACTTCAGGGGCGAAAAGGGTGTTCGCGCTGTGGGGAGTCTGGAGCATCGGCGCAGTGCATACTCCGGTTCGTGCCTCTCGACCGGAATGACCTGCGCTCGATCGTCAACCATGTCGGGTCGGTCGCCATGAGCCTCGAAGCCCGGTACCTGTTCCTGAAGATCCACCAAACCGAAGAGGCTCGCAGCGAAATCACCGAAGAGCGCGTAGAAGCCTCGGTGGCGCCGATCACGGTGTTCGGAGGCCAATGCTCTACAGAACGTAACAGAATACCGAGACGAAGTGGCACGACGCCGCGCCGAGGACAAAGAAGTGCCAGATCTCATGATTGTACGGTATTCGCTCTCTCAAAAAGAAGTAGGTCCCCAAGGTGTACAGCAGTCCTCCGACGAGCAGCCAAGCGAAACCGGCCAAGGGTAGGCTCAGGAACAAGCCACGGAGGTCGAGCAGAATGACCCATCCCTCTGCGAGGTATAGAAGCGTTGTCGGCAGCACATAGCGGGGCCCGAAGATCGACTCGAGCACGATCCCTACGAAAGCCAGGCCCCATACGATGCCCAGGATTGGCCATCCCCACCCGTCCCGCAGGACCAAGATGCAGTACGGCGTGTAGGTCCCCGCGATGAGAAGGTGGATCCCGATGTGGTCGAAGCGCTGCAAGACCTGTCTCGCCCGACCCTGCAGGCTGTGGAACAGGGTGGAAAAGGTGAAGAGCAGCACCAGGCTGATGCCGTAGACCAGGGCACTGGCCAGGGCCCATCCGCCGTGGCGCTGGGCGGCACCGATCAAGAAGACCAAGCCGGCCACCGACAGGCCAGCTCCCACCGCGTGCGAGATGCTGTTCACCCATTCTCTCGCGGGCATGATGCGACGCAGCGTCGAGCGGACTGGGACTGAGGGCAAGGGGAAGCGCCGTGATTCGAAACCTGGCGGGCCGTCGCGCCCGCCCCGATGACGCGAGATGATGACCGCTCGGCTAGGGCGAGACCCACTCATCCTCCCATCCATACCGGGTCTGGATTCGGGAGCGTCGGGAATGAAGACCGTGCATCGCGAGTTGAGGAGCCCTCATCCGGGTGATGGCATCTCATCGTTCGGACAGACAGAGCGCGACCGAAGGGCGTTCCGCTTCAGCGGACGGGTGCGCCGAGAAGATGGACGCACTCCTTGCGCGTCTGATGCTGCCGCTTCGGCTCGTATTCGCCTGGGTTTTCCTCGCAGCCGTTTGGAGGCGCCTCGTGTTGGCGCCCGCCAAGCACGATCCCGAAAGCCCCGCCTGGCTCGGGCACAAAATCAATACCTTCTTTCCCCACGCTACGTGGCCGGTACACGACGTGTTGGAGTGGCTCCTGCAGCGCCCACGGCTCCTGGACGTATTCACGTGGATCTTCACCGCCTCCGAGGGGATCGTCGGGCTGGCCTTGTTGCTCGGAATCCTGTCCCGGTTCACTGGCCTGTTGGTGGTTGGACTGGGAGCGGGGTTGATGCACACGTCGGGCTGGCTAGGTCCTACGTGTCTCAGTGAGTGGCATACTGCATCGCTTCTGGTGACGGGTGGGGCCATGTTGGCCTTTTTCGGGGCCGGGAGCCACTCCATGGATTACATTTTAGAGAGAAATGGTCTCGTACCGTCCGGACGAAGGTGGTGGGTCGTGATGGCACGACCCCAGAGTCAGTCGGTCTCCGTGGGCTCCCGATGGACCACGGCATGGGCTGCCGGGTTGACAGCCTATGTGATGAGCATGAATCAGGTCCATCACGGGGGTGTTTGGGGGCCTTTACACAACCATTCGAAAGTGCCGGGAATACGTGTCTCGAATGCCGACCTCGATGCCTCTGGGCGACTTCGCTTCCGCGTCTTTCGTGATCGAGGCCCGGAAGCCTGGGGAACGCACGTGGTGCGTGTGGGATTGGTGGATGCATCTGGTCGTGAAGTCTGGGCATGGAACGGGCCCGAACTCGCAGAACTTCCAGCGTCCGCCTTGAGAAACGACTTCGTCAATCGGGTTCATTCGGGGCCGCACGGCTTGGTGGTGCCGTTGGGGGCCCGCGCTACGATCCGATTGTCGCTGCCAAATGGATTGGATTTGGACGTGGAGAGCCCACATCGTGTCCGGCTGGAGGAGGTCGGGGGCATGCAGTTCACGTCGCCCGATTTTCGGGTGTTTCCACCTGGCGATTCCAAGAGCTGATCGGCCTCGGCGCTACGCATGACTGCCCGGCCCCTTCGGTCGATCTGCATGCTTGGCCATGCCCCCTCATCTGCATGCTTGCCATGCCCCCTGAACGCCGAGCGGACGGCTCCTGTTGCCCTAGGGTCTCCGGGTAGACCGTATGCACCTGCGGTAAGCCGTCGGATGCCGTCGAGCAAGCCGGCGACGCGGCCGTGCATTTCGGTGATTCGGGTCGTGGTCGAGGCGTTTCGAATAGCAGCAGAGCCTTGTGTTGGCCATGCTTCGTTCGAGCCAGGTCGAGCCTCGTGGTAGTAGAGCGAGGGTGGGCCGGAACCTGTTCACCGTCAGAGCTTTTCGTGGGGCCTTTGCACTCGGGTGCGTGCTGTCCACTGCGTGTGGTGGCTACGACGACTCGATCTTCGACTCACCTCACTGGTCCTTGTCCGTGACGGTCGACGAAGCCACGAAGGAACTCGTCATCGACGTAGCCTTCGCGACTGTCCACGACAACGACTTCGTGCACATGAGCATTCGAAAAGAAGGCTACGATAATCGCTTTCGCGACCTGAGCGAAGACGGCGTCGACTGGACCCGACCCAATCTCTGGTTCGGACAGATGCATCCCGATACCTATCTGGAGGGGGGCATGTATCCGGGAGAGGGCGACTACACCCGCCCGCCGCGAAGCTTTCGAGACTACCGGTACCGCTTATCGCTCGAACCCACCCGACGCACCAACTGGCCGGATGTGCGTGGCAGTCCCTTCAACTACACGACCCGGGGCTACCAGGCTTACGACGACCATCGGGTGCATCCGGGCTTCGGCCCGGGAGAATACGAGGTCGAGCTCTATGCCTGGTACACGGGCTCTCCCGACGACCGCCATCCGGCTGCCGACGAGGATGCGACCAAAGTTCAGTACGTCCACTACGAGCGCCCGATCGTGCGGGCGAGGTTCCGAGTGGAGTGAGGCCGCTGAGCTGGAAGAAGGGAATGAGTCCGACTGGAAGGGTGCTCACATGGCGGTGGTCGTCGTCGGTGTCTTGCGCCCGGGGGCGGGGCCCAGGCCTGTCTTTTGGCGAATCGAACGTAGCGCTGTGGGCTACGAACGTCGGGCCCCTTTCACTCGGATCCGAGGGTGGCGACCCGATGCCAACCACCGTGGCGGACGCCGTCGGGGATGTGGGGCTGTCTGAGCCGACGCATGCGGGTCAACCAGATCTCGCGGAAGTCCAAGCCCGAAGCCTCTTCCACGGACTCGAGGAGACGCTTCCCCCCTACGATCACGAGGACATGGCCGAGCTGCTTCTTGCGCTCCGGATCGTTGCTTTGCCGAAATTCACGAAACAAGCGCTGGGTTGGGGCGGCCTTGCGGCAGTGGAGACCGAGATCGATGAGGGCTCGAAAGGCTTCGCTCGAACGTGTACCTTCATCACTAAGGACCATTCGAAAGAGTCTCCTACAGGCCTTCGAATCAGGATGGAGCCGGGCATGGAACCAGCTCTGCAGAACCGATCCCTTCTCCGTCGAGACCAGTCGCTCGCGGATGTCCGATTCGGTGGACGGGAACGCCAGAGCGATTTCAGTCAATGCGTCCAAAGCAGGCTCGAGGTCGGGTCCTTCGAGCCGTTCCACGAGAGCAGATAGCGCCTCGTCGGTCGGTGACAGCAAGGCGAGAGCTCCGATGGCAGCTCGACGCTTCGAGGCAATGTCGCAGCCCTTCACGTTCTGGATGAGAGCCGAACGATGGGTCTTCGCGGCTTTCGCCAACTTGGGGCGGAGAGAAATCAAGCTGCGATGAAGGTCGCGTGTCGACCGTTCATCGTGGCCGATGGTCTCTCCTCGTCCGGCGAGGAACCTCTCGGCTACTTGCCGATCGATCCTCAGATCGAGCAGCGAGACCCACAATACCGAGGGGAGCAGGCCAGCACTCAGCCCCTGGTCCAGCCAGAGAAAGTAGGCTTCGTGATCCTTTCTGAACTTGCGGACTTCCTCGTTCGGTCGCTCCGGCGTGAACCAAGTGTCGTCGACGACAGCGCTCCGCTGACGGGGTTTGGAGGACACCTCGGGTGGCTGTGCACTCCGGTTGATCGACTGTGAAGTTCCATCGAGGTCCACGCCCATCGGCGCGCACATACCGAGCAACATCAATGGAGCCCATATGAAGGTTTTTCCAGCAACCCAACGCCCCGCGTGCCGCAACCCGACTGGCATTCGCAGCCACGCAAATCGCGTGATGGCGAGGGAGGCAAAGAGCGCAGGTAGAAATCCGAAAAAAAGGGCCGGAATGGACTCGAGCTCCACCAGAACACGCATGAAGACGACCCACAATGGGATGGCCACCATCCACTGGGCGCGGATGCCGTCGGACACGACCACCGGGTTGCGGACGTGTCGAAGAGACTGCGGAAGTGGCGGGCGCCTATTGCGGGAGCGGTAGCGAGAATCGAAGTCGTCGTCTTGTCGCACGTCTTCAGGGACGGGAGACCGTCTCGATCGAAACTCGTCTTGCCGCGTCACCAGGCCCTTTCGGCTTTCCCGCGGACCCACTTGTTCCACTTTCCGATGTTCATGTCCCTGGGTTGAATATGGCACTGGACAGGCTGAAGCGCAAAGAGCCCGAAGGCCTCTTCCATCTCGAAAAGAGCCAGCGGGCGTTCTCGGTCGATCCGGTGAACCGATCGAGCGATGTTGCGGCTGAGCTCCGGCTCGGCCCCTCCGAGTAGCCCCAGTCGGCAGGCGCCGATGGAATTCCTCATCGCCAAAGTCAACCGCCCGTCGAGTCCTTTCCAACGAGCATTCGAGCAACTCGATGCCAGATGAGGCCGGCAGCGATCGTTCCCGAGCCAACAAGCAAGACGACGGGCTCGACCCAGAAGGCTAAGCCTGCGCAGCACACGAGTCCAGTTGCGGAGATCCAGCGTGGAAACCGCCGCGCCTCCCTTGGAAGGCACAACGCCGCCAGGTTGGTGAGGCTGTAGTAGACCAAGACCGTGAACGCGCTGAAGGACCAGGTGGTCTTCACGCTCCCGATGGAGACGAGTCCAGCGATGATCGCGCCTACGAGCCAAACGGCGGCGGTCGGAGAAGACTTGGTTTCATCCACTCGGGCGAAGACGATGGGCAGATCACCTCGCCGAGCCATCGCGAGAACCACGCGAGACAGGCCCAGAAGAAGGTTGAGGACCACACCCAGCATGGCGGTGAACGCTCCGGCCGTGACCAGCCATGCTGCGGCTTCGCTTCCGAATCCGCGGGCCGCGACAGCGAGGGGGGCCGCGGCACCGGCCGTTGCCTCGGCGACAGCGGGGACACCCGCCGCTCCCACAGCCACGAAGACGACGGCTCCGTACAGCGCGGCCGTTGACACCAAAGTGAGGAGGATTGCCCGAGGAATGGTGCGGTGCGGATCTCGAACCTCCTCCCCGAGGGTCGCGATACGCCCGTACCCGGTGTACGCCACGAACATGAGCGCGGTGCCGTGAAGGAGTCTGCGAATGGCATGAGGCTCTTCGAAGAATGAAGCGAAGAGGGTCGGATTCGACCGAAAGGCGAGCACGGCGCTGGGCAGTCCCGAGGCCACGAACCCGAACAAGGACAACAATGTGATTGTGACGACGAGCGTGTTGAATCGGCTGGAACGCCGCATTCCCGAGGCAACCAGGGTGGTGAGCAAAGCAACCGAAGCGAGCCCCACAGCGCAGCGATGGGTCTGGGTCGAGGCGCCCGTGGCGGCGAGGAAGTAGCCGGCCAGACCGAGCGCAGCCGTGGCGGCCGAGGCGGATTTCGCACACAGAAACATCCAGCCCGCGGTGAACCCCAACGCCGGGTTCAAGTACCGGTAACCGTAGGCATAGGTGCCGCCACTGACGGGATGGGCGGCGGCCAATTGAGCACTCGAGAGCCCATTGAAGGTTGCGACGACGGCTGCCAGCAGGACGGCCGGCAAGACCCCACTGCCGGCCACGCCGGCTGCGACCCCAATGCTGACGAAGATGCCCGATCCGAGGATGGAGCCCAGGCCGAGGAGCACTGCGCCGGCCGTGCCCACGACGCGCTGCAGACTTCGCCCCGAGGGCAAGGAATCCGGATTCTCGGAATGGCTCATGACTCGCGACGGGCCGGACCGGTCTTCGGCTGCGGGCGGACCCTGGACCGGCCCGGGGCCCCTCGTGAACCGAAACATGGACGGCAGCGGGTCTTTGGGCAGCCCCGTTCGAGCGGCGCGGGGCCTGGCATGTTCATGTCCAGGAAAGTCCGAGGCTTGGCGAATGCGCGTCCCGTCACTCCACCCGGATTCATCCGGGTGGGCTGTACGACGTGGACGGTGCTCCCGGCGGCCGGAGTGATTGCGACGGGCGATCCAACGCAAGCCGTCGCATCCGAGCCGAGTACGCGAAATCGCTGGCGCCCTTTTCGCTGACCTGGCTCGAGCCCATGGTTGCATCCCATGGGTAAGAGTGGATCCTTCGGCATCTCGTGACCGAAGAGTGGGTGCAGATCGATTTCGACATTTCGTACGGCGACGAGGAGCTGGCCACGGAGCGGCTGTGTGCGGCTGGGCTTCCGGGCTGGGAATCGGTGGATCGGGACGGCAGCCTGCGTCTCCGAGTATGGGTGCTCGCCGAGGACGCCCGTCGGGTCGAAACGGCCCTCGAGGGCCTCGAGCACCAGGCTTCGGTGACTCCCTTCAGGGGAGAGTGGGTCTACACGGCGAGTCCGATCCGGGTCGGTCGATTCCTGGTGTCCCATTTGGGCGGACCGAAACCGAGCTCGAAGACCGATGAAGCGCCCATCGTGTTGGCTCCGGCTTTGGCCTTCGGCGGCGGAGAGCACGCCACCACCCGGGCGAGCCTCCGTGCGCTGGAAGCGAACGTCCGCCCGGGTGACCGGGTGCTGGACGTGGGCTGCGGCAGCGGTGTTCTGTCGGTCGCGGCTGCCCTGCTCGGCGCGGGGTCGGTCGATGCGGTCGACGTGGATCCGACGTCGCTTCGAGCGACCCGCCGGGCTGCGCAAGCCTCGGATGTCGACGTGCGGGTGCTCGAAGCGGGCGTCGAAGAAGCCACCGGGCCCTACGATCTCGTGGTCGCCAACATCCTGGCTCCGGTGCTCGTCGAGCTGTCCAGTGCAATCATGGCGTGCTTGGATGACGACGGGCGGGTCTTGCTGTCCGGAATCCGCAAGGGCCGGGAGCGGGAGGTCGCCTCGGCTTATCCTGCGCTGAGCGTCGTATCCGAGCACGAAGAAGAAGGCTGGATGACAATATTGATGTCGTCAGCCCTGAGGACCACCAGGCGGGTCGGAGCTTGATCACGGCTTGGGATCCGTCAACCTCCCGAAATGCCGCACACAGATGTGGCAGCTTGGCCCTCAGCGGTGCACAAGTTCATGCAGTCCTGAGCCTCGAAGCAGGAGATCAGGTCGTCCAGGGCATCCAGGCAAGCCGCGTCGGCCCCGTCGATGGTGGCCTCGTCAGATGCGCTGCTGCTGACGCAGTCCATCACGCATTGGGCGCGATCGAAGGGCATGCCGGGCAGACTCGGGATGCAAGCACCGACCCAGTCACAGGATGCGTCGCAGCTGCGCTGGATGAACTCCGCTCCCGAGGTGCCGCCGCCGCCGCCATCTCCGCTGCCGTCACTGCCGCCACCACCACCGTCGTCACCGCCTCCCGGTCCTCCGGAGCCGGAGCCGGAGCAGGCGATTGCGATGGTCTCACTCTGCGAGATGCAGGCCGCTCCCATGGAGATGTCGGTGCAGGACGCGTCCTGATAGCAGGAGTTGTAGCTCGAAATGGCCTCCGCGCAGCCCGCGGAAACCGCGTCGAGACTGGTGGACAACACCGCTTGGTTTTGTTGGCAGGCGCTGGTGCACTGCTCCACCGCACTTTGCGGGAACGACCCCGGTGCGCACTCCGCGCTCCGCTCACACTGGACCCGGCACGGGTCTCGAAGATTTCCGGAGCCGGAGTCATCACCGCAAGCTGTCGCAGCGACGAACACCAGGCTCCAGCAAGACCATCGTTTCATCATCTAGTCTCTATCTCGGTCCGGCGAGCGACACAAGAACCCCCGGAGCGAGGCAAGCCGCGCTCAGGTATGTCGTCAGGCCCGCTTGCTGTCGAGGGCCTCCCGGATCGTTCGGGCCAGCTCTTCTCGATCTACCGGCTTTTGGAGCTTGAGATCGCTGCGGCGGAGGCCGTGAAGGCCCGAAGTGCCCGCTTCGGCGTAGCCGGACATGATCACCACGGCGATGCCGTTCCGTTGGGCCCGCACGGTGTTCACGAGTTCCGGTCCACTCATTCCGGGCATGACCACGTCGGTCAGCAACAGATCGATGGGGGTCCCCTGGTTCAAGATGTCGAGGGCGAACCGACCACCTTCGGCCTCGTGGACCGAATAGCCGAGGCGCCGAAGCTGTCTGGCGAATGTCCGGCGGACTGCCGAGTCGTCCTCGACGAGCAGAATGGTCTCGGAGCCGCCGACCAAGTTCGTCTCGCATCTGTGGACCGCAGCCATCGAGCCCTCGACGGCGGGAAAGTACAGTTCGACCCGAGTCCCTCGACCGGGCTCACTCTCGCACCGGAGCCACCCGTCGGACTGCCGAACGAATCCGTCGACCATGGAAAGGCCCATGCCCGAACCACGGCCCACTTCTTTCGTTGTGAAGAATGGCTCGAAGGCACGAGTTCGGACTTCTTTGGTCATTCCCGCGCCTTCGTCTTCGACCGAAATCCGCACGTATCGACCCGGCTTGCTGCAGTGGAGCATGGCTTGTTCGGCACCCACCTCGATGTCGCCGGCATCGAAGACCAGAGTACCTCCGTTCGGCATGGCGTCCTTCGAGTTGATGGCTAGGTTCAGGAGCGCACTCTGAAGCTGGGCTCGGTCGAGTCGAATGCGCGAGGTGGGGCCCTTCGCGGCCACCTCCACCAGGACGTGTTCCGGCAGCGTTCGTCGAACGAGGCGACAGAGCGCATCGAGCTCTTCGACCGGGTCGAGCAGCTCCGGTCGCATGGGGGCCCGCCGGCTGAAAGCGAGGAGCTGTTCGGTCAGTTTGGCTCCCCGGTCCGCGGCATTTTTGGCGTCTTCGAGGGGAGCTCGATCTTCGTCCTCGGGATCCAGCTCGTCCAGCACGAGCTCCAAGTTTCCGACGATCACGCTCAAGAGGTTGTTGAAGTCATGGGCGATGCCTCCGCTCAGTCGTCCGACCGCCTCGAGCTTTTGAGCCTGCAAGAGCATTTCTCGGTTCTCTTGAAGAGCTTGTTCGTTCATTCTCAGCTGCGTGACGTCGTAGTTGACGCCGACCATGCGCTTCGGACTGCCGGAGGGATCGAAGATGACCGTGGCGGCTGCGCGCAGGTGTCGAACTTCTCCGCTCGGCGTAATGACCCGAAATTCGGTGTCGAAGTTGGTCTTGCCCTCGAGGGCAGTCAGCAGCTCATTTGCGGCCCGTTCGCGGTCCTCTGGGTGGATCAGACTCTGCCAGCCTTCGAAGGTTTGTCGAATCTGTGTGTGGGTCGGAAGACCGTGTAGCGAATTCTGAGTGGCATCCCATCGCGCTCCGTCCTCGTTGGGGTCGTAGTCCCAGACTCCGATCTTCGCTGCTGCCGAGGCCAATTGCAGGCGCTCGAGGGCTCGCTCCAAACGAAGCGAGACCTGATGGGCGGAGTTGGTGATGCGAATCATCGTCCCGAGCGCAAAACAGGAAGTGGCGTTCACCAGGATGACGAGTGGAAAGTCGTGTTGCAGCCAATCGAGTGCGCGGGAAGGAGGTCGAATGAAGACGGCGATGGCTCCTGCAGCTGCGATGGAAAGCAACGCCAGCAATCCGATGCGGGTGAAGGGTACGGGCCGTTCGACGTCGGGCCGGGACCAAGCGCGGACCAGATACCCCGCCGCGACGTAGCAGAAGTTCGCGATGACTCCAGCCAGCGCGAAGGGTCCGCCCACCCAGAATCGGGCGAACGAAGCCAGGATACCGGCCACCGCGGCGCCGATCGGGCCCCCCAAGAAGCCCGCGAAGACCAGCGGCCCGGCCCGAGCGTCCAACGTGGCGCCGATGGGTGTCCGGATGGGGTTGACCAACACCAAGACCGTGATCGCGCCAAACAAAGTC
>DAPKRQ010000084.1:0-20898 GCA_031800475.1 Myxococcales bacterium LLY-WYZ-16_1
GCTCTTGCGCCCGAGCCAGCCAGCGTCCACGTAGCGCCGCAGCAGAGGACTGGGTCGATAGCGCGGATCGCCGAGCCCTTCATGCAGCACCTCCATGATCGCCAAGCAGGTGTCGAGCCCGATGAAGTCGGCCAAGGTCAGGGGCCCCATGGGCTGGTTGGTCCCGAGTTTCATGCCAGCGTCGATGTCCTCGACGGTGCCGAGGCCCTCCTGAAGTGCGCCGACCGCTTCGTTGATCATCGGCATCAAGATCCGGTTGACGATGAATCCGGGCTGGTCGGCGCTGCGCACGGTCTGTTTGCCCATGCGCTCCGCGAGCTTCAGCGTGGCGTCCACCGTGGACTCGTCGGTCTGAAGCCCGGCGATGATTTCGACCAGCTTCATGACCGGAACCGGGTTCATGAAGTGCATGCCGATGAACCGCTCGGGGCGGGAAGTGGCCGCCGCCAGGCGGGTGATCGAGATCGACGACGTGTTGGACGCGTAGATCGTGTTCGGGCCAGCCACCTCGTCGACCTGGGCCCAGACTTTCTTCTTGAGCGATTCGTTCTCACTGACCGCTTCGATCACGAAGTCCGACTGGGCGAGCCCCGAGATTTCGGTACGGGTCGAGATCCGGGACGAGGTCTCGGACCGTTGGGTCTCGTCGATCTTCTCCTTTTGAACCAGACGATCGAGGGAGCCCTTGATTCGCTCGAGCCCCCGGTCGACGGCCGCCCGGTCCACGTCGATCAACACCACATCGATGCCGACTTGGGCCGCGACCTGTGCGATGCCGGCGCCCATCTGGCCCGCTCCGAGGACGGCGATGGTGTCGACCACCTCAGCGCTCCACCACCAGCGCGACGCCTTCGCCCCCGCCGATGCACAAAGACGCGAGACCGCGGCGTACGTCGCGCTGCTTCATGGCGTGCAGGAGGGTCGTGAGGATCCGGGCGCCCGACGCGCCGATCGGGTGGCCGAGGGCCACCGCGCCGCCCCAGACATTGACCTTGCTCCGGTCCAGTCCGAGCTTTTGCTCGTTGGCTATGGAAACCACGGCGAAAGCTTCGTTGATCTCGAACAGGTCGATGTCGTCGACGCTGAGCGACAGCTTTCGCAGGGTCCGTTCGATCGCTTTGGCCGGCGCGGTCGTGAACCACTCCGGCGCCTGGGCTGCACTTCCGTGTCCGGCGATGGTGGCCAGAGGTTTCAGGTTTCGCTGTTCGGCCCAGGCCCGGCTCGCCACCACCAGCATCGACGCCCCGTCGTTCAACGAGGAGGCGTTGGCGGCGGTGACGGTGCCGTCTTTGACGAAGGATGGCTTCAGGCTCGGAATCTTTTCGAACTTGACCCGCCGGGGCTCTTCGTCGGCGTCGACCATGATCGGGTCCCCCTTTCGCTGGGGCACCGCCACCGGGACGATCTCTTCGGTGAACCATCCCTCCTCTTGCGCCTTTTGGGCCCGGCGATAGCTCTCGGCGGCGAACTCGTCTTGGGCGGAGCGGGGCACATTGCACTCGCGGGCGCACAGCTCGGCGGCATTGCCCATGTGGTAGTCGTTGTAGACGTCCCACAGTCCGTCCTTGATCATGCCGTCGATGAGCTTTTTGTCCCCGAGCCGAAGACCGTCGCGGGCGCCATCCAGGTAGAAGGGGGTGTTCGACATGGACTCGATGCCGCCGGCCAAGCACACGTCCACGTCGCCGGCCCGAATGGCCTGCGCGGCCATCATCACCGTTCGCAGCCCGGAGCCGCACACCTTGTTCACGGTGTTGCAGGGCACCGAGTCTGGAAGGCCCGCACCGAGAGCCACCTGGCGCGCCGGCGCTTGACCCAGGTTGGCGGGCAACACGCAGCCGACGAACACTTCCTCGATGTCGTCCACCCGCACTCGGGCCGACTCCAGCGCCGCCTTCGCGGCCACACTGCCGAGGGCGGGGGCGCCAACGGAGCTGAGGGCGCCCTGAAAGGCGCCGATCGGGGTGCGTTTGGCCGACAGGACGACCACATCGCGAGGATCCATGGCGCGGGAAAATCAGACCCGTCGGCGGCCTTGTCAAGCGAGGTCAGATGACCCGGGTGGACACGTACAAAAACCGGTCCACGTATTCGGCGATCTTTTCCCGAAGCGACTCGGGGGCCACGAAAACGACCATCGGGACCCTGGGGACCAAGACCTCCCAAAAGATGATCGCTTCCAAAAAGCCCGCCTCGATGGCCGACAAAAGGCGAGCTTGGGACGGCCGGAGCCCCTGCCGGTCTCGCTTCACCGCCAGGGCGGCCGCTTCGTGGATCAAGCACTCTCGGTACATCTCGAGCCGCAGCGGATCCCGGTCTGCCGGAGACCGGTCTCGGCACCGGGGCTCGTGATTCCAGCAAGCCAGACACACGCCCATGGGCGCCCAGGTGCGCTCCCCCACCGCGATGGATACCCGTTCGGGGCCGTCCCGGATCTGCAAGGGAACCTGCATGACATCACCGGCCAGCCGGAGATCCAGGTCTTCGAGGACGTCCTCGAGTCGTGCGAGCACCACGGGGTTACCTCGATGGAGTACGAAAGCCCGGGTCAGCGCCTCCTTGGCGAGTACCAACTCCCCCTGCTCGTGCAGCACCTCTCCGAGAAAGAGGTGCGCTTGGTAGTCGAGTGGATTCAAACGAATGGCGGTGCCCAGCGCCTGTCGGGCCTCGGTCAACTTTGCTTGCAGGAAAAGCACTCGCCCGGCGTAGGTGTGGGCTTTGAAGTACCCGGGAGACTCCTTTGCGGCCTGCAGATAGAGCGCCGCCGAGAGCTCCAGGTCACCGGCTCGAAAGGCCGCGCCCGCCTGCTCGAAGGTGCGCCGGCTGGCCGGAGGTGGGGCTCGGGACGCCAGCCCGGTGTCTTCGGCCCGCACCAAGAACGGATCGATGGGCCGCGGGTCGCGGGCCGGCAACCCCAGAACATCGGCGATGGGCTGCTCGGCCAGATCCGGCTCTTCGACCACCCGATAGCGCCGCTCGCTCGCTTGCAGGATCCGATCGAGCTCTTTCGGCCCGATCGGACCGGGCGGCAGGGGCAACCCACGCGCGGTTTCGACCCGGCCCGTCTCAGCCGGCGGTCCGCTGGATGCGCACCCGACGACGAAGCAGCCCAGCGGCACCCAGCCTGCCCAGCGTCGGATCATTCGGCCTCCTCGACCGGTTCGATCGGATCTTCGGTGTCGCCGGCCACCCCTTCGGTCCCGTCGTCGGTCTCGGGTTCGGCGGGTTGCACCGAGACGTCCTGGGTGACCTCCGGCTTCACCCCGCCGCCCTCGACCGGCCGGAACCGGACCGACGCGGACACGTCGACCTGGATGCTGGTCATGACCCGCACCACTTCGGAGGCCACGTCCGTGTGACGAAGAAAGTCTCCGACTTCGTGGGCCACCAGCCGCACCATCTCGCGCCGGCCCCGATCTCCCTGCTGAAGGAGGTAGTGCAGGGCTTCCCGGGATACGGAGCCGGTGTTCTGCACCTGTCCGACCGTGTTTTCGATGGCGCGCCGGACGAAGTCGCCTACGATGCGAGGGCGTTCCCGATCTCGGTCCCGATCCCGGCGCTGGAACCACTCGTCCTCGATCCCGAACAGATCGTCTGGGTTCCGCTCGGGTTCCGGCCCCGGCCCGGAACCCGGGCGCGCCCGGCCCGGGCCCCGCCATTTGTCGTCCGACATCTACGCTCCCTCCCGCGGATCGACCTGGGGCCCGACCGCTTGCAGCACCACCGAGGCGCGGTTCGAAGGCCGACCGCCCCCGTCGACCAGTCGAAAGCCCAACTGCAGGCGATCGCCGGGGGAGACTTCCCCGGCGAGCCGGACATCGAGCTCGATGAATCCTTCGGTGGCATCCGGCGCCAGCGGGGGCACTTGGGCCTCGAACAACGAGCTCAGGTCGGCAGGCGGCTGGTCCATGCCCCCGATCTGCAGCTCCAGCTGGCCCTGCCCCACGTCTCCATCCATATCCGTGAACCGCAACCCGAACTCCAGGCGCAGGGGCTCGGTCGGCACCTGTTGAAAGAACTCCAGGCGGTCGATCCGTGGCCGGCCGTCCGAGCCAGGTTCCACGCCCCCGCACGCCAGGCCGACGAACAGGCCCGCCCAAGCGGCGCCTCTCGCTGTAGCCCAGCGTGCCATCGGGTCCAGCTGACCATCCCGATCAGTCCAGGTCGAGTATGCGCCAGCGGTCTTTCTGCCGAACGAGACGGACCCGGCGCCCGGAAGCGAACGGAATCCACGCTCGATCGCCTTCCAAGTGGACCGGCAGCCGCCGGGAGAAGTGGTCCCGAAGCACCCGAACCCGGGGCTGGATCTGTTCCAAGCGGCGGGCCAGGACGGCGTCGGTCCGGTACCGGCCCTGGGCCTCCTCCGGCAGCAGGTCGCGCAGCAGTTCCAAATGGCCTCGGGCGGCGAACAGAAAGGTCCGCACCGCGTTCAGGGGGGTGTCCTGGAGGGGCAAGGGCATCGGGCCCGCCACCACCCGCCAACGGCCCTCCTCTCGCCGAAGCTCGAGAGCGGTGCCGTCCGGGTAGCGAAGCACCGCCTCGCCCGGAGATGGCTGCAGGGCCCGAACCGCCCGGTCGGCGGTGGCGTCGTTCTTTTCGACGAAGGCCTCGAGCGCCTCCGGATCCAAGGCTTCCCGGACCGACTGGGCCGAAACCCGATGGAGCGCTCTTCCATCCCGGCGGGCCAAGGCCTCCCGGTAGGCCTGGGCCGCCCGCTCCGGATCCGAGGTCGCTGCGCAAGCGGAGACGAACAGTACCGTCCCAACCAGCCCGACACGGAGCCGGGCCGCAGGCCCGCTCGGATGCCGCGCACTCACGGGGCCCGGATCGCTCGCAGAAAGCGGGAAAAGTGAAGGTTTGCGTCGTGGGGACCGGGCGAGGCCTCCGGGTGATACTGCACCGCCCAGACCCGGTCGTCCGGCACCTCGAAAGCCTCCAGGGTCTGGTCGTTCAGGCTGAACTCGGTGGGACGGGCCGCGGTGCGGGCCGTCAGGCTGTCCGGGTCGATGGCAAAACCGTGGTTTTGGGAGGTGATCCGCACCCGGCCGGTCTCGTCCCGAACCGGCTGGTTGCTGCCCCGGTGACCGAACTTGAGCTTGAAGGAATGGCCGCCGTAGGCGAGCCCCAGGATCTGGTGGCCCAAGCAGATCCCGAACACCGGCAGCCGGCCCACCAGCTTTCGCGCGGTCTCGATGCCGTACGAGATCGGCTCCGGATCCCCCGGTCCATTCGAAAGAAACACGCCGTCCGGCTTCATCGCCAGCACGTCTTCGGCGGAAGTGTCTCCCGGCACCACCCGCACGCGGGCCCCCGACTCGACCAAGCGCCGAAGGATCGAGCGCTTCATCCCGAAGTCCATGGCCACCACCAATGGCCGGGGCTCCCCACCGGGCTGCGGCCCCTGTCCGAGTCCCTGGGGGTCGCAACCCAGGGCCTGGAGCGCGCCGGGCGATTCGCTCCAATCGAACGGTTCCGAGCACATGGTTTCCCGGGCCAGCTCTCGACCCTTCATGCTCCCGGACGCACGGGCTCGTTCGACGAGGGCGTCGGGATCACGCACATCGGTGGACAGGACACCCATCTGGGCGCCGGCGGACCTCAGGTGCAGCACGAGCGCTCGGGTGTCCACGTCCTCGGCCGCAACCACCCCTTGCTCCACCAAAAACGGTCGGAGCGGGGAACGCGAACGCCAGTTGGATGCCCACGGGCGGGCGGAACGCACCACCAGGCCGGACGCCTGGATACGCTCGCTTTCCAGATCCTCCGGATTGACGCCGACGTTGCCGATCTCGGCCGAGGTCATGGTCACGATCTGTCCGCGGTACGACGGGTCGCTCAGCACCTCCTGGTAGCCGGACATGGACGTGGTGAACACGACCTCCCCGACGGCCGTCCCCTCGGCGCCCACGGAGCGACCGGCGAAGGTCCGGCCATCGGCCAGAGCGAGGAGAATCGGTCGCGGCGTTTCAGCTTCCGTCATGATTCATCTCGTGGGTCACGCGACCCCGCGCCATGGTCAGGCGCGCACGCCCTCGCATCTCGGCGCCGGCCAACGGCGTGTTGGTGCTCCGACTTCCGAAGGCCTGCGGTTGCACGGTCCACTCCGCCTCCGGATCGATCAACACCAAATCGGCGTGGCCCCCTTCGGTCAGGCGCCCGATGTCGTTGCGGCCCAAGACCTTGGCCGGCGCCCGGGTCAGGACGTGGACCGCCCGCTCCAGGGTCAGCTCCCGGCGGGCCACCAGCGTGAGCACCACCCCGAGGGTGGTCTCCAAAGAGACGGCGCCGGGCTCGGCCCGGTCGAACTCCCGGTTCTTCTCGAGGGCCGTTCGGGGGGTGTGGTCGCTGGCCACCGCGTCCAGGGTGCCGTCCGCCAAGCCGTCGACCACCGCGTTCACGTCTCGGCGGGTCCGCAGGGGTGGAAACAACTTCGCCGCCGGGTCGTAACCCAGGACCGCGGCCTCGGTCAGGCACAGGTGCAACGGGGAAACCTCGGCGGTCACCCGGGCTCCCCGCCGTTTCGCTTGGCGGATCAGCTCCACCGCGCCGGCCGTGGACACATGGGCGATGTGCAGGCGGGCCCCCGTCAGCTCCGCCACCGCCAGATCGCGGGCCACACCGACCTCTTCGGCGGCCCCGGGAATGCCGTCCAGGCCCAGCCGGATCGAACACTGCCCCTCGTGCATGACCCCGCCTTGGCTCAGGGCCACATCCTCGGCGTGGGTCGCCACCGGCACGTTCAGATCCCCTGCGGTCTCCAGAGCATACCGAAGGAGCTGGCTGTCCGGGACCGGCAAGTCCGCGTCGGTGAACAGCACGCAGCCCGCGTCCCGAAGCTTCGCCATCTCGGCCAGGCGCTCGCCCTGCCGGCCCTCGGACATGGCCCCGGCGGGCAACACGCGGGTGGCCCCGGCCTCGGCGGCCCGGGTCTTGATCGTCTCCACCACCTCGACCCGGTCGATGGTCGGATCGGTGGTCGGCATGGCCACCACCGTGGTGAATCCGCCCCGGGCCGCGGAGGCCACGCCGGTGGCCACGGTTTCCCGATCGGTGCGGCCCGGTTCGCAGAGGTGACAACGAAGGTCCACCAGGCCCGGGCACAGCAGAGCCCCGGCCCCCTCCACGACCCGCTCGGCCGCCGCGTCCGGGGGCGCATCCAGGGAGGCGATCCGGTCGTCGAGCACCAGCACGTGCCGTCCGGGTCCGTCGACGCCTGCGCCGGGGTCGAAGAGCCGGACGTTTCGGAACAGGGTGCGCATCAGCTCGCCCACGGTCCCGCGCCCACCGAGCGTTCCAGCACCGCCATGCGGGCGGCGATCCCGTTTCGCACTTGGTGAGCCACCACCGAAGTGGGCCCGTCCGCCACCTCCGGGGCGATCTCGATCCCCCGGTTCATCGGCCCCGGATGCATCACGAAGGCATGGGGCTTCATTCGGGCCGCCCGCTCCACCGTCAGCCCGTAGGTGCGGGTGTAGTCACCGAGGGAGGGAAAGGGCGGAGGCCCGCTGAGCCGTTCGAACTGCACGCGCAGCATCATCACCGCGTCGGCCTCGGCGATCAGCGTGTCCACGTCCCGCCCGATCTCTCCCCCCAGGGTCTCGAGCCACGCGGGAACCAGCGACCGGGGGCCACCGAGCAGGACCCGGGCACCGAGCTTTCGGAGCAGGAACAGATTGGAACGGGCGACGCGGGAGTGGGCGATGTCGCCGATGATCGCCACGGTCCGGCCCTCCAAGGAGTCGAGCCGGTCGGTCAGGGTGAGGGCGTCCAGCAGGGCCTGGGTCGGATGCTCGTGGGCTCCGTCGCCGGCGTTGACCACCGCGGACGGACCCACGCTCTCCACCGCACGGGCCAAGAGGTCGGTGGCCCCGGCGCTGGGATGCCGGCAGACGATGACCGCCGGCTCCATGGCCGCCAAAGTCCGGCCCGTGTCCCACAAGGATTCGCCCTTGGTCACCGACGACGAAGACGAGGCCACGGTGACGATGGATGCGCCGAGTTTTTGGGCTGCCAGCTCGAACGATGCCCGGGTTCGGGTGCTGGCTTCGTAGAACAGCGTCACGACCGACAGCCGCGAAAGGCTCCGGGCGTGTTCGCCGAGTTGGTTTCGGATCTGCCGGGCCCGATCGAGCAGACGCCGGATCTCCACGGGATCGAGCTGCTCGATACCCAGAAGATGTCGGGACGCTGCGGCCAACCTGGGATGTCGCCCTCCCCCGACCGCGGCGGGCATGGCAAGCGAAACCATCGGCGGGATCCGCCCTCCGAACGACACACCGGGGTCCAGGCTCCCCAGGGGACGTCAGAACTGCACGGTTTCGAGCGTGCCCCGAACCGCCCCCTGGTGGGTCCAAGGGAAGTCGATGCCGAGGATCGGCAGCTGATGGTTGGCTGCGTACCGATACTCGATCACACAGGTCTTGCCCCGCGACTGGTACAGCTCCCGGGCGCTGGCCCGATCTTGAGACCTCACGTCCTTCAGCAGGGCCACCAGCTCGTCTTCGGGATACCTCTCGCGGCGGATGCGGAAGTTGTCCTTCGACAAAGGCAAGCCGGTGCGCTGGGCTTCGCGGACCACGTAGCGCATCACCTTTTCGTCGTCGTGCACCCGGTAGGCTTCGTTGCAGGCTCCCCGCAGGATCCCCTGCAGCTGGAAGATCGGCCAAAAGATCGGAATGAAGGCGTAGCCCAGGTACCCGATCACCAACGCCATCCCGACCAGCGAGACCGAGACGGCATTCACCCGTCTCGGCTTCTTCATGGCGTAGATGTTCACGGCGTGCGCGATCCTAGCCGACGACCGGTGGGATGAATAGACGCCCCCGACCTATAGACCGGCCGCGCGGCGCAGCGTGGTGCCCAGCTCGGCGGGGTTGGCCGCCACCTGGACTCCGGCCGACCGCAGGGCCTCGATCTTGTCCGCAGCCGTCCCCTGTCCCCCGCTGATGATGGCCCCCGCGTGGCCCATGCGCTTGCCGGGCGGGGCGGTGGCGCCGGCGATGAAGCCGGCCACCGGCTTGTTCAGCTCCCGGCGGATGAAGTCGGCCGCTTCTTCCTCCGCGGTCCCACCGATCTCGCCGATCAGGACCACCGCTTCGGTGGCCTCGTCGTCCCGGAAGGCCTGGAGCACGTCGATGAACGATGTCCCGTTCACCGGATCTCCCCCGATGCCGACGCAGGTGGACTGCCCGATGCCCAGGGCCGACAGCTGACCGACCGCCTCGTAGGTGAGGGTGCCGGAACGGGAGACCACACCCACCGGTCCGGGCCGGTGGATGTGCCCGGGCATGATGCCGATCTTGCACTGGTCGGGCGTGATCACCCCGGGGCAGTTCGGCCCCACGAGCCGGGTGGACGACCCGTCCAAAACCCGACGTACCCGGACCATGTCGAGGACCGGCACCCCCTCGGTGATCACCACCGCCAGCGGGATTTGGGCGTCGACCGCCTCCAAGATGGCGTCGGCGCAGAACTTGGCCGGGACGTAAATGACGGTGGCATTCGCTGCAGTCTTTTCTTTGGCCTCGGCTACGGTGTCGAACACCGGCACCCGGTCGTCGAACCGCTGTCCACCTTTACCGGGGGTCACGCCGCCCACCACCTGAGTGCCGTACTCCATCATTTGCCGGGCATGAAAAGAGCCCGCGCTGCCCGTGATGCCCTGTACCAAGACTTTGGTGTTTCGATCGACGAACACGGCCATGGCTTCAGCTCCCTCGCTCCGCCGCGAGGCTCACGACCTTCTGCGCAGCATCCAGCATGTCGTCGGCCGGAACCAGAGCCAAGCCGGATTCGGCCAACATCTTCTTTCCCTGCTCGACGTTCGTTCCCTCCAAACGAACGACAACGGGGACTTTCAAGTCAGTCTTCTCGGCGGCCTGAATCACCCCTTCGGCGATCACGTCGCACTTCATGATGCCACCGAAGATGTTCACGAGAACGGCCTGCACCCGAGGATCCTGCAAAATGATCGTGAAGGCTGCCATGACCTTTTCGGCATCCGCGCCTCCCCCCACGTCCAAGAAGTTCGCCGGATTGCCCCCGGCCTCTTTGATGATGTCCATCGTGGCCATGGCCAGCCCCGCGCCATTGACGAGGCAACCCACGTTGCCGTCCAAAGCGATGTACGACAGGTCGAATTTCTTGGCTTCGACTTCCTTCGGATCCTCTTCGTCCAAGTCCCGCAAGGTCGCGATTTCGGGCTGCCGGAAGAGCGCATTGTCGTCGAAGTTCATCTTCGCATCGAGCGCGAGCATCTGGCCGTCAGAGGTCAAGACGAGTGGATTGATTTCGATCACCGTGGCGTCCGTTTCGCGGTACGCCTCCCACAGACCCATGCACAGCTTGGTGGCGGGCGAGACCAACTCCGCCCCGAGCCCCATGCCGAAGACCAGCTTGCGCACCTGATACGGAACGAGTCCCGTCACCGGGTCGATGACCACCTTGTGAATGCGATCGGGATGGGTCCGCGCAACCTCTTCGATGTCCATGCCGCCTTCACTCGACGCCATCATGACCACCCGCTTCGCGGCTCGGTCGAGAACGAGCCCGAAATACAACTCCCTCGCGATATCGAGCCCCTGCTCGACCAGCAGCCGTCGAACCGGCTGGCCGGCCGGGCCGGTCTGAATGGTGACCAGGGTGCTCCCGAGCAGTCGGCTGGCCTGGGCGCGCACCTCTTCCGCGTCTTTGCAGACCTTCACCCCCCCGGCCTTGCCTCGACCGCCGGCGTGGATCTGGGCTTTGACCACCACCGGCCATCCGCCGAGTTCTTCCGCAGCCCGAACCGCATCGTCGGCGGTCGTCACCATCGACCCGCGCGCCGTCGGAACACCGTAGGTGCGCAAGACGTCTTTCGCCTGATATTCGTGGATCTTCATGCGCCCGTTCTTTCGATCTCGGGGTCGTGGTCGGCCCCGTCCGGGAGCCCCATACGATTCCGCGGCGACATAGGCAACGGCACAGCCTACCCAAAGAACCCGTGGGTCAGGGCGGTCGCGACGACCACGCCGGTGAAATCGGCGGCCAGGCAAGCGAGCAACGCGTGCCGAACGTTCTGCACGCGAACCGAACCGAAGTAGACGGCCAGCACGTAGAAGGTGGTGTCGGTGCTCCCGTTCATCACCGTGACCAGGGTTCCGACGAAGGAGTTGGCTCCGTGGGCCTCGATCGTGTCGACGACCACCCCGAGGGCGGCGCTCCCGGACAGGGGGCGAACCAGCGCCATCGGCAGGGCCTCCGGAGGAAACCCGAGCGGCTCCAAGAACGGCGCCAAGAAGGTGGTCAGGGCGTCCAAGGCACCGCAGGCCCGGAACAGCCCGATCGCGGTCAAGATCCCAACCAGGTACGGGACGATCAGGATCACCACCGAAAAGCCTTCCTTCGCGCCCCGGATGAACGCGTCGTAGACCGGGACGCCGCGGGCGAACCCGATCCCGACGAAGCCCGCGATCAACAGGGGCAACAGCCACCGTCCCGAAAAGATCTGAAAGGCGTCCAGGGCACCGTCGGCCGTGCCTTGGGGTCCCGCCACCGAGGTCCAAAATCCGACCGCCACCGCGACGCCGCAAACGCCCACGAGGGCAGCTCGCAGGGGCCGGGTACGTCGCTCGATCGTCGCCACCTGCTCCGCGTCCGCCAGACCGGCGAGCTCTGGGCCCGAACGATCGGCCGGTCCCCCAGGCTCGGCGTCGACCGGACTGCGCGGGCGTGAACTCCATCGGGACAGGCCCAGGGCCAGCGTGGCTCCGACCAGGGTCGAACAGAGGGTGGCCCCCATGGACGGCAAGATGATGGCGCCCGGCAGCTCGGCCCCCATGGTGCTCCGCACGGCGATCATTCCGAGGGGAAGAACCGCCACCCCGGAAGCGGTCAGGGTGACGAAGACGATCATGGCGTCGGAAGCCACGCCGGGCCGTTCCTGAAGCCGCTGCAGTTCCTTCATGGCCTTGAGACCGAACGGCGTGGCGGCGTTGGTCAGACCCAGGGCGTTGGCCGACAGATTCAGCAAGATGGCCCCGAAAGCGGGATCCCCCGGAGGCAGTCCCGGGAACAGGGGTCGCATCACGGGAGACAGGGCCCGGGCCAAGGCCGCCATCAGGCCGGCTTCTTGGAGAATGCGGACCAAACCGAGCCAGAGGGTCATCTGTCCGAGCAGGCCAAGCGCAAGCTTTGCGGCCCCGACGGCCGATTCGACCGCCGCGTCCGCCACCCCCTCCATGGTGCCGAACAGGGCCCCGATCGCGACGGAACTCAGGACGAGCGCAACGAAGACGCCGTTCAGCATCCGGCCCCGACGAACCCCGGGGAGGCCGCGGCTGGCAAGCCCCCGAGTCTGGCGGGATGCCATTTTTCGGAAAGTCCGCCGGCCCGCACCGAAGGGCTCCCGCACTAGGACACCCCGTTCGATTGCGGTAGGTTCCACCCCGGAATCCATGACGACCGCGGCGACATCGGCGGCCGACCCGGCCGCGTCCGAACTCTTCGTCTGCTCAGGTCCCCAGGTCGGCGCCCGACATCGTCTCGACCGAGACGAAGTGGTGCTGGGCCGCAGCGAAGAGTGCGATGTGCCGCTCGAGGACCAGCGGGCCTCGTCGCGACATGCGCAAGTGGTCCGCGAGGGGGCCCATCACCGGTTGGTGGATCTGGCCTCCACCAACGGCACCTTCGTCAACAACCAGCGCGTCCACGACGTGCTCCTTCGGCCCGGCGACCTGGTCCAGATCGGCGAGACGCTGTTCGAATACCGACAGCAGGCAGACCGGGTGGGGACCCCGAACGCCCAGACCATGGCGTTGTCCGTTCCGAACTACGGTCCGCAGGGCCACCATTACGGCTACGGCCCAATGCCGGGTGCCATTCCGGGTCAGCAACAGCAGGTCTATGGCTACCTGCCCTATTCACCCCCGGCTCAACCGCAGGTCGAACAAGCCCCAGAGCCCAGCATCAACATCCCGGAGCTGCTGCGAAAGGCCAAGATCATCTTCTTCGCCTTGTTGCCCTACTGGTGGCTGTTCCTGCTCTGCGCGGTCCTGGGTGGGGTCGCAGGCGTCATGAAGTACCGGCTCGACCCACCTCCCCGAAAGGCCATGTTCGAGATGACCTTGATCCCGAACGCCAACGACGCCCTGACCGAAGAATTCTCCGGCGGCAAGATCAAGTTTTTTCGAGAGGCGGAGCAAAACTTCAAGAGCCAGCGGCTCCTGAAACAGACCTTTTCGGATTTGGGTATCGGGGAGCCGGATCGGGGCATCGTGGAGTTGTTCCAGGAGCTGCTGACCTTCGGGCGGGTCGGCGGCATGCACAGCAACCTCTACAGCGGAAGCTTTCGGCACACGAACCCCGAGTTCGCGACCCAGTTCCTGGACACCCATGTCAACAACTACCTTGACGCGGAGATGGACAAGGCCCTGCGGCTGGTTCTGGTCAACCAGCGCTTCATGAAGAAGAAGCTGTCGGAGGCGGAAGAAGCCCTGCAGGCCGCGGAGCGAAAGCTGCTCGAGTTCAAGTCAAACAACCTGGACGCTTTGCCGGATCAAGCCCGCACCGTCTACGCACAGGTTTACGAGCTGGAAGCCCAGCTGAGGCAAGTCGAAAAGCAGATCGAAGAACAGAGCCTGGAGCTCCGCTACGAACGGCAAAAGCTCAAGTCGGTGTCGGCTTTCACCGTGGAAAGCCAGACCCGGACCAATCCCTACGCGTCGCAGGTCGCCGAGATCGAAGCGAAGCTCGCCGCCGCCAAGGCCGCGGGCAAAGGTCCGATGCACCCGGACGTTCAACGGCTGAAGAGCAACCTGCAGCGCATGCGTCAGCTGTACGAGCAGAACAAGGCCGGTCAGGCCGAGTCGGTGTCCAGCGTGAAGAACCCGATCTACGCAGCGGCCGAAGCCCGGGTGTTCACCCTGGAGCAAAGCCTGGCGGTGGCCCGGCAGCAGAAGGGTCGTCTCGAAAAAGAACTCGACAGCATGAAGAGTCGGGTCGCCCGGCTGCCCGAGCGGGAGTCGAAGTACGCCGACCTGGTTCGGGAGTACAAAGCCGCCAAGGAGGAGCATCTCCGGCTGTTGGATCGGGTCAAGCAAGCGCAACAACAGGTCGAACTCGAGCGGGCGTCTGCCGAAGCGCGATACGACCTGATCACCCCGGTGCAGCTCGAGTACGTGGACGAGTCCGCCCAGGAGCAGAAGAAGATGGTGATGTACGCTGCCGCCGGTTTCGTGTTCGGCGGCGTGCTGATCATCTTGGATCTGTTCCGGCGCCGAAAACTCGAGCTCGGTATGTTCATGGACCCGCGAAAGCTCGGCTTCAGCCGCTGAACCGGGGCGCCGCGAGGTCTTTCGTGGAAAAACCCCTCTCCGCAGTCCTGATCGGTCAGGACAACCTCCTCGTCGAGTGCGCCAAGGTGTGGGTCGAGGCGGGGCACCGGCTCGCGGCGGTGGCCACCGACGCACCCAAGATCCGAAGCTGGGCCGAGCGGAGCGGCACCGCCGTCATCGGCTGTCGGCCCGAGCACTTCGACGGACTCGAGGAATTCGACCTTCTGTTCAGCATCACCCACCTGGACCTGATTCCGAGCGCCATCCTGGACCGGCCTCGGCGCGGCGCGATCAACTTTCACGACGGTCCCTTGCCCGATTACGCCGGCCTCAACACGCCCGTATGGGGTCTTTTGGCGGGAGAATCCCACTGGGGCGTTCGCTGGCACTGGATGACGCAGCGGATCGATGCGGGCCGGGTGGTGGCGAGACGGGACTTCGATGTAGCCCCCGACGAAACTGCACTGAGCCTCAACACAAAGAATTTCGCTGCAGGTCTCGATTCGTTTCGAGAGCTGGTCGAGAGCCTAGGGGTCGGTCCCGTGGCCGGCACACCCCAGACCGGTGAACGAAAGGTCTTTCTGCGCCGGCACCGTCCGCCCCACGCCGGGGTCTTGGATTGGAATCAGCCCGCCACCCGGATCGCGCGACAGGTGCGTGCCTTGGACTTCGGCCCCTATCCGAACCCGGTGGCTACCGCCAAGCTGCTCCTTCCGGGCTCTGTGGTGAACGTGACCCGGGCCGAGGCCCGAGGCCGTCCAGAAGGCGCGGTGCCGGGCCAGATACTCGACCTGGACGGGTCGAGTTTGGTCGTGGCTTGCCACGAGGGGGCTGTTCGCTTGGATGGACTCACGAGCCTGCGCGGCGAAGCTCTGGACACCCCCTCGCTCCGCCGCTGGCTCGACCTGGACGTGTCGGGGGTGCTCGAGTCGCCGTCGGGCCCGGGAGACTGGAGCGATGCCCTCGGAGTCCACGAGCCCTTTTGGTCCGAGCGTCTTCGAACCCACACGCCCTTGTCCTGGAACATCCAAAACGAAGCGGATCCGCTGGCGTCCCAGGACCTGATCCCCACCCGCATCGATCTTTCGGTGCAGGTGCCCCAGGGCCTTTCGCAAGCGTCGCGGGCGGCGGCCTGGGGGGCTTTCGTCGCACGGAGCGAAGGGCGGCGGACGGTCGACCTGGGGATCCACGTAACCTCGGAGGTGCCGGCTTGGGCCGAGTCCTTGGTGGCCCGATGGGTGCCGGCCCGCTTGGAGCTCGGCGAAGGGGTGGATCTGTCGGAGCTGACCCGCCGGTGGACCGAGGAGCAAGAACGCGTCGAGGCCGCCGGCGGGCACCTGCACGACCTGTGGGCCCGCCTGGGCCTTCCCTCTGGGCTGCGCGCTCTGCAGGCCGGCGTGAGTACGGGACCGACCGACGACGACAACGCCCCCGAGGTGGTGTTCGACGTGCGCGAGGAGGTACTGCGCTGCAGCCCGGACTTCGGCGAAGCCCACTCGGTGCGGGACCGCTTCGAGACCTTCCTGCGGCGGGTGGCCCAAAGCCCCGACAGCCCGATCGACCAAGTGAGTCTGCTCGACGACGGGCAGACCCGAATCCTCGACGCGTGGGAGCGCGGACCCTCGAAGCGGTCCCAACCCACCTGCGTAGCCCAGCTGTTCGACCAGGCGGCCTCCTGTCCCGACCGGACCGCAGTGGTGTCGGACGGTGCGCGCCTCACCTACGGGCAGCTGGTCGACGAGGTGCGGGCGCTGGCCCATCAACTGACCGAGCGGGGCATCGGTCCCGGCCGCCGCGTGGGTGTCCGGGTGGACCGGGGGCTCGAGCTCGTGGTCGCCCCCTGGGCGGTCCTTGCGACGGGCGCGGCCTATGTTCCCCTGGATCCGGACTACCCGGAGCCTCGGCTGACCTTCATGACCGAAGACGCCGGGTTGGATGGGATTCTGATATCTCCGGGCGGGCCTCTATCCGCAACGGAGTGTCCCCACATCGAGGTCCGGCTCGGCTGCGACCGGGCCTCCCCGGCGTTCGAACCCGCCTGGCCGGCCTCGGAGGACCTGGCCTACGTGATCTACACCTCCGGCTCGACCGGTCGCCCCAAGGGCGTCGAGGTGGAACACGGCAACATCTCCCACTTCTTCGCTGGAATGGACGGCGTGGTTCCGCGGGGCGAACCGGGTGACGAGACCTGGCTCGCGGTCACTTCGTTGTCCTTCGACATCTCGGTGCTCGAGCTGTTGTGGACCCTGTGCCGCGGGTTCACGGTCGTGGTCAAACCGTCGGAGACGGTGAAGCACGGAATCGCGCCCGTGGACTTCGGCATGTTCATGTGGGGCAACGACGAAGCGCCGGGGCCGGAGAAGTACCGTCTGCTTCTCGAAGGCGCCGAGTACCTGGATCAACACGGCTTCGCGTCCGTCTGGACGCCCGAACGACACTTTCACGCCTTCGGCGGTCCGTACCCGAATCCCTCGGTGACCAGCGCAGCGCTGGCCGTCCGGACTCGAAATCTCGCCATCCGCGCCGGGAGCTGTGTGTCCCCTCTGCACCACCCGATCCGGATCGCGGAGGAATGGGCGGTGGTCGACAACCTGAGCAATGGCCGGGTCGGCATCTCGTTCGCTTCGGGATGGCTGCCCGACGACTTCGTCCTGATGCCCGAAGCGTTCGAAGACCACAAAGAGCGCATGTTCCGGCAGATCGAGCAGGTGCGATCCCTGTGGCGGGGCGAAGCCTTGGCCTGGCCCAATCCGATGGGCCACAGCGTGGAGCTCCGGTCTCTGCCCCGACCGGTACAGTCCGAGCTACCGGTCTGGGTTACCGCCGCGGGCAACCCCGAGACCTTTCGTCGAGCCGGAGAGGTCGGGGCCCATCTTCTCACCCACCTGCTGGGTCAATCCATCGAAGAGCTCACCGAAAAGATCTCGGTCTTTCGAAAAGCGCGAAAGGCCGCCGGCTACGACCCGGGAACCGTGACCTTGATGCTGCACACCCACCTGGGCAGCGACCGAGAGCAGGTGGAACGGACCGTGCGGGAGCCCCTGAAAGCTTACCTGCAGAGTTCCATGAACCTTCTGAAGAAGTACGCATGGACCTTTCCCGCCTTCAAGAGCCCCTCGTCGCCCACGGACGTGGACCTGGATGCTCTGAGCCCGGACGAGCTCGAGGCCATGATGGACCACGCTTTCGAACGATATTTTGCAACGAGCGGGTTGTTCGGCACCGTGGACGACGGCCTCGAGATGGTGAACCGGGTCGCCGGGGCCGGGGTGAACGAGATCGCGTGCCTGCTCGACTTCGGAGTCCCAACCGATGCGGTGCTGCAGAGCTTGCGTCATTTGGTCGAGCTGCGCAGGGTGACCCGACGAACTGCGCCGACGACCGGCGTGCGGGATCTGATCCGGGAGCACCGGGTCACCCACATGCAGTGCACCCCGTCTTTGGCCCGGCTCGAGGTGGAGCGGGTGCCGGACACGTTTCGGGGCTTGGACCATCTGCTCCTGGGCGGAGAGCCCTTGCCCCCCGCCCTGGCCGAACGGCTGTCGACCCAGGTCGAAGGAAGCCTTTGGAACGTCTATGGGCCCACCGAGGCCACGGTCTGGTGCGCGGCCCAAAAGGTTTGGGATCGCGACGGGTCGGGGCTCGAGCCCGGATGGACCGGGCAGCCCGCCATCCCGATCGGCCGGCCTTTGGCCGGAGTTCGGCTGAGGGTGGCCGACCCCCTGGGACAGCCCTGTGCGCCCGGCCGCGAGGGTGAGCTGTGGGTGGCGGGTCCGACGGTGGCCCGGGGCTACCGCCAGCGCCCCCAGATCACGGCGGACCGGTTCCGGGAAACCGCCGAAGGCCGCTGGTATCGGACCGGAGACCGGGCCCGGTGGGACGGCTCGGGCCGCCTCGTACACCTGGGTCGGCTGGACCATCAGGTGAAGGTCCGCGGTCATCGGATCGAGCTGCAGGAGGTCGAGGCGGCGTTGGTCCGGTGCAAGGGCATACGCGAAGCGGTGGCAGTGGTCGAAGGGGACGGTCTTTCTACGTTCGTTCGAGTAGATGCTGGCTTTCGGGAGCCCGACCTTCGACGCGAATTGGCAAACATGTTGCCCAAAACCATGTTGCCGACCCGCATCGTGACGGTCGAGCACTTCCCGATGACGCCCAACGGGAAGATCGACCGAGCCTCTCTGCTGAGAGTACCCACTGCCGCAGTACCCAAGACGCCGGCGACTTTGGCCCCGTCCCGACCTTTGCAGCATCCCTCGGCGCCAGACGAGGTGGCCCAGGTCATCCGGGGCATCTGGTCCGAGGTGCTGGGACGAGACGACGTCGGGGGCAGCGACAACTTCTTCGACCTGGGCGGGCACTCGCTGCTGGTGGTGCAGGTCCATCAATTGTTGAAAGCCCAATTGACGGCCTCGGTCTCGCTGACCGACATTTATCGGTTCCCCACCGTCGACGGCCTCGCGGGCCACCTCGGCCGATCCCGGCCGAACGGCGCTCCAAAAGCCACATCGGACGCCCTGTCGGCGGCGGCGTCCCGGGCGGAAAAGCGCAAGCGCCTGCTGCGCCAGCGACGGGGCTGAAACGGCGCCTTGGACCGGTGCTCGGCCGAGTCGTCCCCGGTCGACCCGAGCTCCGCCTTGCGCTGCGGCGCGGCGCGCTCGGTGGGTCGGTCGAGTTCTTCAATCGGCTTCGGCGGCGCCGTCGATGAAGGCACGGGCCGTTCGCACGTGCTCGGGTTCGGCCAAATCGGTGATCTGGTCCACCGCATCACGCAGCGCGGCCCCCGAGGCGCCGCACCGGATCGCCCCCACCACGTGACCTTTCAGCTGCGGCAGGCTCCCGAGGGCCGTTAGAGCCGCCACCGCCAGCACCTCGCGCTCGGCCAAGGACAGACCTGGGCGATTCAGCACCCGACCGTAGGCGTGGGTCAGGACCCAATGCAGCGCGTCCGGGTGGAGGTCTCGAATTTGGTCGGCCACCCGATCCGCCACCTCGCCGTACACCTGGCGAAAAAGACCCATCCCTCGTTCCCGATCGCCGGACGCCAGTTGCACCGTTTCGGGCATCGGGGGCAGGCGCCCGAGCTGGACCGCCTGCGCCAGGGCGGCAAGGCCCCTAGGATAGCCCGCAAACAGGTGGACCATCAGCGCCACCTCCTGCAATCGGTGCGCGCTTTGGGACGCGTGCTCCAATTCGCGCGCCGAAAGCTCCATCCGCCCCAACACCCACGACACGAACAACCGGACCGGCAAAGGTGTCACGCTACGACCGTATGCGCGGAAGGCCCGCAGACGCCAGTGGCAGCCCTCGGGGAATTGTGGAACCCTCGGCAGGCCGATGGAGTACGCGGGGGGAGAAATCGCCGTGGTCGGCATGGCCTGCCGATTTCCGGACGCCCAAAGCCCCCAGGCTTTTTGGGACAACCTGATCCGCGGGGTCGAATCGATCCGAGACCTGAGCGATGAGGAGCTGAGGTCTTCCAAAGAGAGCGAGGATCGGCTTCGAGACCCGCGGTACGTCAAGCGGGCTTCGGTCTTGGAAGACGTCGACCGATTCGACGCCGAGCTCTTCGGATTCAGTCCAAAAGAAGCGGCCATCGCCGATCCGCAGCACCGCCTGTTCTTGGAGACGAC
This sequence comes from Myxococcales bacterium LLY-WYZ-16_1, assembly GCA_031800475.1. GTDB lineage: Bacteria > Myxococcota > Kuafuiibacteriia > Kuafuiibacteriales > Kuafuiibacteriaceae > Kuafuiihalomonas > Kuafuiihalomonas phototrophica. Next base: position 19,943 of record DAPKRQ010000084.1, read on the forward strand.
CTGGGAAGCGCTCGAAAACGCAGGCTGGGATCCGGCTCGTTTCGATGGAGCCATCGGCCTCTTCGGAGGCTGCGGCATGGGCGCCTACTTCGCGCAGAACATCCTGACTCGGCCAGACTTGATCCGAGAAGTGGGGCTGTTCCTTCTCCGGCACACCTGCAACGACAAGGACTTTTTGGCCACGCGGGCCGCATACCTGCTGGACCTGCAGGGCCCAGCGGTCAACGTGCAGACCGCGTGCAGCACGTCCTTGGTGGCGGTGCACATGGCCAGTCAGAGCCTCCTTTCAGCGGAGTGCGACATGGCCCTGGCCGGGGGGGTGACGATCGAGCTTCCGACGCCGAGAGGATACCTGCCCCGAGAAGGCGAGATCCTGGCACCCGACGGTCGGGTGCGCGCCTTCGACCACCGGGCACGGGGAACGGTGTTTGGCAGCGGCGCGGGCATGGTGGTGCTCCGGCGTCTCGACGATGCGCTGACCAGTGGGGATCGGATCCACGCGGTCATCCGGGGCACGGCGGTCAATAACGACGGATCCCGCAAGGTCGGATACCTGGCCCCCAGCGTGGAAGGGCAGGCGGCGGTGATGGCCGAAGCCCACGCCGTATCCGAGGTGGCGCCGGAAACGATCGGGATGGTCGAGTGCCACGGTACGGGCACCTACATGGGCGACCCGATCGAAGTGTCGGCGCTCCGTCAGGTCTTCGGCGGGGCCCGGCGCGAAGGACCTGTGGTCCACATCGGTTCTGTCAAAACGAACATCGGACACCTGGACACGGCAGCGGGCGTGGCGGGGCTGATCAAGGCCTGCCTGGCGGTGCAGCGCGGTCAGATTCCCCCGAGCCTGAACTACGAGCGACCGAACCCGAGCCTCGAGATCGAGGCTTCGCCGTTCCGCGTTCCCACGTCGGCGACCGAGTGGCCGCGAGCGCTGTACCCCCGGCGCGCCACGGTCA
>DAPKRQ010000085.1:0-1512 GCA_031800475.1 Myxococcales bacterium LLY-WYZ-16_1
AAACAGGCCCCAGGCCGGTCGGGCGGCTCCCGCGTAGACGAGCTGCGCCATCTTCTCTCGGTCGACGGCCCGGGCGATGGCCTGGCGGGTGGCCCGGCGGGCCAAAACCGGATGGTCCAGCCGAAGCTCGGCGTGCAGCCACAGCGCACCGGGCCGCACCACCGCTTCTCGGTCGGACAAGACCCGCCCCAGCTCGACCACCTGCTCGAGTCCCAGGCCCGACGCCTCGCCGACCGCATCGACCTCCCCGGCACGCAGGGCCAGCGCCAAGCTTTCGGCCCCCTGAAAGAACCGAAACACCACGCGCTCCAGGTAGGGCCCCGGTCCGGGCCAGTGCGGATTCGGGGCGAACACCGCCTTCACGCCCGGTATCCAGCGTTCGAGTCGAAAGGGACCGTTCGAAACGGGCTCGTCCCCGAATCCGCGAAAGGGGCCGGCCTCGGGAAGCTCCGGGTAGGCGTGGGCCGGCAGCACCGTATGGACCCGAGGCACGGCGGCAGCCCAGGTGGGCTCGGACCAGACGACTTCGAAGCGCTTCGCGTCCAAGACCCGAAGGTCCGACACCCGCAGGGCACCTGGATGGTTTGCGGCGTCGAGCTTCGGGTTGCGCTCCAATCGCCAGGCGAAGCGAACGTCCCGAGCCCGGACCGGTGTGCCGTCGGACCAAAAGTGGCGGCCCAGGGTCCAGCGGAGCACAGTGCGGCCGTTCCGTGTGCTCCGCTTCGGAAGCTCGGCCGCCAGGTCGGGAACCACGTTCCATTCGGTATCGAAGCGAAGCAGCTCTCGAAACAGCAGGCGCGTGACCTCGCGGGCGCCTGCGCCCGGTCCAGCCAGCATCGGGTCCAGGGTGGTGGGTTCGAAGGTGGTGCCGAGCACCAACTCGGTTCGGGGCTCGGCCGTCTCGGGATGGGTCGCCGGGGGACAGCCCGTGCAGGCAGCGCCGAATGCCGCGGCGGCCATGGCCAGCGGCGGGATTGATCGGGGTTTTGCGGCGTGGTAGCGGCGCATGCTAACGCCGCGAGATCTTCCAGGATTCGTGGCCGAGGGTGCATGACGAAGACCATTCTCGCCGTCGACGACAGCCAGACGATCCGGCAGGCCATCGAATGGACCTTCCGTGCTTCCGACTTTTCGGTGGTGTCCGCCGACTCCGGTCAGACGGCCCTGGCCCAGTTGGGGGTGTCCGCGCCCGACCTGGTCCTGCTCGACGTATCGCTCCCCGACCAAGACGGGTACCAGGTGGCACGTTCCATCCACGCGCAACAACCCGCGGTGCCCATCGTGCTCCTGACCAGCCAGTTTTCCGCTTTCGACGAGGGGCACGCCCGGGCATCCGGGGTGGCGGCGCACATCGGAAAACCCTTCGATACGCAGGCGTTGATCGATCTGGTGGAATCCCAGATCGAAGCGGCCCGAGCGGCCCCGCCCCCGCAAGCCGCAGCTCCATCGCCGCCGGATGTAGAGCCCGAGCCCGCCCCATTCGCAGCAGGGGCCGAGGCTGCCGAACCCGAC
>DAPKRQ010000086.1:0-25215 GCA_031800475.1 Myxococcales bacterium LLY-WYZ-16_1
ATCCAGAGGCTGAAGACCTTCGTAATGTGGCAACCACGCTTTGTTTTATTGAACCCCCCAGGGTCGAATCCGGAACGCTAGTCCTATCTTTCGCCCAGGCCAGATTCGAAAATGAAGAGGAGTTGCCGTTTCAACCCGAGCGCCTCGAAGTCCCGTTCGATGCCGAACGGATCCCGACAGTCGAAGACGCCACTCCCTGCTGGGACTACGTGGCGAACTAATTACCCGCTTGGTTTGTGCCGGTGCGTTCCGAAGCCGATGTGGGCCACCACATCTTCCCCCGGGTGAAGTCATGGCGAGCATGCTGGGCCGTTCGGCGGGAAGCTCCTCGAAGCACATTCGAAACCCAAAATGGCTAGAGCTAGAGAGCCTGATCACAGAGCCGACCGTGATCTCCTGGCCGAAGTCGAACACGTTCTGCAGTCCGACTTCGTCGCCCGCACGCAGGCGGCCGCCGGGCACCGAAATCGGAGTCCGCGCACGCCGTGCTGCTGGCGAGGTCCAGGCGGAGCAGGGCGATGGATTGCATGGGATCGGCTCTCGATCAGGAAGTGCCGCCGTCGCTCGATCGCAACCGTTCCAGCAGGACCTTACCTCGGACCGAAAGACGATAGCCGATCCCGAGACTCTCGGTCAGCCCCAGCTCCTTTAGTTTCCGGACGTTGCGCTTCAGACGCTCGCGGTCGATGCCCAGGGCTTCGACGAGATCCCGGGCGGGCCTCGCCGGCCGCTCGGCGATCGTCTCGAGTGTCGATCGCGTCCAGGGGCCGGTCGTCGAGCGAGCGTCGAGCCTCTCGAGGCGCCCGAGGACTTCGTTCGCTTCGGCCTCCGGAAGATCCGCGGATTCGCGCAACGCGATGCGCGGATCTGGATGCAACGCGCCGAGCTCGATCCGGTACAGCGCGCCGCCCCGTCCGCGGTCGAGGTCCTTCCTCAGGGCGTCGAGGGTGGGGTAACCTGCGCGACGTGCGTCAGACTCGGAGAGGTCCGACGCGTCGATGGGGCGGACCTCGCGGATCTCGAGCACACCAGCGGCGGTGCGCAGCGTACCTCCGGTGCGGACCGTCGGCCGACGCCACCGGCGGAAGGCCAAGGTGACCTCTCCGGCGGCGATCGCGTCGAGGATGGGGCGGCGGAAGAGCATACAGTCTGTCCGAACCAGGTCGGGAAGCGGTCTTTTTGGCTCGGCGCATCTTTTCGTGGACACCGAGCCGGGTGTCGTCGATCGGAAGCATAGCTCGGATCGCCGGATCCGGATCGGACGAATCGGAACCCGTCGGCGGGTTCCGCACTCGGAGGATCGGACATGCGCTACTTCGGTCGAGCACCCGTCGCAACACTCAGGCCCTACGTCCGTGCGCTCTGGCACTACGAGGGTTACGCACCCGACCATCGGACCGAGCGCGTCCTGCCCAGCGGCACGGTCGAAATGACCGTACTCCTCGATCACGAGTCCGTACCGATCTTCGGCCCCGGGAACACCGAGGCCTCGCGCGACGAGAAACTCCTGGCCCCGCTGGTCGCGGGAGTGCATCGGTCCTTCTTCGTCATCGCCACGGCCCCGCAGCGTCGTTGCATGGGGGTCCACTTCGAAGCTGGCGGCGCAGATGCCCTTCTGGGCTTGCCTTCGGATGCGATCGCCGACCGTCAGGTCTCTCTCGAGGACCTCTGGACTCCGACCACCGCGCGTCGGCTGCGCAATCGTCTGTGTTCCGCCAGCGACCCCGAAGCGCGCTTCCGCATCGTCGAAGACACGTTGCTGCAGCGAGCGAAGCACCGACGCTCCCGTCCGGCATGGATCGACGCGGCACTCGAAGCGATGCACAAGGCACCGAACCGACCGATCGCCGACCTCGCCCGCGAATGCGGCGTGAGCCACCGACGCTTCACCGCAGGCTTCAAGCGGGCCGTGGGGTTGCCGCCGCGCCCCTACGGACGGATCGTGCGCTTCCAGCGGATTCTTCCCGACCTGCGACGAAGCGGTGACCTCGATTGGTGCGATGTCGCTCTCGCCTGTGGCTACTACGACCAATCCCACTTCATCCGCGACTTCAAGGCCTTCTCCGGCTTGACGCCCACCGCGTATCGGCGGTTGGCACTCGGACACCTCGCAGTCGTGCCCGACGCCGAGAAGGGTCAAATTTGTCCAATACCCGCCGCCGCTTCCGGGACGAGGATCGAAGTCGTCGGCACGCACGAGCGTGCGTCGTCCACGAACCCCGTCAAGGAGTGGGATCGATGATTCTGGTGATGGGCGCGAGCGGCACGGTCGGGAGCCTGGTTGTGCGTCGGCTCGTCGGGACGGGCCGGCCTGTTCGCGCCGCGTATCGTACGAGGCCCGTCCAGGCTCCGGGAATCGAAGCCGTTCCCGTGGACCTGGCCACGGGAGAGGGGCTCGATCCAGCACTCGCCGGAGTGGACGACATGTTCCTCCTGACGGCCGATGGACCCGACCAGGAGACACTGCAGCTCACCGCCGTCGAGCGCGCGCTCGAGGCTGGCGTGTCGAGGATCGTGCTGCTCTCGGTGATGGGTGCCGAAACCGAAGCCTTCGCCTACGCGAGGACCCATCGTGCGGCAGAACGGCGGTTGGAGGCCTCGGGACGACGCTTCGTGATCCTGCGCCCCAACGCGTTCATGCAGAACTTCCTGACGCATTATCGTGCCGAGATCGAAGCCACCGGTGCATTCGCTCTGCCCTGCGGCGAGGCAGCGGTCAGCCACGTGGACGCGCGCGACGTCGCCGACGTCGCGGCCCACGTACTCCGCTGGGACGAGCACGACGGCCGGGTGTACGAACTCACGGGGCCGCAGGCACTGACCTTCGCGGAGGTGGCCGCGATCGTCCGCTCGGCCGCCGGCATTCCCGTCCGCTATCGCCCCGTCGACGACGACACTTTTCGTGAGGCCTCACTCGGTTTCGGCGTCCCGGAAGACGTGGTGGACCGGGTGCTCGAACAGCATCGATTCACGCGAGGCGATTCGAGCGCGCGTATCACCTCGGGCGTCGCGCAGGTCCTCGGCCGCGCGCCGCGTACGTTCGCCGACTTCGTCCGCGAGTGCTGGACGTGACCCCCGAAGACCGAACGATCGTGAAAGAGGAGGCACCCGACGTGCAACTCCGCCTGACGGAAGACCGCGCCTTCGTGTTCTGGCGGCGCTACCTGCTCGTCATGACCGCCGTGTTCGCCCTGCAGGGCGTCAGCTGGATGGCGTTCGGCAGTTTCGACCCCTTCGGGATCTACAGCCGGCTCATGGCCCGGGCATTGCTCGACGCACCGGTCCTGACGCCCGAAGCCGACGCGGTCTTCTCGTTCGCGGTCGTCCCGCTCGGTGCGACCACGGCTGGCTTCTTCGTCCTGGTCCATTTCCTGGTCCGCTTCGGCTTCGCCCGCCGTGAACGGTGGTCCTACGACGCGGTGGTCGCCGGGGTGCTCGTGTGGTTCGCACTCGACTCCACGATCAGCGTCCACCACGGGGCATGGTTCAACGTGGGACTGGTGAACGTGCCCTGCCTCGTGGTCCTGGGAGTACCGCTCTGGTTCCTGAGGAGGCACTTCGTCGCGGACGTCGGTCCTGGCGTTCCGGCGGACCGAGCCCGGTCCTTCCCTCGAGGCGGTGGATCCGCAGGGACACCTGCGACGACGACTCGCAGGCCATGAGTGCGACCGCTACGCACATCGCGGTGAGAAGCAGCCGGATCAATGCAGCACGTTTCACACGGGCCTCCTGTGAGGATTGGCCGTGCCCGAAGAAGAGGACCTCGAGCGAGACCGACGGAATTCATCGGTGCGCGTCCAGGAACCCGCACACCGCTTCCCTCCACTCCCCGGGTGCCACCGCCGAGAACAGGTCGTGCCCCGCTCCCGGCACGAAGTGCAATCGCGCGTTCGATCCGAAGGCCGCGGTCAGGGCCCGCGCCTGCGCGGGGGTGACCCTCGGATCCTCGTCGCCGTTCAGCAGCAGCGCCGGCGTCTCGACCGAGAGCGCATAACGTACCGTATCGTGCTCGATCGCGTCGAAACCCGCGATCACCCCACCCCGGAAGATCAGCAGCCGCGCCAGCGGCCAGCGCGGCAGGCCGACCGTGTCGAAGCGATTGCCCACCGTGTTTTCCATGGTGTCGAAGACCGACTCGAGCACGACCGCCGGCGGAGCTGCGCCAGACGAGAGCTGATCAAGGTACCTCGACCTCGATGCCGTCGCCTTCCTCGACCAAGCGGGCACGCGCCGACCTGTTGCCGATTCCCTGAACCTCACGAAGACGCAGCCTGGGTTCACCGATCGCCCGGTGGTGGAAGGGTGCTACGCCGATCTCGTGGCGGCCTTGGCCCAGCCGAACGACCACCTGGTCTGGCTCTACCTTCCGGTGCCCGCGTGTGTGGAGAACGCCCGCGCTCGGCCGTGGGAGCCGCACAAGTGGCCGACCGCAGACGAGCAGCTCGCCTTCCTTCCGAGACTGATCGCGTTCATCGAAGCCTACCCTTCCGACCCCGGCCCGACCGGCCGGCCCGCCCACGCCGAGCTGTTTCAGCGCTTTCCGGGCGTCCGGGAAGCCCACCGGACGCGATTCGCAACGCCATCGCTCAGACCCGGTAGGCGGGCGAGCCGCCATGAAGCTATTCGACGCTTGGGAGCTGGGGCAGCGCTGAAGCGCTCGCGCGGAACTGCCGGTCCCAGGCTTCCCACTCGCCTCGAACGAGCTGCCCCGACACCTGGAGGCCGGGTGGCTCCACCGAGGCGGATAGGAAAGGAGGCTGCTCCTCGTCTCGTCGAAACCACCGCGGAAGATCGTCAGTGGGTATCCAGCCAGGAAGACTCCGATAGATGTCCATGAGGTTGTCCCAGTCCACCTTGGTGAACCGGTCGAAATCGAGACGGTAAACTCGGTCGACTTCGAGCAGTTCGTGCTGCCGCCCGTTGCTCTCTGGAAGACAATCATAGAAGGGTAGAATCATCGTCTCCATCTCCTCGTGAAGAAGGGTACACTCCGTAAATCCCTTGTCATGGTGAAACCAGAAAACGAGCTCGCCGCTTGGGATTGATGCAAGTCCTTCTCGATACCCGCGTCCTCCCGTTCTGTCTCCTCGACGACCCCCGGTTGAGCGACGTGGCCCGCCTCGTCATCGCAGACCCCACACTGCTGAATTCGTGTCCGCTGAGACGAACCCACCCACGGCTCGTCTATTCGCCATGCCATGCGTCATCGGGCGCACCGACATACGGACCGGGATGTCCCAAGAGCTACCGCAAATCGAAACCCGGGGAGCACCCCCGGGACCGCCTGTCTCGATCTTGTTTCGGTCAGGGGCAGAAAGGTCTCGAGCCGCTGGCGTCGGGGTCCCCCTGCGTTCTCGGCGAACGCTGCCGTTCACTCACGCAAAAGCTGCGCGTGTCGTCCGCATTCCGAGTAAGATGAGTAACCACGAACATACAATTCTTGCTTTTCCGAGACAAAAGTTTCACTCAGCCCCCGCCCCACAAAGGAGACATGTCGATGAAAAAAAATCTGCGGTCGTTTTGACGACCATCTCGCTGCAAGCCGGCGCCCTTCAAGTCGCCCACGGCCAGGCACCGCTACCAACAACCATCATCCGTACTCAACGCGATGACCACTTTCGATGCCCGGAGCGGAATCTGTCGGGCGGAGACAAGGACTTTAAGGCGAATGGTCCTTCCGTCCAATACGAATACGAAATCACTCCAACCAGCAGCGTCGTAACACTGGATCTCGAATTCTATGCAATCGAGAACACGTGGGATTTCAGCGAAGCCACCTACTCCAGCCGCCGACCCCTCTACACCGCACCGGACTGCATGATCATGTCGAGATTTGACTCCTTCACGCGCGCTCGCTGGACCTACGTCGACACGGACCACGACCTCGACCGAACAAACGGAGCACCCAACGCGTTGGTTCATCGCTGGGCAGTGCGGGGCGACACGACAAACGACGACATCGGACGCTGCAACAACGACGACACGAAGTTCATGGCCGAATTCAAGCCGCTCGAATTCGAGATCGATGTGGACCCGGCCTGCGCGCCTAGGATTACCGGGGTCGAGAAGGACACCACGGCTCTAGCCCAGGTGATCAGCAACCTCGAGAACACGACAACGGCAAGGCTCAACAACGTAGGCTCACTCACCCCCGAATTTCCATTTTCTGTGGACGACTTCAACGTGTCATTCGCTGCCAACGACAGTTTCGTCCAGTTTCTCGGAAACCAAAGCACGTTCACGATCGACCGAGACACCGATTCGTCGGACCGTTTCGAATTTTTTATCAATGATATGAATTCGTCGTCCGTTGAGGTAGAGCCCGACGGCGGAGGACTCCTGATCAGGATTTCTTTCGAGATCCAAGGCATCGAGATTTTCGGAGATTGTGTGGCGCCTTCCATCGAGTGCAGCATACTCGGCGACTACATCATTCAGCTTCAGAAATTCGAGCTTGGAATCCGCCTCTCGCTCGAGCCCGACGGCGCCGGGCGAATCCAGTTGGCTCCTGTGGATCCCTTGAACGACATCTTCGTCAGCGTGAAAGTCGCCGGCCAATCCGGACCGTGTCGAGAACACATCGCTGCCGGCATCGCAGACGAGTGCATGTCCGACGAGGAAATGTCACTGGAACTTCAGACGTCCCTCCAAGACGATGTAGGAATTTTCTTCGAAAACATTGTCATGTCGGCAGCCTTTACGAATCTTGTTGATGGCCTGAACCTCCTGCTGAATCCAAACCAGGACGTGATCGGAGTAATCATCGTCGAAACCGGCCAAGACCCGGAACTCATCTTGGTTCGAGGTCAGCCTTGAAAAGGTTCATTCTCGGCGTCATTTGCCTTGGTGCGTATTCTTGCAACGTCAACCCCTTGGGCACGAGGGAGTTTGAGGTGGAAGTCGTTGAGAGCTTGAAACTGCTGGGGTTTAGGGACATAGGGATTTATAACGCCGGCACAGATCGAATTGCCCGACTTACAGATGATGGCGACTCTAAGGTACGCGTCTTCAGAGATGGAACAAATCTGACTTTGGATGCCTCCAACAACCCTTTGGCCCGGGTGGTCATCGACGTTCCCGACGCCACTCGAATCGAGGTCGAGCGATCGAGTGGATCCATTTACCTTTCGGAGGACCCGGGTCCTATAGAGCTTGTTGTCAAGGAGTCGAGGATCGAGCTCGATGTATCGGTGGATTCTTGTCGACTTCTGGTCACGGATTCAGTCGTCGAAGAAGACCGATTCGATTCTCAAAGCGGTCGCGATTGGAACATCGAAGCCGCCTCATCGTCAGTTTCGCTGACCCTGCGTGGCATCGAGGCCGTCAAAGTGATACTCACGAATGGAGCATACGCTGAGTTTTTCGGCGCGTTCGGCATGAAGCCATTTTTCGAGGTGGACGCAGTGGACTCTTCGCTGTCGGCCAGCAGAGTCGGCGCTCTAGGTATGCGAGCTACGCTCCTCCGCTCAGACGCCGAGGTTTGCGTGCAGGACGGTCCGCTCCAAGTTTCAGCGCGAGAGGGGTCGGTGCTGCGCCTCTACGAGGGATGCGAAGCAACCACGGTCGACATCGATCTGGACGCATCCTCCACGAGCACAACCTTCCATCATCGTTAGCAGCCTCTGTGCCGACGAGGAGTATCTGATGGTGCGTCGTCAGATGGGTCCACGACGGGTACCACCGGCGCGATAGTAGGGATAAAGGGACCCTTGGTCGAGCTGCGGGGGCTTCGGGACGGCCGGATTGGCTTGTCATAATCTCCGTTGTCGGTCCTTTCCTCGAGTTGGCTCCGGGCTTCACCCCGAAGCTGGGGTCCCAGACGTCGACACCAAGAGAGCATGGAGGCCCTCCAGTCCCTGGCAGGCCTCTCGCAGGAACATGACCTCGGTTACTGATGGCACGCTTCGCGGTCCTCTATGACGCGAACGTGCTGGTCTCGGCACCCGTTCGTGACCTCCTCCTCCGCGTTGCCGAGGCGGGGTTCGTGCGAGCCTACATGAGCGATGACATCCTCGATGAGGTCGAGCACGTGCTCAGGGAGACCTTCCAGGTGCCCGAAGACAAGGCCGCGCGTCTCCGAAGTCACCTCGAGTGGACGCTCGACGACGGCATCGTCGACCGCGCTCGCTACCGACATATCACAGCCGTCGGGCTGCCGGACCCCGATGACGAGCACGTTCTCGCCGCGGCCTGTCACAGGGGGGCGCGCATGGAGGTCAGGTCGAGCGTCGTGCGGGACACCCGCCCTCTACCGAGCGGCGCTTTGGGCCGCGGTCTCAACGTGCAGTCGGGCGCCCAGGCCCAGGTCCGTCGATCGGTCTTCGCTCGAAATCGGGACATCGGGCTGTTCGTCGGAGGGGCCGGGAGTCGCCCCATTTCGTCGTCGCCTCCAATGCCATCGGAGTCTGCCTGCAGAGTGACGAGCTCGACCTCCGCCGCATCTCTGAGCCCGCAGTCCGCTACCGAGACAACCAGACCGACTTCGACATCACCGACTTCCCGAGCCCCCGGCCCGCCGAGCCGGTCGAGCCCTTCGACCAGCTCGGGCACGGATCCTGCTGCGCTTTCGCGGCATGCAGCGGACGACCATGACGCTCGCGGCTTTCGCACTCTGCACGGGCTGCCGCTCCGGCGACGACCCGGCCCGGCCTTCGTCGGCCGATCTCACCGCCGAAGAGGCGCCGGGCTCGCCGACCCCATCCGACTCCGAGCTGGCCGAGGCCCGCCGGGCTATGGTCGCCCACCTGCGGGCGGAGGGCATCGAGGACCGTCGGGTGCTCGAGGCCATCGCTTCAGTGCCTCGCCACGAGCTGGTTGCGCCCGAACTCCGGGACGCCGCCTACCTCGACCGGCCGCTGCCCATCGGCGAGGGGCAGACGATCAGCCAGCCCTTCATCGTGGCCCTGATGACGGCGCTCGCCGACGTGCAGCCAGGGGACCGGGTGCTCGAGGTCGGAACGGGCTCCGGCTACCAGGCAGCAGTGCTGGCCGAGCTGACGGACGCGCTCTACACGATCGAGATCGTCCGGCCCCTGGCGGAGAGGGCGCGCCGGGACCTCGAGAGACTCGGGTACGGCGACGCCATCACGTTTCGCGTGGGCGACGGCCACGCCGGCTGGCCGGACGCCGCGCCGTTCGACGCCATCGTGGTCACCGCTGCCCCTCCCAAGGTCCCGGAGCCCCTAAAGGAGCAGCTCGCGATGGGAGGGCGGATGGTCATCCCGGTCGGCACCGGCACGGCGCAGGAGCTTCACCTCTTGGAGAAGACGCCCGAGGGACTCGTCGAGCGCAAGGTGGTCCCGGTGCTGTTCGTGCCCATGACGGGGGAGGCACAGACCGAGGAATGACCTCGAGAGCACGAGCTCCGGTGTATCGCTCGCGAACTCCGCGTCGATCGCGACCTCGTCGGCGGTGAACGGCCCTCACGGTCGAGCCAAAAGCGGGTTCGAGCATACGTCGCGGTAGTTTCGAGAGACGGCGCGGCTCTTCCCGAGCACCCATAGGGTGACCAGCATGTTCGGTTCGGCGCCGACCCGCGTCAGGCGGATGGGAACGCTCATGGGCCGACAGGGCCGGCGGCCCAGCTCACGCTGTTCGGTCGATGGCGCGAAAGGCACGGCCGGCGCTCCGGGATGCGGTACCATCCCTCCGTGGAAAGGCTGAGGAGGCCCGGCGCCACCTACCAGGACATTCTCGATGCGCCGGAGGGGTACGTTGCCGAACTCATCGCCGGGGAACTCCACCTCCAGCCCCGGCTGGCCAAGCCGCACACGTTTTCCGCCAGCGCCCTGGAGGTCGAGCTCGGCGCCAAGTTTCAGCGAGGTCTCGGGGGCCCAGGAGGCTGGTGGATCCTGTACGAGCCTGAGCTGCATGTCGGTGACGATGTGTTGGTTCCCGACCTGGCGGGTTGGCGACGGTCGGCAACGCCAGCCTTCGACCCGTCCGTGGCCCACTATGCCGAGCTGCCCGACTGGGTTTGCGAGGTGCTCTCTCCGTGACGGCTCGCAAGGACCGGGTACTGAAGCTCGACGCCTACCACCGGGCCCACGTGCCCTGGGCGTGGCTGGTCGACCCCTTGGCCCATACGGTCGAGGTGTTTCAGTGGACCGATCGTGGGTGGCTTCGCACCCAGACCTGCGAGGGCCCTGGGTCCGCTGCGTTGGCGCCATTCGATGAGGTGCAGCTCGAGCTCGACGCGATCTGGCCGCCGGGGGCGGATGCTCCCTGAATCCTTCCCGCTCCGTGCGAAGTCAGGAGCAGACGGTCGGGTACTCGACGCGGACCTCCTGCCCGAGGCCTGGTGCGGCCGCGGGCTCGAAGCGGATGGTTTGGGAGCTCGATTCGTAGGCCCAGTTCACCCGGCCGTCCGGCTCGACTCCGCGAGCAGGATCGGGGCAACGGCTTACACGGCGACCTTGTGAGAGGGCGTGTGATCCTCCCGGGGTGTCACGAAACCGCAGATTCATCGGCAAAAGTCCGCGGTGAGCGCAGTGAGCTTCTAGCTCGGCTCGATAAAGACCGGGTCGAAGTTCGAGTGACCCGTTCTGCAGACCCTCAGCGACCTCGCGGGTTTATCGGGCCCATCGTCCGCGCCGAAGGCAAGGTCGAAGGCGGCGCTATCAGCACCACCCAGATCGTCGGCAACGCAAAGGGACCTCCCGCTCCAACTCGGTCGAAATCGAAGTCACCGACTGGCCCAAAGACCGCCGCCGCTGGTCTCTCCCATCTCGAACCATTCAAAAGATGGACGTAACGGGGGATCGGCTCGGTCCAGTGATGTTGAAAGGGCCTACAGTTCCTATCTTTCAGTCGAGCCGTGGCGGAAAGGGCCCCTCCGCTCTGCGAAGCGCAATCTCATACTCCCGTTGACACCAGCGTCGACAGAGCTTCAGCCTCACAGCATGCTGCCTCGCTGCCTCGCTGCTACTGGTAATGGTGAGCTGTTCCGAGGCGGTTGAAACCGAACGCTTCGTCACATCCGCTGAAGGAAACATCGACCGCAGTGCTCGGAGGCTTGGGGACATCGCCGCAGCAGATGGGGCGACAGTCCGCGCCATCGGAGCGCAGGTCGACGGATCCGGTGCGTTTGCGTTTGGACGCATGGCTGTATCGAAACCTGGGTCTCGGACCCTGCACTTGGCGCTGTTCCCAGATGGAGAGGTCGCGCCGCTCCGGGAGGCAGAAGAACGTCTCCTGGCGGGCCAGAGAGAACGCTTCGGAGCCTTGACCCTCGAGTCCAGTCGGCGACTGGTCCAGCAAAAGCCCGTTGATCGAGCGGTCATTTGGTATGACGCGACGATGTGGTCACACGACGCCTTGCGCAGAGCAGCAGCCGAGACGTCAGGCGGCGAGGCGCTCGAAAAAGTTCAGATGCCAATCCTCGAACTGGTGGGTTGGATTTCAGACGAAGGCCTGGTCGAGCTCGCAAAGTTCGAGGGCATTCATCGGGTGGACCTGCTGCAAGACGTTTCTGCCCGAGCGCGTGGCGTCGACTCGAACTGGCAGATCCCAAATCAGGCCCTGACCACGAACGTTCACCAGATCTTCAATGCGCACGGCTTCGACGGCCTGGGGCAGACCATCGGCATCTTTGATGACACTGCACGGGGTTGTCGCATCTGGGACGAACATGAAGCTTTCTCGAACGTCGACGGCGGCGGTGTTTTCCATACCGAGCTCAGCAGCCTAAGCTGCACCACGGATTCCGACTGCCTCGACTGTTCGACCCCTACAAATCCAGGCCACTGCGTTGGACCCTACAACGGCAGGCCCCGCTCCGCGACCAATCAAGGCTTTTGCGTGTCCGAGCATGCCACCTACGTTGCCAGCCGCGCTTCGGCCTATCAAAACTGTCAAGGCCGAGCCTTGCCCTCAGGAGGCACCGAGTGTGAGCTCAATGGGGCCGCGACGCCGCTGGAGCCATTCCTCGACGTAGGCTCGTCGGACTACATGGCATCGAGAGCCCGCTTCGTCTTTCGAAACGACACCACCCCGAGCTCTGCAACCGCGTTTGCGCAGGCCTATGACACGTTCCTTCAAGATGGGGCCTCGCTCGTCGTCGAAACATTTGGGAAGCAGTCGGGTGGATACAATGAGCAGGATCTGGTGGGGGATTGGTATGCGCGGCATCGGGGCCTCACGATCATTCGGTCTGCCCGCAATCCACCCGCCACCCCCTCGCCGAGCCCTCCTTACGAGACAGGTTGTTATGGGTTGAATACAGTCTGCGTCGGCGGTTTCCAGTTAAAAGCTGGAACGACTGGCGCCGCCGCGCGTGACGTTCAACAGTTCGAGGTCTGGGACGGTTCCTACTGGGAAAACCCAAGAACATCAAATTCAGCCATTTTCGGCTCGACCTGTGCGAATGACGAGGATTGCGGAGCCTTCGGCGAGTGCAAAGATCAACATTTGGGGTTGGGCCGTTGCGGGCCTGCTGCTTCGGTGCTCGAAGTCAGCAAACCCGATGTTGTCGCGTTGGCATCGCCTGCCCATGTTGCCAAGATCGATGGAGCAGACAACGGGCCCACGAATTTTGAATGGACCATCTCTGACGGGAACAGCTACTCGGCCCCGGTCGTGGGTGCCATGGTCGCACTTTATCGACAGCTTTGCGGGGCGGGAGGGCCGCAAGCAGACCGGGCCGCCATCTTGCTGGCTGGCTATCGGACTCCTCTTCTCGAGCAGCGCTACACGGCAGCTTCGCTGGTGTACGCAAGGCGGGGGAGCGGGGGGCCGGTCTGCGAAGCAGGGGACCTCGGGAATCCGCTTCACGCGGACTATGGCCGGTTCTTCCGCTTCCCGAACGCCGAAGCCACCCACGGCTGTGACTATGCGACCGGAGTTGGAGCGCTGTCCGCCGGACCGCTCGCAGCTTTGTGCGGAGGAATTCCGCCGCCCGGAACACCGGGCTCAGACCCGAACGGCGAAGGCATCGACCCGCGAATCGATCCCGAGGACCGCGATGGCCCCGCGTCTGATCTGTATGGACCGGAATCGTGGAATCTGGCCGTTCCGCACCCCGATGGGAGCAGACGACAAAGCTTCGCCATGACCGTCACACCTGCATCAGGTACGGATCTGTCGTCCTCCCAGTGGACCTTTCTGGATGACCTGTCCGCGGAAGACTATCGCGAAAACGGCTTTGCGCTGAGCGCACGCTCTCGCACCGCCCCCGGAGCGAGGGTTTTTGCACGGCCTTTGGGACCGTATCCGGCCGGCGACCATCTGCGCGCCGTCATGGTCTTTGACGGATGTCCCAGCGCCGTCGGCGCGAACCCCCAAAACCTCGGAACGGCCAACAACTTTGACCTGGCCCTCACCGGATTTCCAGCCGACGGGGGTCCCGAGGAGGTCATTTTCATCTCGGAGTCTCTTCACGATACGAAGGAGGGGATGATGGTGCGCTTTCCAAAAAACTACACCAATGTGTATCTGCTCATGATTTGGCCCGATCCCCTCACGGCGTGCCCTGACCAAAATGGAGTACCCAGGCAGGAGGAGCGTCTTCTGGTCCAGGTAAAGGACTGGCCATGAACGGCGTTCTGCGACTCGCACTGGCAGCTTCGGTCGTGGACTGTCTGCTGGTTGGGTGCAGCGTCGAACCCATACCACTCGTCCGGGACGACGACGCGGGGAGCGTGACGCCCCCTCCAATAGACAGAGATGGGTCTTCAGGCGACGCCGACGTCTCTGTGTTGTTCGATGCGGCCGATGCCCACGTTCCGGACCTGAGTCCAGGCAGAGATGCCGACATGGGCGTCGAGGATGCTGCGGTGTCCGAGGCTGTTCCGGACTGGTCTCGTTGCTCGGAGCTTTTCGAGAGCGAGCCGCCTCCCGATGATTGGATCGAAGAATTTCATTTCGATACGTTGGAGATGGTCCGAATTTTTCAACCCGAGGTCATGAAGATCGGATGTTTTGCAGTTTGGCAGAACGCAGCCATCGAAACATCGCCGGACGTTCTGAAGCTCGAACACCCGAAACAGGCGGGGGGTGGCATCGCGCGCCGAATGCTCGCTTGCAACGCCTGCGACCGCCCGGCGTCGGTACGGTTCATCGATTCTTGGCCAGAGGAGTCGGGGCCGCCGACCAAGTATTACCCTGAACTCGATGTATCGAGACCCGGGAAACCGGAGGTCGTTGCCTTCGCTGACTACCATTCTCCCTATGCTGCCGGATTGCATCTCGAATTGGCCGACGACCTCGGACGGGCATTGCCCATGCATTGCATCGAAGACGCGCGAAACTCTGCCTACGGGGTCGTTTTCTCTGATGGCACCTCGGTCCCACCGACCTTTATCGACTTCGAGCTCGGTCCAAGCGAAATCTTGCTCTTGCATGGATTGTGGCGGGTACCCTTTGGCCTTCTGCTGCGCTATGACTCCGAGCCCATCCCCGACGATGTCGAGGCTCGCCACCACATCGAGCCCGGACACCTGTCGGAGCTCCGGTTTCTGGATGCCGTGTCTTTCGAGGCGCTCGACGGCGAGTTGGAGGATCCCTATCCGCACATCGGCGCTCGCTGCGCGGACCAAGGGCTCTTTTGGGGCGAAGCGGTCCAGCCCAGGCCACCGGGGCCTCACTATCGAGCTTCCGTCCCCATCGACGAGCTCCCCATCGGGTTTTTCGACCGAACGGTGGTACCTTGATGAGCAGTCTAATTTGTAAATATGCCGTGGTTTTCTGGGTCTCGGGCCTGGGTCTGATCGTCTCCTGTTCAGAGGACGACCCGTCGGGGAGACGGGACGCCGGCGACGTGGTCGTCGACGCTAGCGATGCCAGTGCGGTTCCCGACGTCTCGGTTCCCGATGCAAGCAACGACCGAGACGCCGGACCGGAAGACTTTCAGGTGACGGCGACGGAGCCCATGCCAGGCGCTCAACTCGCTCTGGCCGATCTGCCCGATGCAGTGCGGATCGAGTTCAGCCGGCCCGTTCGCGATCCTGCCGAGCTGATGACCGAGGTCCGGGTCGCCCGGGATCCCGACGGTCCGGGAGGTGCCCCGCGGATTTCGGATTTCGTTGCTCCGGAACTGATCTCCGAGAACGAGGTCGAGATTCCCCTGCAAGGCAACCAGATCCGCGGCGTCGGAGACTTCACGATCATCTTGGATTTCGAGGACAGGACTGGGCAGCTCCTGGAGCCTGGCCCGATCCTTTCGAGCTCGGAGTTCAGCTTTTCGGTGACCCCTTGAGTCGGTGGCGAAAGACCGCCCACGATGCTGTCTATGCCGCTCGGCTGGAACCAATCGCGTTCGCTCGATGCGAAGGTAGGACGTCTTCGTCGGTTCAATCGTCACAAGGAAGAATGCCACTCCCGGCGCGATAGTAGGGATAAAGGGACCCTTGGTCGAGCTGCGGGGGCTTCGGGACGGCCGGAGTGGCTTGTCATCATCTCCGTTGTCGGTCCTTTCCTCGAGTTGCCTCCGGGTTTCACCCCGAAGCCTGGGGTCCCAGAAGGTCTCGTTGCGCAGGCGAGCCAAGATCCAGCGCGTCGCCACCAGGACTCCCGCCTCGACCTTCGCCTTATCCTTGGGCTTGCCTGGACGGGCCGGGATCACGATGGCGCCATGGTGTCGAGCGAGATCCTCGTACTCTCGCTGGGCCTCGGGCTCGTACCTGCAAGGAGTTTTGATGGCAGACTTGAGCTGGTCAGAAACAAAGACCTGCGGGGCGCCACCAAAGTAGGCGAGAGCTGCCATGTGCGCATGGAGGAAGTCCTCCGAGCGCTGCGACCAGACTGCCTTCGCAAAGGTATGCGAGGACGCGCCGAGAACGGCAACGAAAAGCTCGACCTCGATGCGCTCGCCGGTGCGAGGATCCTGAATCGCAGGTCTGGTACCCGCAAAGTCGACGAAGACCTTCTCCCCGGCCCGATGCACTTGGCGCATCGACAATCGACGGTTTTTCAGCCATCGTCGATAGCGTTCGCAAAATTGAGTATATTTGTATCCGTTCGGATGGGCCTGCAGGTACTCCAGATGAAGCAGCTCCAAAGTGACACCGCGCTTCTGACGCTCCTGATGCAGCCAAAGACAATCTGGCTCGGGCCGGGTGGAGTCACTCAGGTCTCGTTGCCCGTAGAGGCGCAAGTCTAGTTGCGCATCATCGAGTCTCTGAAGGCTCTCCCAGTCCAGGCCAGCGGTCCGGGCACGGATTACAGTCTTGCCGACCACGCCGACACTGGCCGCCACCTCGCGGTGAGACCGGCTCAGCGTCCACTTCTGACGAAGGATTTCTCGGGTTCGATGCATGGGGTAGTCGCTCCGCCATCGAGCACGCTGTGCCCGTGAGCCGACCCACCACCAGCTTTCCGCTTCGTGTACGTGTTTACCCTCTTTTCGGGGTGATCACGAAGTCCGATCTCGCCCATCACGACCCCCGATCCAGGCGAACACGCGAGCCCGACCTTGGCGATCACCCAGGTCCGACGCAGGCACGCGCCCCGCAATCATTGACAGGTCTGACCAGGTCAGACCATCATCGGGTGGTGGCGACCAGCATGAACATCACCGACGTGAAGGCACGCCTCGCCGAGGTCGTGGACCGAGTCCAAGGCGGTGAAGACGTGATCATCCTCCGCATGGGTCGCCCCGTGGCTCGGCTCACCGCCCAGGTCCCGGCCGACGGGACACGTCGATTGGGCTTCCTATCCAAGGCCGTGCAGCTTCCGGACGACTGGGACCAATGGCCTGACGAGGAAGCGCGCGCCCTGGGCATCATCGACTAGTGCGGGTACTCATCGACACCCACGTCCTCCTCTGGGCGGCGACCGAGGACGTCGAGACCGTCCAGTCCAAGCTGTCGCGCGACGCGCGAAGGATGCTGCGGGATGGGAGCAATGACATCATCGTGAGCGCCGGGACGCTCTTTGAGATCGCCATCAAGGTCAGCATCGGCAAGCTGCCGCTTCCGCCCGAGTTCCCGACGATGGTCGAGGCCCACGGGTACGAGATCCTACCGATCGCGCCCCGACACCTGGAGCAGCTCGCTCGACTCCCTCTGCGGCACCGCGACCCGTTCGACCGACTCCTCGTCGCTCAGGCCGCCGTCGACGGGCTCATCCTTCTCACCGCTGATGCGCAACTGCGCGCCTACGACGAGGCCGAGATCCGGATGGCGCATTCGAAGTCGCGGTGAGGCGGTCGACTTTGTTCAACGCCAAGATGAGTCTCGGTTGGTAGCTGCAAGGACGACGGCGCGATTCCACTCCGCGGCGTCGGGCGGTAGGACGGTGCCCACCGGCTTCAGCCTGCCGTCGCGGCAAGCGGGACACGCGTGGGCGTCCACCTCGGTCTCCAGAGCGATAGGGTCCCTCTAGACCTAGCCGAAAGCAATGCCCGCAATGCCGAGCTGCTCGAGCAGGTCTGCCGCCTGGTCACCCAAATCGAGGTCCATAGAGACGTGGTCGACCAGAGTCCTAGATCCATTCGACCTGGCGGTCGACTTGGAGCGAGACCAGGCCTTCGTGGTCTCTGCGCGAGACCCGAACGAATTGAATCCGTACCCAGCGTTCTTGCGATTGGAACTCTCTACGGGAGAATGGACTGAGCTGTACGACGACGCGGGACCACAAATTCCGTCGCATGCGCTGGTCTACGATTCAGCGAACCATAGGATCGTGGTGCTGGGCCGTGGGGATGTCATCCGCGGCTACTCGCCGGTGATGGCCGTCGACCCGGAGACCGGAGTACGGTCTTCCATTCCCTGGGATGGCCCGCGTGCGGGTGAAGACGTCAGGAGTGCGGTCGTCTATTCGACGGGTCCGGGCGCGGGGAGTCCATACCAGTCATGGGTCATCGATGTGGACCCCGCTTCTGGTCGGATCTTCCGGCTTCACCGTCATGATGTGGCGGCCCTTGCGCTGAGTGAGAACGAAACCACCCGCATTCCCGTGGGCGGCCTTCGGTCCGGCCGCATCGAGGGCGCAACGGACCTGGTACGCGGCGACGATGGGGCGTTCTTCGTAGCCCGCCGGCATCTTGGACTGGTCGTCGAAGTCGATGGCCGGACCGGGAGCGTCACCCCCATCCGCCAAGGTTCGGGCGGCCCCACATCATTGGACGCGTTGGTCTCGATGCGGCCCGGCGTACTGGGTGGCGTGTCCCGCGACGGTCTCGTCCGTTTCGACCGTGGGACCGGATACACGGTCGTGTCGACACCGCTGGGACTCGAGCCCGAAGTCGGTTCCGGGGCACCTTGGCCTGCTGCAAGCAGCCGCTCCGACCTGGCGCGACTCGACGAAACGCGCGTCGTCGTCGCGAGGAGAGAAGGGAGTGCCACGAGCCTTCTGTCCATCGACATCGATTCGGGCCTTCGGTCCGTGCTTTCCGGCTCGGACCGAGGTCTTGGGCCTGGCCTCAGCCAACCTCGCGCATTCACGACGGAAGGCTCTCAGAACATTCTGGTTGCAGATGCCGAGCTCGACCAGCTCGTTCGAGTCTCTTCAATGGCCGGGGACCGATCGGTCGTGCCCTCCGAGCCGCTCGAACTCCACTCGGCGTCGGACGTCCACGTGTCTGGAGACCGAACCTTTCTGGCTTTGGGAGGCCGCGTCTACGAGCTGGGCTTCGGCTTCCACGAAGCCAAGCCGGGAGCTCCGGGTCTCGATGACATCTGGCTCGACCCGACGCGTGACGTTCTCTATGGCACGAGTCGGTCGGCAGATTCCGTGCATGCACTGGACCTCAAGACGGGCAGCATGGTCCGCATCCACAACTAAAACACCAGGCCCGACACCGCAGTCTTACCGGCCCGTCGGCCTCCCGGTGGTCGTTGCTCTATGGAAATGGTTGACCAGACCATCGGCGGCGACTAGGTCAACCTGATGAAAGAGGTGAGCGTCAGCGAGGCCAAAACCCATCTTTCGCAGCTTCTCGAGCAAGTTCGGGCCGGTGAGGAGGTCGTGATCCTGAAGTCAGGCAAACCCTGTGCGCGGTTGGTCCCAGCCGCGAAAGAACCTCGAAAGCCTGGACTGCTCGGAACCTCACGAGTGGACGACCGCTTCTTCGACCCTCTTCCGGAAGCCGAGTTGGCCGCTTGGGAGTGATGCAGGTCCTCCTCGATACCCACGCTCTGCTCTTCTGGCTCTACGACGACCCCCGCTTGAGCGAAGTGGCCCGAACTGTGATCGGAGACCCTAACACCGCAGTGTTCGTGTCGGCTGCTTCGTCCTTCGAGATCCACACAAAACAGAGACTGGGCAAACTGACGGTCGCGGACGCGTTGGTCTCCGACTTCTCGGGCTGGGTTGGAAAGGCGGGGTTCCGCGAACTTCCGATGACGGTGGCCCATGCCGCCCGGGCTGGGAGCTGGCCGCATCCCCATCGAGATCCTTTTGATAGAATCCTGGCCGCTCAGGCCTCCCTGGAGCAAATGCCTCTCGTGAGTCGAGACGAAGCGCTCCGGTCCTTCGGCGTTCCTTTGGTTTGGTGAAATCGCCTCCCGGCGCTCGGGGACCAGCAGGCCGGCGGGCGCAGGTCCCATACTCGGTTTCCTGGCGACAAGCGCGTTCCCCATGGACCCCCGACGCATGAATTCTTTGGGAAACTCTAGGGCTCATGAGTGGTGGATGAGGCACGATGAAAGCCATGGGACACACGACGGTCCCCTTCGCAGGCTGGACGAGGGTCATGGCACTGCTGCTCGCAGTTGAAGCTCTCGGCGCCTGCGACGACGATACCATCATCTTGGAGGATGGCTTTCCGTCTGGGTCCATGAATGAGCTGGACTGCAAGTCGACTCTCTTCGAGGCGGTCGGCCTCATCCTCGTGCCATCGGATGAGACCGACCCTCCCGACGAGCTCGTTTTTGACCGCGTGCAGACCCTCGAGTTGGACAGCGCACCGGATGAGATCACCGTCCATACGGTGCCGTTGGAGACGCCGCTTCAGATCGACGCGGGGCTCGACGTCTGGGTCGTGGTTCAGGCGAAGTTCAACCGTGACGAGGCCGAGATTGGCTGCATGGGCGGCTGTGTCGAGCGTATCTCCCCCTCGCAGGGTGAGTTCCCCGGCTTCATGGGACGCTTCTTCCGCCCGCATGGGTGGACGCCACTGCAGAGCCTCGCAGAAGGGCAAGTGTTCAACATGGACCTCCTCGGCCAACCCGGTGCTGATTAGGACCGGGTGAAGGTTTCTAGGGGCGAATCCGCCGCACGTACACCGCACCGCTGCTCTCAGCGTCGTTGTCGCTCTGCTCTCCGTCCACGCCGGTTGCGGCGCTACCCTCCCGCCAGGCTCCAATAGCCAGCGTGTTGCCTTCCAGAGCAACGCCGACGCCGAACCTGTCGTCGGCGTCCGTGTTGGAGGCCTTGTCATCATCTCCGTTGTCGGTCCTTTCCTCGAGTTGCCTCCGGGTTTCACCCCGAAGCTGGGGTCCCAGGCGGTGGTACCGCGTAGGTCCACCGGAAGGGCTTGCCGCGCTGAAGAGGTCATCCAGTACTGGCCGCGGTCGGGCGGGCGTGTCGAGCGGGATAGGGAGAGGAACCCGTAGCTGGGCTGGTCCGATGGCGTCTTTGCCGGGGTCCGCTCCATCCCAGCTCCCCGGTCGCGGGATGCTGTGACCGTCCCGATTGACTGATGTGAGCGCATCAGAGAATCATGATGCGGTGCGGACAACCGTGACGATCGACGACGACCTGCTCCAGATCGCGCGCCAGATGGCTGAAGCCCGCGGTGAGACGCTGGGCGCGGTGATCAGCCGATTGGTCCGCCGCGGACTGGAGCCGCATGTTTCGGCACCCGAAGACGGGGGGCTACCGACATTCCGGGTGGAACCGGATGCACCGGTCATTCCGGGACAGCGCGCCGCGGAGCTGATCGCCGACGAAGGCTGCGACTGATGCTCATCGACATCAACGTCCTGCTCGCCCTGGCGTGGCCGAACCACCAGTTCCACGCGGCATCGCGCACCTGGTTCTCCGGCCAGCGGGGCGAGCCGTGGTCGACGTGCGCCGTGACGCAGCTGGGCTTTATCCGAATCTCGTCGAATCCGGCGTTCACCGACCAAGCCGTGACTCCCGCCGAGGCCGCCCGGCTCCTAGGCCTCATGACCGAGCAGAAGGAGCACGCGTTTCTCGAGAGTCCCGCGCAACCCTGGCGAAGGGGCGTGTGGTCGTCCGTCGGGGGACACCGCCAAGTCACCGACGCCCATCTGGTCGCGGTGGCGCGAGAGCACGGGACGATGCTGGCCACCTTCGACCTGCGACTCGCCCGGTCCACGTTCGCCGACAGCGTCGTCGTGGTCCCGACCTGACTCACACTCTGAGCTGAGCGAAGAACCCGAGGAGAAGCCCTAAGTAGAATAGAGCCTTTCCGGGACGAGCCCCGGCAAGGCCCTCGGCGACCATGCCCCGCGTCGCGCGCCTTTCTTCATCGGAAAGAACCCCTCATAAGAGCGCTCAAACCCGCGGTTTCTCGAGCTCGCCCGCCTCGAGTCGGCGCCTCGAGCCCCTCCGAACCCACACGAGGCGCCCCCGAAGACGCACCTCGGCGTCGGAAAGCTCACCGAGCTTCCCGAAGCGCGACCTCGAATGAGCCCGGGGGTCACGCCGCCGTGGGTGGACCCCGCGCCCCCAAGACCGAGAGCCCCGCCGCGAGCGCCGCCCGGGCCTCTTCCCGTCGCGTCACCGCGCCGACCGGGCGAAGTCGACCGCCGCAGGCCGGGCACCGCTCCGCATCCACATCGAACACCTTCGCGAGCAACTTCGCCCACGCGACCCGGTACCGGTCCCCGAAATGCCAGCTTCGTCGGCGTCATCGAACCTGGGTTGAGCACGTTCGACACCACCGCGGGCCTGGCGGTGAATCTCACCCGTCACCTGAACCTGGGCATCGAGGTGGCCCATCGACTTCAGCCCGACCCCGTCGAACCCGACTCGATGACCACGATCCGAGCCAGCGACCTGGACCTCAGATTCAACCTGGGCATCCGCTTCGACTGAATCAAGTTTTGGCTGCGTGATGATTCGCTCGGTTAGCGCGGTAGTACCGATTCAGAAGGCAGGGCCGATCTCGATCCGGGCCAGGCCGACTTGACCCCCGACGTGTACGAGCTCTCCGTCCTCGGACCGGAGATCGGCAAAACCTCGGTAGAGAAGCCAGCCGACGACTCCCCTCCCCTGCCTGCGAAGCACCATGCGACCCTCCCGGACAGAACCGGAGTCGAAACGACCGCGGCCGCTTGCTGACCGAAGCAGCGGCCCGACGCGCTCGGCGACCCCCCGCGACGAGTCCGCACCTCCACTTCCCAGATTGCTCCACTCAATGCCAATTCCGTCAGATAATTCTACGAGAAACGCAGTACGTCCCAGAGACGGAAGGTACTGGAGGACAGCGACTGGGAAATTGTCGGGATTGGTGAGCCCTTCCGTCACGGCCAACGTCTCGAGGGTTGGAAACGCCTCACTTTGCGCATGGCGAACCCTCGAGACATCCACCTCCAGGGGGAAGAAATCCAGTGGAGTCACGGCGGCCGAAACGCCACGGTACAGGCGATCTGCGATGACCGAGGAAACACCGCCTCGACCGCCATCGGGCCGCACGAACGGGTGAGGCTGCGAACCGCGGCTCACCACCAACCGCATCCGGTCGCTGCCCGTCTCGCGATGCACAGAAAGCGGGAAGCCGGTTGCAAACGGCTCTCGGAGCTCCTGCAGTTCTTGAACCGTCCAAGTCTCACAATCCGGGCTGGTAAGGCCGACCAGCCTCTTCGATGCCCCGTCCAAGCGTGCACGAACTACTGCGAGAAACGTACCATCGTAGGCCAGGCCCATCGCAGCAGCCTCCACTTCGCGAATCGATTCAGGGAGCATCGCGAGACGAACAATGACCGGGCGGGCTGCTGGTCCCACGGAAGGAGGAAGCTCATCTACGCGGCGCCGACGGACAGCCGAGCCTTGGTGGGCATTAAGTGGATCAATGAGCTCTTTTCGATCGAGCGCGAAGTCATCGACCTATCCGCCACGGAACGCCTCGGGGTACGGACAGAGCGCTCTGCACCGGTCGTGGCTCAGCTCTTCGAGTGGCGAGACGAACTGCTCGCTCATGGCAACTTGGGTCGAAGCATGCTGTCCGGAGCACTGCGATACCTCCGGAATCAGGAACCTCGATTGAGGTACTTCCTGAAGGACGGTCAGGTCCCCATTCACAATAATCAGACGGAGCTGCAAGCTCGACACCTGGCGATCGGGAGGAAGAACTGGTTGTTTTTCGGCTCCGAGGATGGGGCCGAGGCGGGGTGTGTGTGGCTGTCGATCGTCCTGTCGGCTCGGATGCACGGTCTGGATGTGGAGCGCTATCTGCGGGACCTTTTCCGTGTGCTTCCGCTTTGGCCTGCGAATCGGATCCTCGAGCTGGCCCCCCACTGCTGGAACACGACGCGGGCTCGCTTGGATCCCCTCGAGATGAGCCGCGAGCTTGGATACCTCGCGATCCCGCCCCCGCTCGCCTGATCCGGCCCAAGCCACGCCGGATCCCGATGCATCCGATGAAAGTGGCTCCCTTCAACTCCGTTGGCGACACACCCACAGCTTTCGGGCCACCGGCATCACCGGTTACGTGGAGGCTGGAGGGTCCCTTCAGACGGCGGCCCAGATGGCCGGGCATGCCGACGTCAGGACGACTCAGCTGTACGTGAGGAGCTCGGAGAAGAGTCTGAGGTCCGAGGTGGAGCGGATTCGGTTTGAGTAGCCGGACCGACTAGCCGCACCGCGTCATATTGGTCAGCATAACTCCTTTTATGCGGACCAATCGGAGGTGCGGAAGCCG
Source organism: Myxococcales bacterium LLY-WYZ-16_1 (assembly GCA_031800475.1). Lineage (GTDB taxonomy): Bacteria > Myxococcota > Kuafuiibacteriia > Kuafuiibacteriales > Kuafuiibacteriaceae > Kuafuiihalomonas > Kuafuiihalomonas phototrophica. Next base: position 23,768 of record DAPKRQ010000086.1, read on the forward strand.
AAGCTATCGAACGCGCGACGTTGCGTCTGCATCGACGCTCAAGTTGTCTGGCGAGCAGGAGGGATCGAGGGATACCGAAGTCCCTTCCCTCGCTCGGACGATTAAGTCTCCGGGGCCACAGATTCCGCGGATGTCCGAGTCGATGCCATCGACGACTGTCTCTTGACGCCCCCCGACGCTGCGAGAGGACAGAGTACCGGTAGACATCGTGAGTGAAAAGAAGTCTGACAGCCCTCGGATACTCAGCTCAGAGTTCACCGCATCGAGCTCCAAGCGACGAAGAACCAAGCGCCCATCGACAGCCGAGTCGTCGGCTTGGATCTGGAGGTCCGCATCGGTAGAGCGTGGCTTAACGAGGCTTATACGAGTGCTTGAGAGGTCAAGACTCTCTATCCCTTCCCCTTGACTCTCCATCCTCAGATTGACCGAATCCACCCTGTCAATGCGAACCCGGCTGGGAGCTCTCACGGCGATAGCGAATCGAAATCCTCTGTCCAGACGGTCCCCAACCCCACGCAGGTCGACGATGAGCTGTCCGTTCTCTGAACTTATCACGGCCTGATCTGCAATCTCGTCCCCATCCCCAAACCCAGCAGACACCGAGACCTCCTGTGGGCTGACGGCATCTAACGTCGAAATCTCACGGATATCGCCCCGCGCAGTTCCGTCTCCAAGAATGGTTACATCTGTGATCGTGTCTGCGATGATGAGGCGGATTCCGTCCGGTCCGCCTCCGCAGCCGAAGGAGCTTGAAAGACAGACAATGAACCCGCACAAGAGACCTATATAATTTCTGCTGAACACGAGTTTCATTGCCTGATCTTTCACCATTGCTGGTTGCTAGTTCGTAACAAAGAACACTTTTCCGTCGTCCTCACCCGTGTCCCCAAAGATAATGGCTACGAGGTTGGTTATAGGTATTCCAGGGAGCGCGCTCGTGATATCCGTTATCAAGCTTCCGAACATGTTTGCTGGCTGGTTGGCTGGCCGTAGAAGAGGTTCCAGAGCGTCGCCGATTATCTGCGAGAGCTGAGCTTCGAAGAACAAAGATAGTTCTTCCGTTTCCATACAGACATCAAGGCCAGCGAACGCATTCTCGTGGCAGGGCCCCGTCTGGCCCGCGACGACAGCAGTCACAGCGCGATAGTAGGGATAAAGGGACCCTTGGTCGAGCTGCGGGGGCTTCGGGACGGCCGGAGTGGCTTGTCATCATCTCCGTTGTCGGTCCTTTCCTCGAGTTGCCTTCGGGTTTCACCCCGAAGCTGGGGTCCCAGGATCGTGGCATCGTCCTGGGCTCACTCGATGATCAGCTCGCGGGCCCGCTGCTCGTCCGGGTAGGGCTCCAGAAAACCGCCATCCCCCAACCGGAACCCGTAGGGCACCTGACTGACCCGGGGTGTAGTCATGGGACCTCTACGCCAGTGCCCATGGGTGCATCAGCGACTACT
>DAPKRQ010000087.1:0-3071 GCA_031800475.1 Myxococcales bacterium LLY-WYZ-16_1
GGTCTACATCGGTTGGACGTTGGCGGTGCTCGGCGGTGCCGCGGTCGTGACCGGCTCGGCCTTCGCGGTGGGGGCACTGGACTCCCACAACGCCTTTCTCGACACCCCGCAAACCGACCCGGAGCTTCCAGACGTGCAGGAGCGGGGTCGAACGCAATCGGCGGTGGCCGACGCCCTGCTGATCGGCGGGGGCCTTTCGCTGGCCACCGGCATCGTCCTTCTCCTCGTTTCGCCGCAGCGCCGGCGGTCTCCGCGGGACGTATCTCGGGAGGGCGCGTCGGTGCTGCCAACCGGCGATGGAGCCACCGTCCGATGGCGAACTTCGTTTTGAGCGCGCCGCGACGTACCGGCCTGGCCCGGGCTGCCCGTTCCGTTTTCGCCGCCGCCGCCCTGTCCGCAGCCGGATGCAGCCTCGCCTTCGACTTCGACGAGATCGAAGGGCTGCCCTGCGACGAGGCGGACCAGTGCGCCGAAGACTTCATCTGCCGGCTCGACAACCGGACCTGCATCCCGCGGGGGTCGGTGGACCCGGGTCGGTCCTGCGGCATCCAGGTCGAAGGGGACCCGGACAATCTCTGCCCGCAAGACTTCGCCTGCGTGAACGTTGCCGGCCGGGGACTTCGGTGCCTGCGTCCCTGCCAGCCCGTGGTTCCCGTGGGCGAAGATGCGAACCTGCGCCTGTTCGAACAGTGCGGAGAAGGTCGGTTCTGCTGGGAGCTCCCGACCGGCGGGGGCGCCTGCGACGAAGGCGAGTGCCGGGAGGTCGGGAACCAGGGCTGCCCCGTGGGCTCGACCTGCGTGGAGCTCAACGGGGCGGGTAAATGCTTCGCCGAGTGCAACATCTTCGCGGACCCGCCCGATTGCGTCGGAGGCGTCTGCCAGCCCATCGACCAAGCCTCCTCCAACGCCTGCGTGGCCCCGGGCGACCGGTTGGAGGGCGAAACCTGCAACAGTCTGGAACGCTGCGTTTCGGAGACCGAAGGCGGATTTCCGCTGATCTGCGCGCGGGCCGAGGGCGAAAGCAGCGGGCAGGTGCGCTGTGCCGTACGATGCGACCCCTTCACGAACTCGGGATGCCCGAACGGAGAGCCCTGCCTGCGCATCGCGGGCAGCCCGGCCTCGGGGGCGTCTGTGGAAGTCGGCATCTGTTCCCGCTAGGCTGGGTCGGGTGAGCGCCATCGACCTCGTGGCCCAGCCCGAAGGGCGGCTCGGACAAGACGGCTTCGTTTCGGGCATGGTGGCGGGCGCACTGCTGCGCCGATTCTCGGGCGGTGTGGTGGTGGAGCACGAGGGGCGACGACTCGCCATCGTGTTCAAGGCTGGCCAGCCGGTCCACGCCTCGGGCGACCTGGTGCCGGGCCACCGGCTCGGGGAGCTCTTGGTCGAGCTCGGGATCCTGCCTCCTGCCGAACTGAATAAAGCCATATCCACTCAAACGAACGATGAGACCGGACGACCGCTGCTGGGAGCGAAGCTGGTCAAGGACTCGGGCCTGGAGCCATCGGACGTGCGGCGAGCGGTGCAGGAGCAGATCCGGCGTCGCCTGCGGGACGCATTCGGCCTGTCGGCGGGCTCGTGGCGGGCCGAGCCGGGTGAAGCGGTTCGGGTCAAAGAGATCGCGGTGCCGATCGACGGCCAGGCGCTCTTGCTCGAGCGGCTTCCGGAGGCCATGTCCTCGGCCGAGCTTCGCAGCGTGAGCGACGCGCTCCTCGGCAGGGCAGTGCAGCTCCGTGGGGGCGACGCCGGGCCCCTCGGGCGGGCCAAAGAAGGGGGTCCGGCGCAAAAGCTTCTCAAGCTGCTGCGAAAACCGCGAAAGCCCGATCAACTCGAGCGGGCCTTGGGCGACCGCAAGACCGTGCGCCGGGTGCTTCGCCTCTTGCAGCTGTTCGAGCGGCTGGAGCTGGTTCCGCCGGCGCAGGCCGTGCCGATCGCGGGGGCCACGCTGATGAGGGGGCACGTGGTGACCACCGCCCTGTTTGAAGTGGAAGCGGCCGAAGCCGAGGCCCGGGCGGCCAGTGCGGCTGCGGCGCAGGCGGCCGCCGGCTCCGAGGCGGCTGGGGCCACGCCGGCCTCATCTGCAGGGTCCTCGACGTCGAGATCCGTGGCGCCCGAGCCGCGCATGGACAGCCGGACCCGGGCATTGCTCAAGGAGGCGGAGGCGCTGCACGGAAAGCTCTCGAAGCTCAACCATTTCGAGCTGCTCGACGTGCCCGAGGACGCCACGGAGCCACAGCTCATCGACGCGCGGAACAAGCTCGCCAAGCGCTTTTTTCCCGATCACCTGGGCCCGAACCCAGACCCGCGCCTTCTCGAACTGTGCAACGACATCGCGGCGGCTGTGAACGAAGCCTACCAGACTTTGTCTCGGGCCGAAGACCGCAAGGAGTATGTGGCGCTGCTGCAAGACGCTCGCATTCAAGGTGATGCGAGCCGCCAGGCCGTGGTCCAAGACGCGGAGCTCAAGTGGAAGATGGGACGGGCCCACTTGAACAAGCGCGAGTGGAGCAAGGCCCGGGAGCTGTTCCGATACGCCATGGAAAAGGACCCGAACACCCCGATCTACGGAGCGTTCTTGGCCCATGCCATGTTCGGCGACCCGAGCCTGGACCGAGACCAGGTCCAAAAAGATGGCTACCCCCTGCTTCTCGAAGCCCTGAAGGCGCTGGGCGGTCAGGCGCACAAGACCGACGAAGACTGGAAGGTCCACCACTGGGCGGGCCTGTTTTTGAAGGAAGCGGGCAAGATGAAGCAGGCCGTGCATCACTTCGAGCAGGCTGAAGCGGCGGCGCCCCGGGTCCACAAAACGGACCCGGCCCGCGAGGCTCGGCTTCTGCGCAGCCGAATGGGCAAGGCGAAGGACGCCAAGAAGGGTGGCGGAGGCCTGTCGGACCTGTTCAAGGGCTCGTTCGGGTCGGGGGTCGGCAAAGGCGGCAAAAAGTCCGGCGCGAAAAAGTCGGAGGACAAGGGGCTCGACGAGCTGCTTCGGGGGCTCCGCTCCCAGGACGACTGAAATTCCTTCCGCCCACGGCGGTTGCGCTCGGGCTGCCGGCCGCCCAACCCCGCCAGCCCCT
>DAPKRQ010000088.1:0-22848 GCA_031800475.1 Myxococcales bacterium LLY-WYZ-16_1
CGGGTCCCACCTCCCAGGCTTCAGACCGCCGAGTGCGCGGTGGGCCGCGGGTCGAGGCCGCGGCTCGAGACGGCTGGGGTCGAGCGGAGGCGGGCGGGAGCCGGGCGCCGGGGATCTGAATGGAGCGTCGAATCGAGGTCAGGCCTCGGCAGGGCTTCGGGTGTCGATCGGCGCGTCTTCGCCGGCCGGGCCTTCGCGCTGGCCGTCGGCAGCGAGGGGCAGCGTGATCCAGAAGATCGACCCCCGCGGAAAGGCGGGCTCGACGCCGACGCGACCGCGCATGGATTCGACGAAGTGCTTCACGATGGCGAGTCCCAACCCGGTACCGCCCATGTCTCGAGAGCGCCCAGGGTCTATTCGGTAGAATCGTTCAAAGATGCGCGCTCGGTGTTCCGGCTTGATGCCGGGACCGTCGTCCTGCACTTCGATCTTCACGACCCCATCGCGGGATTCGGCCCGCACAGCCACGTGCCCGCCTTCTGGCGTATATTTGATCGAATTATCGAGGAGGTTCAACAGCACCTGGTCGAGCGCCTTGCTGTCGGCCCAGACGATCAGGTTGTCGGCCATTCGCGTGCTCAAGCGAATCCGGCGCGCTTCCGCCTTGGGCTCGACGGCTTCGACGGCGCGACTCGCCGCCTCCCCGAGGGAGACCGGTCCCAGTTGGTACTGGTAGCGTCCCGCCTCGATTCGAGACAGGTCGAGCAGATCCGCGATGATCCGCGTGAGTCGCTCGGAGTTTCGGTGGAGTGCTTCCACGAAGCTGCGTGCCCGGTCCGGGTCCTCGAGGGCACCGTCCAAGAGCGTCTCGGCGTTGGCCCGAATGATCGAAACCGGCGTGCGCAGCTCGTGCGAAACGTTGGCCACGAAGTCCTTCCGGATCGTCTCGAGACGCCGCATCTCGGTCACGTCGTGCATCACCACCACCGTGCCGCCCGAGGCTTGAAGCGGCGTGGCCCGACCCAGCACCCGGCGCGAGCCGCCGTCGGCAATGCTGAACTCCACCGACGCCGAGCCGGTCCTTCCTTGTTCGGCGAGCTGAGCCAGGGCCGGGATCTTGACGGCTTCGACCAAGGTCTGGCCGATGGGACTTTCGTTCTGATTCAAAAGCTCCAAGCTCGCCGCGTTCACCAAGGTGATGCGGCCCTCGGCGTCCAGCACCAGGACCGCTTCGCTCATGCTTTGAAGCACGGTTTCAAAGCGGTTTCGCTCGGAAGCCAAGGTGGCCAGCGTCTTTTCGAGTTCGTCTGCCAGCTGGTTGAAAGAGCCGGCCAGGTAGCCGATCTCGTCCGACGATACGATGTCGATTCGGGTCTTCTCACTGCCTCCGTCGGCGAGACTGTGCGCGTGCTCGACCAGTCGACGGAGAGCACGGCTCATGAGATGGGACGCGAGCAGGCTCATGCCCACGGCCACGACGGTTCCGACCAGCCCGGCCAGGACCAACAACCACCGGAGGCGGTCGAGGACCCGCTGCACGTCGGTCAGGGGTACGGCCAGCCGAAGCACCATGTTCGGATCTTCGGGGGGGACCGGCAGGGCCGCGTACATCAGCTCCATGTTCACCGTGGTGGAACGACGTCGCGCCATTTCGAACCGGCCCTCCAGGGCCGCGGCCACCTCTGGCCGGTGGGCGTGGTTTTCGACGCCCGCGAGCTCCGAAGCCCGAAGCTCCGAGTCCGCCACGACCCGACCGGTCCGATCGATGAACGTGATCCGGTGTCGGCTCGCTTCGCCCAGCCGATGGGCCAGAGCTTGAAGTGACGCGCCTTCCACGTCTTTCAGACCCGCCTCTTGCACGGCTTCGCGAACGGTACGCGCCTCGACTTCGAGGGCCTCTCGGGTGCGCTCGAGGTACCAGGTCCGCAGCTCCCGCTCGAGCACGAAACCGCTGGTCCCACCCACCAGGACGATCACCAGCAAAGATGCGACAAAGAGCTTGCCCCGGATTCCCACGCTCGGTCCCTCACTCGGCCTGGGGCCGGAATCGGTATCCCACGCCCCGCAAGGTCTCGATGTACTCGCCCGCGGCGCCGAGCTTTTGCCGCAGGCGCTTGACGTGGGTGTCCACGGTGCGTGTCGAAACGTCGGCCTGAATGCCCCAAACGTCGTCGAGAAGCTGCTTGCGGCTTTGGACCCGCCCCTTTCGCGACAGCAGGGTGGTCAGAAGCTTGAACTCGAGGGCCGTCAGCGTGACTTCATCGCCGTCCAACCACACCTGGTGGGCGTCCGGGTCCACGCGCAGGCGCCCGAAGGCGATGTCGTCCGTGGGCTCCGACGGGGTCGGCTGGGTTCGGCGAAGCACCGCCCGAAGGCGCAGCAAGAGCTCCCGCACGCTGAAGGGCTTGGTGACGTAGTCGTCCGCGCCGACCTCGAAACCCACCACCCGGTCGATCTCCTCGCCTTTGGCCGTGAGCATCACCACCGGGATGTGCCGGGTTTCTGGGGTATTTCGGATCTGCCGGCAGACCTCGGTCCCGGGCATGTCCGGAAGCATCAGGTCCAGCAGGACGATGTCCGGCGTGGGCTGGTGACGGGCCTGCTCGACCGCCTCCTGCCCCGTCAGGGCCGAGCGGGTCTGATAGCCCTCTCTTTGCAGGTTGTATTCCAGCGTGGTGACGAGATCCCGTTCGTCGTCCACGATCAGGATCAGTCCACCCATGCTTCGATCGGGGAGCTGGGATGACCGCTCCATGGCAGGCTCGATCTCCCGGATCCGCCACGCGGTGTCGAGACCAAAAAAAGACCTCAGCAGACCAAAACCGGGCTGAAACGAGGGGATGGAGGCGCGCGGTCCGCAGGGCAGGGGTCGATGGGTGAAACCACCGAGTCCGTTTCGCGCCGGCTCGACGCCTTTCGAGCTCAGGGGTCCCGGGCGAGACGAAATCCCTGAAATGCCCAGCGTTGGTGGGGGTAGAAAAAGTTGCGGTACGTGGCCCGAATGTGGCTCGCGGGCGTGGCGCAACTGCCGCCCCGCAGCACGAACTGGTTGGCCATGAACTTGCCGTTGTACTCCCCCAAGGCTCCCTGCAGCGGACGGAAACCCGGGTAGGCCATGTAGGGGCTCTGCGTCAGCTCCCATACGTCTCCAAACAGCTGCCTGACACCCTCCCCGCCGGGCACTGGGCGCGGATGAATGCGCCTGGACTCGAGCAGATTGCCCTCGACCGGCGCATGGCGGGCCGCCCGCTCCCACTCGAACTCGGTGGGAAGGCGTGCGCCAGCCCAGCGCGCGTACGCGTCGGCTTCGTAAAAGCTCACGTGAACCACCGGACTCGAGGGATCCAGCGGCACGGGGCCCCCCAAAGTGTACTCCGAGACGCTCCCGTCCTCTTCCGGGCCCCAGTATAGGGGAGCCTCGATCCCCGCTTCCTGCACCCACGCCCAGCCGTCCGACAGCCACAGCTCCGGCCTGCGGTACCCACCGTCCCGGATGAAAGCCGAGAATTCGGCGTTGGTCACCAGGCGGTCGGCCAACTCCACGTCGGCCACCATCCGCTCGTGCCGAGGAAGCTCATTGTCGAAGCAGAAACCTTCGCCTTCGTGCCCGAAGCTCCACACGCCCCCTTCGAAACGAAACCACTCCAGCGGCTTCGGCTGCGCGGAACTGGGCTCTGGCGTTTCCCGATAGGCTGGCTTCGTCGGGTTCGAAGACAGCACGTGCTTCACGTCCATCAAAAGGAGCTCTTGGTGCTGCTGCTCGTGGTGAAGCCCCAGGATGATCCGGGTTCGTAGGTCGGGCCAGATCGACTCCGGTGCGTCTTCCACCAGTCGCATGGTCGCTTCATCCACCACGCGGCGATACTCCAGGACGTCTTCCAGCGGAGGGCGGGACAGCAGACCCCGTTGAGGCCGAGGATGCCTACGGCCCACCAGTTCGTAGTACGAGTTGAAGAGGTAGCCGAAGGCCGGATCGTAGGGGCGGTGGTTCGAAGCGAAGGGCTCCAACACGAAGGTTTCGAAAAACCACGTCGTGTGCGCGAGGTGCCACTTGGTGGGGCTCACGTCCGGCATGGACTGGATGACCATGTCTTCGGCCGAGAGGCCCTGAATCAGTTCTGCCGTGGCGCTCCGCACCGAATGGAACCGACTGATGGTTCGTGACCGGGGCAGCAGGTTCGGTTGCGTCATCGCGGGCCTCCCTCGGGGTCAATCACGCGGGCGCAGCCGCGTCACGCAGAAGTACCGGTTCGGATCGGTCCAGGTCCGATCGACAGACCAGCCGGCCTCTCGAGCCAGCGTTTCGATCCGCTCCGGCGTATACTTGTGGCTGTTTTCGGTGTGGATCGTCTCGCCCTTCGCAAAGCGGACCTGCAGATCGAGCCCGCCGATGCGAACGGTCTGATCCTTGGTGCTTTCCAGATGCATTTCGATCCGAGAAAGCTCCGGGTTCCATCGAACCAGATGGCGGAACGAAGACACGTCGAATTGGGCGTCCAGCTTGCGGTTGATGTGGTGCAGGGCGTTCAGATTGAACTCGGCGGTGACTCCTTCTGGGTCGTCGTAAGCCCGCTTCAGCACGTCGATGTCCTTGACCAGGTCGAAGCCCGCGATCAGGTGGTCGCCCGGGTCCGCCGCGTGGCGCAGGGACTTCATGAACCCCAGCGCGTCGCCGGCAGCGAAGTTGCCGATGTTGCCTCCCATGAACAGACCGAGGCGCGGCGATGGATATCGGTCGTGCACGGCCTCGGCCGCATCCTCGTAGCTGGCGACCACACCGTGGACTTCCAGGTCGGCGTAGCTCCGGGTCAGACGCTCGGCGGCGTCGACGATGGCGGCTTCGGAGATGTCCGTCGGAACGTAGGTCACCGGCCGGGCCCGGGCCAGCGCGGCCCGCAAAACGATTTCGGACTTGAGGCTACTTCCCGACCCCAATTCGAATACGACCAGGTCGGGGGGCAGATCCGCGATCATGTCTGCGGCGTGGGCCTCGAAGATCGCCGCTTCCGTTCGGGTGACGTAGTAGGCGTCGAGCCGGCAGATCGCCTCGAACAACTCGGAGCCGCGGGCGTCGTAGAAGACGAACGGACTGAGCCACTTTGGGGTATCCGTGAGACCGGCTCGGACCATCTCGCCCAGGTCTTGGTCTCGGACCGCTTCGCTGACGTGCTCCAGAGTGAAGTTGGGGTGTTCGGAAAGGGTGGTGTCCAGCTCGGGCACAGGGAAACTCCGCGCGGGACCCTACCCACCGCCGGAGTGAAACCGCAAGGAATAGCTCGACTGGAGAGATTTCGAGAGAAGCTTCCGGGGCTCCTCCCGGATTTTTGCAAGCTGGCTTGCGCCAAGACCTGTGCGGATGGAGGGATCCCCGCGGTGGGGGCGCGGGCCGTTCCTTCCGTTGCGGCGCAGGCCGACGCCTGAGGCCGACGCCGGAGGACGTGGGCCGATTCTTCGGCTTTCGTTCCGTTCGTGCTAGCAGGTCGAGGGTGCTGGTGTGGAGCTTGCTGCTCGTGGCGGCGATGCAGGCCGAAACGGCCGACGTGGAAGCTCATCCGGGCGAGTCCGAGTGCCCGGCACTGTTTGGGACCGCCCTCGAACACGACCTGAACGAACGGAGCCGGCTGCGCAGGTTGTCTCTGCTGCAGGCCGGGCCCGAGTACATCGACGTGGTCCAGACGGGGGGATGGGAGCGTCCCAAACCCGTGGGGGTGGCCGGTATCGAATTGCTGGAAACGGGACGATCCGAAGACGGAGAGCCCGTGGCGGTGTTTCGCGTGCACGAGGAGTTGGGCCTTTGCGAGGCCGGCGAGTACGAGGTGGAGGTGGACGCGGCCCTGGGAGAAGGGGCGCGGGTGCTCGGCATCTTGCCCAATCTGGTTCTGCTCGAGGTGGACGGAGCCTTGGCCTACATGCGGGCAGCGGGCTCCAAAGGACGGCCACCGCTCTTCAAGGTGTCCTGGCAGTCCAAGTTCGCCATGCCCGCCAAGGCCCCGACGCGGACCGGGCGGGCGCGGGCCCGGGCCCGTCGGTCTCGCAGCCGGCGGCGTTGAGGTCCGCGACAGCGGCCGTCCCGGATTTCAGGCCTTGCCCGTCGGAAGCCAGATTTGGACCTCTGCATCCCCCGGCCACAGCTTGAGAGGGGCCTTTTTCGACGGCCGGCCCCGGGCCACCCGTTTGACCCGACGGCCCACAGCGGCGGCGTCGCTCTCGGACGCCACCAGGGGCACCTGGCGCAGCACGTCGTGCACCGGGTGGTTCGGGTCTCGCCGGGCCCGGAGCAGTCCTTGCCGCAGGGCTTGTCGGGTCGCCAGGCTCACTGGCTGGCCCGGATTGTACGGCTCGTCCCGTTCGTGAAACACCGCTTCCATGACCGCGGCGATGGAAAACTCCACGAAATCCGGCGCCGTCGGCAACTTGAGCCAAAGGGGCCACGCGGCCCCCTTCCAGGTCAGCCGGTCTTCCTTGTGCTTCGCCTTCAGCGCGAAGTCGGTGGCCAACTTTCGAAACGGATTGTCGGACAGTTCCGAAAAGCGTGGCGGTGGGGCGGGCCAGCGTCGACCGCTCCGGTCGGTCAGGCGGATCGGCGGACTGTAGCGGGTCGGGTCGCAAAGCCGTTCGACGAAGGCACCGGGCGCACAATCCTTTTCCTGACCGATGACCCGAACAGGGATTCGGATCTGTCGAAGCGAAGGCAGGCGTTCGATCGACGCCCGAATCGATCGGCTGAAGCGAAGGGGATTGCGCAGGCGGGTTTCGTGGCCCAGCCGCTCCAGCATGCTCGACAGGATCATCAAGCCCGCGAGCTTGTGGTGACCGTCCATCAGGGTGGCGAAGCAGCCCCCGGGACCGATGACCACCGGGAAGTCGTCGGGGCCGAAGACCGTCTCGACGACGCGTGGCCCAGCGACCGAGACGCCCTCCAGGCGTCGAGCCAGCTCGATCACTTTGTCTCGGACGTGGTCCCAAGACAACTCGACCTGGCCAGGGCCCACCACGCCCCGGTTTCCGGGCTGCACGCGATAGACCGGCAATCGACCGGCGCCGTTGTGCGCCAGGCCCCGAAGCTCTCGAGACACCTCGGGGCCCACCACCTGCTCGGCCCGAGCCATCCACTGGCGCAGCTCGCGGACCGTCAGGTCGGACACCAAGGCCGGCAGGCCCGGCGTCGAACGGGGGCCCCCATCGGTCAAGAGCCGAGCCACCTGACGGGCCACGTCGGAGTCCAACCGATCGAAGCCAGGCGAGATCGGGATCGGGATCGGGGTCGGTCCTTCGGGGCCGTCGGCGGCCGCAGACCCAGCGAGCGTGGCAGGGGAGGCCGGGGGGCTGATCTGGATCACGTCCACGAGAGGCTCGGGGATGTCTCGCGTCCCTGTGGCGCTCCGGTGACAGAGGTGTAACCGAGATGGGACGAAACGACAGCGTCCGGATCCACGGTTGGGCAGCGGCCGGCGCGGTTCTTGCGGAGCGTCCGGATGCGGTGCGCTGCGTCCACCTGCGCGCCGACCGGGTGGCTGCGCTGGGTCCAGTGCTGAAGCGCTTGGCCGCCCGCCATCGGCCTTACCGGATCGTCGAAGACCGGGATCTGGAGGCCTTGGCGAAGAGCTCGCACCACGAGGGGATCGTGGTCGAGGTGCCCCCGAAGCCAGGCCCGCGTACCTTCGCTTCCAGCGAAGGGCAGTGGTTGCTGCTGGACGGGGTTCGCAACCCCCACAACCTGGGAGCCATTCTTCGGTCCGCGGCCCACTTCGACGCGCGGGGGGTATGGGCCCTCGACGGGCCCGAGCTGGCGGGCGCGGCCGCACGGGTGGCCGAAGGGGGCGCCGAGTTCGTGCCCTATGCCGCTGTGCCCGAAGGTCGTGCGCTGTCCGCCCTGGAGCAAGCCCCGCTCGTCTTGGGGACGCGGGCCGATCCCGGCGCACCGTCTTTGTTCGACGTGCCTCTGGCGGACCGGGTGGTATGGGTCTTGGGCAGCGAAGCCTCCGGGGCCCGGGCGCGGGTGGCGGACCGGGTGCACGGTTGGGTCCGGATTCCCGGTTCCGGTCGCGTCGAATCCCTCAATGTGTCCGTCGCCGCGGCGCTGGTCTTGGCCGAGTGGGCGCGCCGGCATCCCCTCTCGCCTTCAAAGGGCCGAAACCGATCGGGGCGCAGGCGGTCGGTCCGGGACGGGCGCCGCCGGCCCGGGGCCGCCGACTGAGCCCGGTCCTTCGGGCCGGGGCCGATCCGGGTCGTCCACCGGTCCCGGGTTGTCCGATGGGACCGTCGGGACCCGCGCCGCCCAGGAAGAGGCGGGCGCCCCTTCGGCGAAACGGTGGGTGGTGGCGTGGGTTTCGATCCCTTCGGCCCGGAGCCGCTGGGTCAGAACCCGGCGGACCTCGTCGGTGAGCATCCACGCGTCGGACGGGGTGTTGGCCCAGGCTGCGACCCGCAGGCGCACCGTCTCCGGACGAAGCTCCATCACCCAGCATTCGGGGGGCTCGTGGGCCGCAAAGTACCGGCTCTGCTCGGCGGCTTCGATGGCTAGGGCCTGAGCCCGCTGCACGTCCGTGCCCGGGGCCACGAAGAAGTCGACGCTGGCCCACAGGTAGCGATCGGAGATCGAGTAGTTCAAAAAACTGGTCTGGAGCATGCGGGTGTTCGGAACCACGTAGCGCCGCCAGTCCCACACTTTGATCGTGGTGTGGGTGGTGCTGATGTCCTCGATGGTGCCGTAGATGTCGTCGACCTTCACCGTGTCGCCGATGTTGATCAGGCGAGAGCTCGAGATCACCAGACCGGCAATGGCGTTCTCTACGATGGGCCGAGTGGCCACACCCAAAAACACCGTGGTCGACGCGGCGATCAGCGTCACGAAGGCGGCGGGCACCGACCCCAAAAACGGAAGGCCGAGCATCACGACGGTCCCCAGCACCACCATCGGCACCAGTACCCGGCGGTTCACGGTGAATTGCCGCTCGATGCTTTCTTGGGCTCGTTTTTTGGCCACGCCGGATGGGTCGTCCATGGGCCCGCTGGTCGGAATCGCATCGAATCGGCGCCGGGATGCCAGCCGACGCAGGCGGGCGGACCGCACTCGCTGCAGAACGTTCAAGACCCGGAAGAGCGCCCACGCTCCAAAGGCGAGCACCATGACCACGTAGACCACGAGCCAGACGCTCCAATCGGGGATCTCGAACACGATCCCGAAGTGAATCACGAGTCCGGTCTTGTAAATGGAGAATCGACGTGAACGGCGTCACCCGATCCGGCGAGGCGGACGAGAGTGACCGAAAGCACGACTCAGTTGGGGTGCTGTTCCAAAAAGCTCCGAAAGCGCGTGAACTGGTGCATGCGCAGTCCGACCGGAGGCGGCTCGGGCCATCGGCCTTGCCCTCCCAGGACGAGCTGCACGCCCCGCCGCCGGACCGGCGCCTGCAGCTTTTCGAGCAGATCCGCGAGCAGAGCGGGCTCGGCGCAAGTCGATGCGGACAGCACGATCATCTGGGCCTGGGTATGCTGGACGAGTTTCACCAGTTCGTCGGTCGGAAGGCTCCCCGACAGGGCGGTGGTCGACCAACCGGCCTCCCGGGCGCACAGCTCGGCGAACAGCAGACCGAAGCCGTGGCGTTCTCCGTCGGGCAGACACAGCAGGCAGTCGGGCTTGTCGAAGGAAGCGGGCAGGGTGTCGATGGCTCGGCTCAAGGCGCGACGCAGTCGGTCCGTGCCGGAGTGTTCCTGAGCGATGGTCAACGTGCCTTGCGCCCATCGGTCTCCGATGGCCTGAAGCACGATGGACAGGCGGTCGCTGACCGGCGCCCAGGAGCCTTCGCGGCTTCGCAGCCCGTACAGCTCGCTCAGCACCAAGTATTCGTCGCTGTCTCCGCAGAGCAGCTGCACCCAATGGTCCACGAATTCTCGGGGGGGCTCGCGGCTCGACTGGAGCATCGCCTCGACTTGGGCGCGTGGAAAGCGACGGTGTCCGCCCGCGGTGCGGACGCACTCCAGAAGGCCTTCGTCAGCCCAGCGTTTGATGGTGGACGGCCCAACGCCCAATCGGCGGGCCGCGTCCCGGGTGGTCAACAAGCTCTCGGTGTGTTCCAGCATTTCGCCCAAACGGTTGATCGCCGTGCAGGAAAACGGAAGCAAATGAACGATTTTTGACCAACAAATGTTCCGTTGCGTACAGAGCCGGTACGGTTGTTCAGAATCCGTTCGGATGGAATGGTCGGATGACCGACCCCATTTTCGACCAAGCCGCGCGTTTTCCTGTCCAGGTCTGAAGTGGAACAGATTACCGTTGTTCCCCTTAATCATGCGGATCGCGAGAGCTTTTTGGGCGAATCGGGGGGTCGAGACGGAGCCGCAGTGTCGAATCGCCCGCTCCGCGCCCTGGGCGGGCCCGCCGTCACGCTGGGAGAACGTCCGTTCTGAGGGCGAAATGATGTGGGATCTCGGCAACTTTACCGATCGGTGACCCCTTGGCCGGGCCGGCGTTCTCCGCTAGAAGCCGCCACGCGGGCGGGAGATTTCGCGCCCCGAGGATTCCTTCGAGCCATGGCGCAGATTTTTCCACGCAGCGCGAACGCCGTCTTCCGGGCCACCGTGATGGGGGTCATCGGACTGGTGGCGGCCACGGTCGCGCTGGCCTACGGCATCCACGGTGGGGGCTACTTCACCCGCCAAGATCTGATCCGTCACCAGCCGGTGCCGTTCAGCCACCGCCATCATGTCGAGTCCATGGGCATCGACTGCCGGTACTGCCACTGGCTGGCGGAAGAGTCCCATTTCGCCGGTATCCCGCCGACCCACACTTGCATGGGCTGCCACTCTCAGATCTGGGCCGAGAGCCCGATGCTGAAGCCCGTCCGGGACAGCTACGAAAGCGGGGAGCCTTTGGTGTGGAACCGGGTCCACGACCTGCCCGACTTCGTCTACTTCAACCACAGCATCCACGTGGCCAAAGGCATGGGATGCGCGACCTGCCATGGGCGCGTCGATGAGATGGCGCTCGTCTGGCAGGAGAACACCCTCCACATGGCTTGGTGCCTGGATTGCCACCGAAACCCCGAAAAGTACGTTCGACCGAAGGACCAGATCTACAACATGGCCTGGAACCCGACGGCCCGGGAGCAGGCAGAGCTCGGGCCGAAGCTGGTCGAGGCCTACGACATTCAGACGCAGGACCACTGCTACACGTGCCACCGATGAGCGAGAACAACGCCGACACCGGGGCGCTCGAAGCCCCCACGCACTGGACCAGCTTGGAAGAGCTGGCTCGGACACCCGAGTTCGAAGCGTTCGCCTCGGCTGAATTTCCGACGGCTTGGGAGGAGGCGCGGCACAGCGAAGCCGGACGCCGCGACTTTTTGAAGCTGATGGGGGCGTCCTTGGGGCTCGCGGGCCTGTCGAATGCCTGCGTCCGCCAGCCCGACGAGAAGATCGTCCCGTACGTGAAGATGCCGGAGGAACTCGTCCCCGGAAAGCCCCTCGAATTCGCCAGCGCCGTCGAACGGGGCGGGTATGGCACGGGGGTTCTGGTCGAGACCCACACGTATCGGCCGACGCACCTTCGGGGCAATCCGGAGCATCCGGACAGCCGGGGAGGGCTTCATCCGCAGGCCCAAGCCGGGGTGCTGGACGTGTGGGACCCGGACCGGTCTCGGCAGATCCGTCGCCGCGGCAACGTGTCCACCTGGGATTCCTTCGTGCGAGAGATGAACGAAGTCATCGCCAATCTCTCCGAGCAAAACGGGGCCGGGCTCCGGTTTTTGACGGGCCAGACCTCGTCGCCGACCCTCCTTCGGACCTTCGAAGCCATCCGGCAGCGCATGCCCGAGGCGCGATGGCACATCTGGGAGCCGGTGTCTCGCCATCACATGTACGAGGGTGCCCGCCGTGCATTCGGTCGATATCTCGAGGTGCGCTACCGGCTCGACCGGGCCTCGGTGGTGTTCGACCTGGACGCGGATTTCATGGGGGCGATGCCTGGTGCGATCCGACACCAGGCGGAGGTGCTGCGGACCCGAAACAACCAGGACTTCGACCGATGGTGCCGGCTGTACGTGGCCGAACCGACCCCCACCGTCGGGGGAAGCGCCGCGGACCATCGGCTGCGGATCCGGTCCGGGGAGGCCGGGGCGCTCTTGGCTGCCGTGGCTCGTGCGCTGGGCCTCGAAGTGCCCCGGCCCAAGGCGTCGGTCGACGGCGCCTTTGCGACCGCGGTGGCTCGGGACTTGGCCGCCGCCGGGCGAGGGGCGGTGGTGGTGGTCGGAGACGCCCAACCTCCCGAGGTGCACGCGCTCGCCCATGCCATCCACGCCCATCTCGGCGCGGCCGGTCATGCGGTGGTCACCACCGAGCCGGTCCTCGCGCCGGTGGTCGACCCGATGCAATCGCTTCGAGACCTGGTTTCAGCCATGAATGCGGGTGAGGTCGAGACCCTGATCATGCTCGACCGCAACCCGGTCTACGATGCTCCGGCCGACCTCGAGTTCGGCAAGGCACTTTCCAAGGTACCCAACCGGGTTCATGTCGGAGCCCACACCGACGAGACCGCGGATGTCTCGCATTGGCACATCCCGAGCCACTCCGCTTTCGAGATGTGGGGCGATGTTCGTTCCACCGACGGTACCGCCACGATCATGCAGCCCACGCTTCGGCCGCTGCACGATACCCATTCGCCTCTCGCGGTGCTTTCGATCTTTTCGGGCGAAAACGAGGGCACCGATTACGACCGCGTGCGAAAGACCTGGAAGGAGCGCTTGAAAGGGGACTTCGAGAAAACATGGCGAAGAGCCCTACACGACGGAACCGTTCCCGACACCGCGTTCCGGGTGCGCCAACCCAAGCTCGATCCGAAGGTCCTGAAGGGTGCGCCGCCTCCCGGGCCGGACGGGCTGGAGGTGCGATTCGTCCCCGATCCCAACTTGTGGGACGGGCGCTTCGCCACGAACCCTTGGCTTTTGGAGCTTCCGCAGCCGATCACCAAGCTTTCGTGGGACAATGCAGTCTTGGTGTCCCCTTCCACGGCCGAAAAGCAGGGCCTCGAGGCTACGGACGTGGTCGAACTGCGGGTCGAGGACCGGATGGTGGAGGCTCCCATTTGGGTGCTGCCCGGCATGGCCGACGACGTGGCCACCGTGCACCTCGGTTGGGGTAGACGGAGCGCTGGACCGGTCGGGAGCGGTCAAGGATTCGACGCGTACGCGGTGCGGAGTTCACAGCGCCCTTGGAACACGGCCGGAAAACTGAAGAAGACCGACCGCAAAAAGCGCTTGGCCTGCACGCAGGACCACTTTCGTATGATGGATCGCGGCTTGATTCGGGCCGCCACCACCGACCACTACGCGAGCCATCCCCAGTTCGCGCACGCTCGGGAGGCCCACCTTCCCAAGCTCACCCTGTGGAAGCCCTGGTCCTATGAGGGCCACAAGTGGGGAATGACCATCAACCTGTCGGCCTGCAACGGCTGCAACGCCTGCGTGGCGGCCTGCCAGTCCGAGAACAACATCCCTGTGGTCGGAAAGGAGCAGGTGGCCAAGGGTCGAGAGATGCACTGGATCCGGGTGGACCGCTACTACAGCGGACCGGTCGAAGATCCGGTGCTGACCCATCAGCCCGTCACCTGCATGATGTGTGAAAACGCCCCGTGCGAGACGGTCTGTCCGGTGAACGCCACGGTTCACGGCCCCGAGGGCCTGAATCAGATGGTCTACAACCGCTGCGTCGGAACGCGGTACTGTTCGAACAACTGCCCGTACAAGGTTCGGAGGTTCAACTTCCACCTGTATGCAGACTGGTACGAGGAATCACTCAAGGGTCAGCGCAACCCGGACGTCACGGTCCGGGGACGGGGTGTGATGGAAAAGTGCACCTACTGCGTCCAGCGCATCAACCGAGCCACCATTCAGGCTCGGGTCGAAGGAAAAAAGCGGATCGAGACCGATTCGATTCAGACGGCCTGTCAGGAAGCCTGCCCGAGCCGAGCGATCTCGTTTGGTGACCTGAACGATCCGGATGCGGACGTAGCCCGCAAGCAGAAGACCCCCCTGAGCTACGCTCTGCTCGGCGAACTCAATACACGACCGAGGACGACCTACCTGGCGCGGCTGTTCCACCGAAACGACGAGCTTCCGGTACCGACTCCTGCACGCCAGACGGAAAGCCACGGCGATGCCGCCGGCAAGGGAGGAACCCATGGGTCCCACTGAACCCGCTTCGACCGGCGGCTACGTGGCGCCAGCCAGGGTCGTGGGCTCGAGCGAGAGCCTCGAGTCGGTCACCACGAAGATCGGCGACATTCCGCTGAGTCCTCGGCTCGACAAGCTCTGGTTGCTCGGCCTGCTCGGGGCCTTCGGGTTGCTTCAGCTTCTGTTCTTGAGCATCGCCTGGCTGGTCACCCAAGGCACCGGGGTCTGGGGTCTGAACATCCCGGTCGGTTGGGGCTTCGCGATCGTCAACTTCGTTTGGTGGATCGGCATCGGTCACGCGGGGACGCTGATCTCGGCGATTTTGCTGCTCCTCAAGCAGGAATGGCGCATGGCCATCGCGCGCTTTTCGGAGGCGATGACCATCTTCGCCGTGGCGTGTGCGGGCCTGTTTCCGATTCTGCACACCGGTCGGCCGTGGCTCGCCTACTGGCTGCTGCCTTACCCGAACACCATGGGCATGTGGCCTCAGTTCAGAAGCCCACTCATGTGGGACGTGTTTGCGGTCAGCACCTATGCGACCATTTCCGTCGTCTTTTGGTACGTCGGCCTGATTCCCGACCTGGCTACCTTGCGAGACCGGGCAAAGAATCGGGGCGCGCAGTGGCTCTACGGTCTCCTGTCCCTCGGCTGGCGGGGCTCGGGCCGCCATTGGCATCGCTACGAGGTGGCGAGTCTGGTTCTGGCTGGGCTGGCTACGCCGCTGGTCGTCTCGGTGCACACCATCGTCTCTTTCGACTTTGCCATGTCCGTGATCCCGGGCTGGCACACCACGGTGTTCCCGCCGTACTTCGTCGCCGGCGCGGTCTACTCCGGTTTCGCCATGGTGCTGACGCTGATCTTGCCGTTCCGGTGGTACTACGGGCTCGAAAACATCATCACCGAGCGCCACGTCCAAAACTGCGCCAAAGTCATGCTCGCGACCGGGCTCATCGTCGCCTACGGCTATGGGATGGAGGTCTTCATCGCCTGGTACAGCGGCGTCCAATTCGAGTGGTTCATGGTGACGAATCGCATGGGCGGACCCTACGCTGAATACTACTGGGCCCTGATTCTCTGTAACGTCATCACGCCTCAGTTTCTGTGGTCTCGGTATTTCCGAACGAACGTGTGGGCTCTCTGGATGCTGACGATTGTCGTGAACATCGGCATGTGGCTCGAGCGCTTCGTTATCGTGGTGACCAGCTTGCACCGCGACTTCCTGCCGTCGTCTTGGGACATGTACCAGCCCACGTTCTGGGATTGGGGCATGTACCTCGGCACCTTCGGCTTGTTCTTCACTCTGCTCTTCCTGTTCATCCGGGTTCTGCCGGCCATCGCCATGTTCGAGATTCGGATGTTGGTTCCGGACAACGCTGCGAAAGGACCGAAGGAGTGATCGAGGAATGAACGCACCCGAAACCACGGGCCCCGATGGAGGCCGAGACATCTACGGCTTGCTGGCGGAGTTTCCGTCGGCCCAAGACCTATTGCGAGCAGCATCCGAGACACGAAAGGCCGGGTACGTGAAGTTTGACACGTTCTCTCCGGTGCCGGTCCACGGAATGGAAGAGGCTGTCGGCCAGCGGTACACGCGACTGCCTTGGATCGTGTTCCTGGCGGGGGTGGTTGGGGCTAGCTTTGGCTTCGGCCTGCAGTACTGGACCAGCGTGATCGACTACCCGTTGAACATCGGCGGCAAGCCGCTGAATAGCTGGCCCGCATTCATTCCGATCACGTTCGAGTGCACGGTTCTTTTCGCCGGGCTCACCTCGGCCTTGGCCATGATTCTCATGAACGGGCTGCCCCGGCCGCATCATCCGCTGTTCAACGTGCCGAGTTTCGAGCGGGCTACGGTCGACCGGTTCTTCCTGTGCATCGAAGCCGAAGACCCGCAGTTCGACGGCGAGGGCACGCGAACCTTCTTGGAAGGACTCAATCCCGATGTGGTTTCCGATGTACCGTATTAGCGGCCGGACCATCGCCGTAGGCATGGCGCTGGCTTGCTCCGCGGTGGCTTGCCGGCTGGACATGCACGATGCGCCCCGGTTCGACGCCCTGGAGCAGACGGAGCTGTGGGAGGACGGGCGCGCATCCCGGGATCCGATCCCCGGCACGGTGGCGCGGGGACGACTGAAAGACGATCGGCCGGCGTTCTTCACGGGCAAAAATCCGAGCGGCGGCTACGTCAACGCGTTGCCGCCGGAGGTCGAATTCGGCGAGGCCCTGCTGGCCCGCGGTAAAGAGCGATTCGAGGTCTTCTGTGCCCCGTGCCACGGTGTCACTGGATACGGGAACGGAATGATCGTGCAGCGTGGCTTTCAGCAGCCGCCCTCGTTTCACTCGAGCAGGCTTCGCGAGTCACCCCTCGGGTACTATTTCGATGTGATCACCAACGGCTACGGCGCCATGTACAGCTACGGGGCGGCCGTGAAGACGTCGGACCGCTGGGCCATCGCGGCTTACTTGAGGACGCTTCAGTTGAGCCAAGCCATGACCGAGGGAGACCTGACCTCCGAAGAGAAGGCCGCCCTGTCGTCGGGGCCGGACGACGGACACGGCGGCGAACATGGCTCAGGAGGGCACCACTGATGAGCGATCAGTTGCCGAGGGTCTTCGGCCAGCTCCGAAACATCGCGCTCACCCTGGCGGTCTTGGGTGGTTTGGGGGCCGGTGTGGCATGGTGGACGGATCCCACGGAGTTCTACCGAGGCTGGGTGTTCGGGTACATGTTCACCTTGTCGTTTCCACTGGGAATGGTGGGGCTGTTGATGCTGCACCACCTGACCGGAGGTGCATGGGGCTTCGTCATTCAGCGCATCCTGGAGGCCGGTGCACGCACGGTGTGGGTGATGCCGCTGCTGTTCGTGCCCTTGGCCGTGGGGGCGCCCGAGCTGTACCACTGGCTGCAACCAGAGGCCGCCCACGACCACTTGCTGCAGCACAAATCTCCGTACCTCAATCAGCCCTTTTGGTTGGGACGGGCGGCCCTATATTTCGCGGTGTGGATCGGGCTGGCCTGGTCTCTGACCCATCCTTCGAAACGATTGGAAGAAACCGCAGACGGGGCTTGGGTCCACTGGCTCGTCAAGATCAGCGGGCCCGGTATGGTGCTCTACTTTTTGACGATGACCTTCGCGGCTTTCGATTGGGCCATGTCTTTGGAACCCCACTGGTTTTCGACCATCTATGGCTTGATCTTCGTGGAAGCGCAGGCGCTCAGCGCCATGGCTTTGACCTTGGTGGTCCTGAACTTTGCGCGGCGTCAGACTCAGCTCGGTGAGGTCGCCACCGTCGAACGCATTCACGATCTCGGTAAGATCCAGTTCGCCCTGGTCGCCTTGTGGGCGTACCTGAACTTTTCCCAGTTCGTGATCATTTGGTACGCGAACGTGCCGGAAGAAGCCGTCTGGTATGCCCACCGCACCCAGGGCGGGTATCAGCATCTGGCGTTCTTGCTGGTTTTCGGGCAGTTCGCGCTGCCGTTTCTGCTGCTTTTGACTCGGCAGACCAAGCGTCACATGGTGACGTTGACGTCGATCGCGGGGCTATTGCTGGTGATGCGCCTGGTAGACCTCTACTGGCAGCTGATGCCCACGGAGAATCATTTGGAGCTGAAGCTGCACTTTGCCCACGTGGCCGCGCCCTTTGGGTTGTTCGGCCTGTGGGCCGTGGTGTTCCTGTGGCAGCTCGGTCGCCGCAGTCTACGGGTCGAACGGGACCCCCGATGGATGGAGAAGCTGGCCCATGAGCAAGCCCACTGAGCGGGACCCCCAGCCAGCGATCGGGGCTGGGCGCGCCTATGAACCGTCAGATGCTCGCGTCGGTCCGGTGGTGGTCACGGGCATCTCCCTGGCCGCCCTGATGGTTTGCGGCTTTTTCGGTGCTTGGGTGTTCCTGGACACCTTCCAGGACCTGGAGCTGGCTCGGCGGCCGCCGACGTCCCCCGTCTACGAACGGGAGATTCCTGCCCGCCCGCGTCTTCAGGCGAATCCGGGGGAGGAATGGGAGCGCTACCAGACCAACCAGGGCCGCTTCCTCGACAGCTACGGGTACATCGACCGGGACCGTGGGCTCGTGCACATACCCGTGGGCCGTGCTGCAGACCGACTGCTCGAACGGCGGCAGCTGCCTCGGTGGGACAAGGGCGAGGCAGAGGTCCGCTTCGGACCGGTGCAAACGGGCGCGGGGGAGACCGAAGCGCCGCCTCCCGCGGAGCCGGCGAGTACGGCGGAACAGGATGCGGTCGAACTGGAGGCACCGGCGGAGCCCGCGTCGGCCCGAACCGGCGAAGCCGAAACCGAGGTCGACGCCTTCGAGGCGACGACCGGCACGGAGCCGGCTACGTCGACCGCTGCGAGGTCCGGCCGGGAGTCCGACGCGGCGACTCCACGAGCTTCGGACCCGACAAAAACCGAACAGGCTTCGGAGTCGGTCGACTCCGAGGAGGTGTCCCCGTGAAACCAACTCCGGTGAGCATCGCATGGGCCGCGCTCGTGGCCCTTTTGTGCAGTTTGGCCAACGACGCACGAGCCACACCGGATGCCCGTGGAGGCTTCGAAGTCCGCGAGGGCGAACGGGGCGCCGTGCAGGGACGGGAAGAAATTCTCGAAAAGATCGACATCCAACAGAACCTGGACGCTCGATTACCGCTGGAACTCGAGTTTCGAGACGCAGCGGGCGAGACCGTTCGGCTCGGCGACTTCTTCGGCGAAAAACCGGTGGTGCTCGCTTTGGTCTACTACGAGTGTCCGATGCTCTGCACGATGGTATTGAATGGAGCACTTCGCGCGTTCAATACGGTGGACGAGCTGTCGGTCGGTCGCGACTTCGACGTGGTAGCGGTCAGCATCGACCCGCGAGAAACACCCGAACTCGCCGCCGAAAAGCAGCAGATGTATCAAAGCCGATACCGCCGTGAGGGCAGCAAGTCGGGCTGGCACTTCTTGGTCGGCGAGCAGGCGGCTATCGACACTCTGGCCGAGCGCGTCGGGTTTTCCTACGAGTTCGACGAAGAAACCGACCAGTTCGCCCATCCCAGCGCCATCATGGTGGCTACGCCCGACGGCCACCTGTCTCAATACCTTTTGGGCATCGATTACGATCCCCGTGCGCTTCGTCTCGCCTTGGTACGAGCTACGGACGGTCGCATCGGTTCTCTGGTGGACCGGGTGATCCTGTACTGTTTCAACTACAACCCGCTCGAGGGCAAATACAGTCTCGCGATCATGCGTCTTCTGCGCGTCGCCGGAGTGCTGACCGTTTTGGGCTTGCTGGCGTTCGCCGGTACATCGCTGTGGCGAGACCGACGGCGGGCATCTGCGGCCCCGAAAGAGAGTACGACCTGATGAACCCTGCGCCTCTTTTGCCACAGACGGCGAGCGTTTTCGCCGCCGAGTATGAGCAACTGTTTTGGTTCTTCATGATCTCCTGCGGCCTGGCCGCAGTGATCACATTCATGGTTGGCGCCTACTTCGTTGTTCGGTACCGGCGCGGTACCGGAAATTACGTGAAGCCCAACGGGCACGACCACACCTGGCTCGAGGTCGCTTGGTCCATGCCGGTGCTGTTCGTGGTCACGATCTTGTTCGTGTGGGGAGCGAGGCTGTTCGTGAACGCATACGTTCAGCCCGATACCGCGACCGAGATCTTCGTCACTGGGAAACAGTGGATGTGGAAGATCCAGCACCCGAACGGGAAGCGCGAGATCAATGAACTGCATGTGCCCATAAACACCCAGATCAAGCTGACCATGACGTCCGAAGATGTAATCCACAGCTTCTTCATCCCGGCGTTTCGTCTCAAGCGAGACGTGCTACCGGGCCGCTACACGCAAATGTGGTTCGAAGCGACGAAGGAGGGCGAGTTTCACCTCTTCTGCGCCGAATACTGCGGCACCGAGCACAGCCGGATGGTGGGCCGAGTGGTCGTGATGGGCGAAGGCGATTACCAGGAGTGGATCTCGCGAGGAGAAGAGATCATTTCGATGGAGGAGCAGGGTGAGCGGCTCTTCGAACGCCACGCCTGCGGCAGTTGCCACAACGACTCGAAAAACGCTCGCGGTCCGAGTCTGGCGGGCATCTACGACCGGACGCGGCTGCTCCGGGGTGGTCACCGAGTACGGGGCGATGCGAACTACATTCGAGAGTCGGTCCTTCGTCCCAACGCCAAGGTAGTGGCTGGGTATGACGCGGTGATGCCTACCTACCAAGGACAGATCGATGAAGAGGGCCTGAACCAGCTGGTGGCTTACCTGAGGTCCCTCGACCGTTCCCCGGCCGAGCAAGCGCTGCTCGAGCCGGACCAGCCGAAGCCACAAGGAGAGCGGTTGCGATGACTGCCACGAGCGTGCCTGTCGAGGGCTCTGCGCCCCAAAGCAACTACCTGAACGTGAGCCACACCGTCCGATCGTGGCTGCTCACGGTCGACCACAAGCGCATCGCGATTCTGTACCTGTTCGGAATAACCTTCTTTTTCGCGCTGGGCGGCATTTTTGCCACATTGATGCGTCTCGAGCTGTCGACACCCGGGCCGTGGTTCGTCGAATCGGATACCTACAACCGGATGTTCTCGCTGCACGGGATCATCATGGTGTTCTTTTTCCTGGTACCGTCGATCCCGGCGACCCTCGGGAACTTCTTGCTCCCGATCATGATCGGCGCCAAGGACCTGGCGTTTCCGAAGATCAACTTGTTGAGCTGGTACATCTATATGGTGGGCGGCCTCTTCACGGTGATCGCCGCGGCGCTCGGCGGGGTGGACACCGGTTGGACCTTCTATACCCCCTTCAGCTCCACCTACGCCAACAGCAATGTCATGTGGGCTGCGCTCGGCGTATTCATTTCCGGATTTTCTTCGATCCTGACCGGACTGAACTTCCTGGTGACGATTCACAAGATGCGCGCGCCGGGCATGACGTGGTTTCGGATGCCGCTGTTCGTGTGGGCGCATTACGCCACGAGCATCATCATGCTTCTCGGAACGCCGGTCGTGGCCATCACCATCTTGCTCGTGGCAGTGGAGCGTGGGCTCGGCATCGGGATATTCGACCCGAAGCTCGGCGGCGATCCGGTCCTCTTTCAGCATCTGTTTTGGTTCTACAGTCACCCGGCGGTGTACATCATGCTGCTCCCGGGCATGGGCGTGATCAGCGAGATCATCTCGTGCTTTTCCCGAAAACCGGTCTTCGGATACAAGTTCATCGCCTTTTCGTCTTTGGCCATTGCAGTGGTCGGCTTTCTCGTTTGGGGCCACCACATGTTCACGAGTTCCCAGTCCGTCTATGCCGGCATGGCGTTTTCGCTTCTGACGATGGTGGTCGCGGTGCCTTCGGCCATCAAGGTGTTCAACTGGATCGCCACCATGTTCCAAGGCTCCATCGAGATCTCGGCGCCCATGTTGTACGCATTGGGGTTCATCGGCTTGTTCTTGGTAGGGGGCCTCACCGGCGTGTTCCTCGGGACCTTGGGCCTCGACCTCCACGTGCACGACACGTATTTTGTCGTGGCACACTTTCACTTCGTGATGGTGGGTGCCACGTTGATGGCCTACTTGGGTGGGCTCCACTTTTGGTGGCCGAAGATCACCGGGCGCATGTACCCCATGAGCACCGCACGGTTCTCGGCAGGACTCATCTACGTGGGCTTCTTCTTGGCGTTCTTGCCCCAGTTCGTCTTGGGCTACCTGGGAATGCCGCGGCGCTACCACATCTATCCAGAGGAGTTTCAGTTCCTGCACGTGCTATCGACGGCAGGGGCGTCGATCCTCGGCGTCGGGTACGTGCTTCCGGTGCTCTATTTCATCTGGTCCCTTCGCTACGCAGCGCGGGCTGCACCGAATCCGTGGCGGGCTGCTGGATTCGAGTGGGAGATCCAATCGCCGCCCACCCAGTTCAACTTCGAAGGGGTGCCCGTGATGGATCACGAGCCTTACAACTACGAAAACGAGCTTTTCAGCGAGCCCATCGAGCATCAGGTGGCCCGAACGGGAGACGTGCGCAGTGTCTAGTACCAGTGTCGAGGCACCGGATCGTCTGAAGGGGCCGATCGCGGACCATGAAAGCCAGGTGCTGGAACCACCCTCGCCCACGGAGCGCGACTTCGAGCATCACCACCCTGAGCTCGACCACCATTTCGCCGACCTGAATCAGCAGCGGGACAGCGCCACCCTCGGGATGTGGGCGTTTTTGATCCAGGAGATCATGTTCTTCGGGGGGCTCGTCGCGGCGTATCTGTATTATCGGTCCCTGCATCTCGAAGCCTTCGACGCCGGGAGCAACCATCTTGATGTCGTGTTGGGCACGTTCAACACGGTCGTCCTCATTGGCTCGAGCTTCACGATGGCGCTTTGTGTGCGGACCGCCCAGTTGGGCCGTCGCAAGCCCACGCTGGTGTGGCTCGGTTCCACGGCGCTCCTCGGCGGCGTGTTCTTGGTGGTGAAGGCCTTCGAATACGCCCAGAAGTTCGAGCACTCCTTGGTGCCCGGTCGCTTCTTTTCGGCAGACGACGTTCTGGCTCACGCAAGCATCCCGGCGGGGGTCTCACCGGATGCGTTCGCCGGCCAGTTGGAGCTGTTCTATGGCTTCTACTTCGTCATGACCGGTATGCATGCCCTCCACATGGTGGTCGGGGCTGGCCTGATGGTGTGGGTGGCGCTCCGGGTCCAGCAAGGCCGCGTCACCCAGCAACGGCACGCCATTGTCGAAAACTTTGGCCTGTACTGGCACTTCGTGGACATCGTCTGG